>JAGQPW010000112.1 GCA_020426515.1 Planctomycetaceae bacterium | reverse complement strand
CATCAAACGTGCCGTCGCCGGTGCGGAACTTCATCAGGTTGATGCTGGCCAGATTGCAGGCCGTGTCGTCCAGGAACATGTACTCCGAACACGGGTTGCTGGCATTGATACGACCCGAATTCGGGCAAGTGTGCCAGCGATTAATCGTCGTGTCGTACTGCACACCCGGATCGCCGCAATGCCACGCACATTCCGCCATCCGCTGCAAAACCTTTCGCGCCGGATAGGAAGGACCGTCCGCCTTGGAACTTGTTACCCAATGCGTGGTCCATTGACCGTCCTCTTCGACCGACCTCATGAAATCATCGGTCACCCGCACCGACAGGTTCGCGTTCTGGAACAAAATCGAACTGTACGCCTCGCCATTGAAATTGGCTTCGTAGCGACCACTCTCAATCAACGTGTGCGCCTTCTGCTCTTCCTTGTACTTGCACTCGATGAACTCCATGATGTCCGGATGCCACACCTTCAGCGATTGCATCTTCGCCGCGCGGCGCGTCTTGCCACCCGATTTCACCACCGCCGCAATCTGATCGTACACCCGCATGAAGGACAACGGCCCCGAGGGACGACCACCACCAGAAAGCTTTTCGCGGTGCGAACGAATCGTCGACAAGTCCGTTCCCGTCCCCGACCCAAACTTGAATAACATCGCCTCGCTCGTCGCCAGACGCATGATGTCTTCCATGTTGTCGTCGACCGACTGAATGAAGCATGCCGAGGCCTGGGGAAACTCGTAGGGAGTCGTTGGTCGCTTGACCATCTTCGACTGGACGTCCCAGTAGTAGTTGCCCTGCGAGCCTTTGACACCATATTGGTGATACAATCCCACGTTGAACCACACGGGGGAGTTAAATGCCCCATGCTGGTGCAGGCAGAGCCAGGCAAGTTCGCGGTAGAAGTTTTCTCCGTCGGCCGGCGAAGCAAAGTAACCGTCCTGTATACCCCAGTCGGCAATGGTGCGCGCGACGCGGTGGATGACCTGCTTAACGCTCTTCTCTCGCTCAGGTGTGCCAGGTTCTCCGTAGAAGTACTTGGAGACAACAACATTGGTGGCCAGCGGCGACCAGTCCTTGGGAATTTCGCAGTCGGTCTGCTCAAAAAGGATGCCACCATTCTCATCTTTGATATGAGCGGTTCGCTTGTCCCATTCCACAGTTGTGAATGGGTCGGTGCCTGCGGGGCAGAAGTATGGTTCGCACTGGAGAGGGGCAGCCGAGCCAAGAGAAATCGTCTGAGTCACGTTCGTTCCCTGTGTTGAGTGCATCGTGCACCTGATCCTGTGAAGAGTGTTCGTCCAATGAGAGCCGGCTCACACTAAGCCGTCCCGGCGTTGATCGCAGATCTCAATGCGCGCATCACGAACCGTCCGAGTGACAATGTGTACACTGGATGCCCGTTCAGAATATGTATCGGGCGAAAGATGGGTTCGGGAACTGGAATTCTGATGGGAATTCGAGGGAACGCCCACAACCAGTTGTGGCCAGCCCTCACGCAACGTCAAGATGTTGTGAACTTCGCGTGGCGGCCACTATACGTTGTGAGGGCAACCTGTCAATTGGTTTGTCGGCAGATTCCGCCGGTCGTGGCGGTCGTTTCGCCCAAAGGTCGCATGCAATTTGAGTTAACGACTTCGCGAAATTTTGATCCAGCAGGGTGTGCGAAAAAAGGCACCCGTGCGAAACGAGCGGCGCGATTCGCGGCAGGCACGTGAAGCGTCCGGGATTGCAACGAAGTCGATCGCATACGCACGAAATTTCAACTGCTGCCCAGTAGAGGTTTTACGCCAAGCGTGCCCTTGAAAGTTTTGCAATTCTGCTGTCCTGGAACTGAAAGTGTTAAATAATGCCTTGCGTGGGGCGACTACCACGGATCTCAATTCAAGGAGGATGCCATGCTGGTACTGTCTCGAAAGCCGGGCGAAGCGATCTTCGTCGGCGACTCTATTTCCATCCGGGTCAGCGAAATCAGAGGGAATCGCGTCAAACTGTGTATTGATGCGCCGCCGGATGTTCGCGTCCTGCGCAGCGAAGTGGCTGCACAAATTGAAACGCAGGATGTTCCGACGGGCTTCGTCGAGTTCCTGCCCCCGCCGGTTGCGATGGCAAAGTAGCCGGATGGCGATCGCACTCCCCAAGATACTGCGGTTCCGATTGTTGGACCCCGTGGGGAAGAGTGGGACGCCGATGCATGGTGCGACAGCGAACCAGAAACCGCGCTCGAAGGTCTAATGTCACGAATGCGAACTTGGTCTCCAGAACTGGACCACTGCGTTCTTCGGTCACTAGACTACGGTTTCGGCTCGACTGATGAGCCGTTGTCACCTGTGCATTTTGGGAGTCGATGACGTGTTCGGAACTGTGGCCCTCGTGGGAGCGACCGGGGCAGTTGGCCGCATTATGCGACAACTGCTGGAAGAACGTGAGTTTCAGGCCGAGAACTTTCGTTTTCTGGCATCGGCTCGCAGTGCCGGAAGCACCATCACATTTCGAGGCCGCGAATACACGGTTGAGCCACTGACGAAGGAGGCCTTCGCCGGCGTTGATCTTGTTATCAGCACCACGCCCGACGATGTGGCCGCAGAATTTCTGCCTGCGGCTGTCGATGCCGGGGCGATTGTGATTGATGAGTCCGGCTACTGGCGCATGAAGGAGGGGGTGGCTCTCGTTATTCCCGAGGTCAATCCTGAAGCAGCTCTCAATGCCAAGGGGATCATTGCCAGTCCAAACTGCTCGACCACGCAAATGGTGGTCGCACTGAAGCCTTTGCACGATGCAGCACGTGTCAAACGGGTCATTGTCAGTACCTACCAGGCCACCAGCGGGGCCGGAGTCCAGGGGCAGGAGGATCTTGTTGCTGGTTCAAAAGCCTTCCTGGAAGGGCAGCCATACGAGTACAAGGTGTTCAAGCACCCCATTGCCTTCAACTGCATTCCGCAGATCGGGGGGCCGAAGGAACAGGGCTACACCAGCGAAGAAATGAAGATGGTGTACGAAACCCGCAAGATCCTGGGGGACGAGTCGATTCTCGTGAATCCCACGTGCGTCCGCGTTCCGGTGTCCAATTGCCACAGCGAAACGATCACGGTCGAAACCGAACGTCCCATCAGCGTTGAAGAAGCTCACAAACTGTTCGCCAGCTTCCCCGGTATCACGGTCGTGGATGACCTCGCCAATGGAGCGTATCCCCTGCCCCACACCTGCGATGGCTCGGATATGGTCTTTGTCGGCCGCATCCGCAAGGACTTGTCGAGCCCGAACGGCCTGTCGTTCTGGTGTGTCAGCGACAATCTTCGCAAGGGAGCGGCGACAAACGCGGTGCAGATTGCGGAGCTGCTGGCTCAGCATCACTAGTCCACCGTTCGAATTCGCCCCTCTTGCACCGCGGGTCACTCCATGACACCGCTTGTCCACGAACTTCGGCCTGCTCCCACAGTGACGGATGTGCTGTCCTGCTGGAGTGATGCGGAACATCTGCTGCTGCTGGAGAGCCCGCGTCGCGATGCGCGGGGACGCTACAGTTTTCTGATGGCGGACCCGTTCAGGGTGTTTCAGCTCGATTCACCTGCACGGGCGGAGGAACTTGCCGCAGCCGGGAACTCTTTGGCTGTTCAGTATGGAGTAGATCCATTTCGAGAGCTGCGTCCGGTGCTCCAGGAATGGGCAACGCCGGCGGTTGCGGGGCTACCTCCGTTTCAAGGTGGGGCGGCCGGATTACTCGGGTATGAACTGGGGGGCTGCTGGGAGCGGCTTCCTTTTCCAGCCCGGGATGAGTTTCGGTTGCCGAGCATGCTGGTCGGACTCTATGACTGGGTGATTGCCTGGGATCATGTTCAGAACCGCTGCTGGATCATCTCTCAGGGCCAGCCGGGGGCCGGTCACCCGCGAATGCTTCATGCTCAACAGCGGCTCGATTTCGTTCTGCGTCGACTACAACAAGTGGGGGCATCACGTATCGCTTCCATGGCGGCATCGGAAACGTCTCAGCAGAAAGAGATTACCGCAGCGGCGATCGATCAGCCTGGCTCTTGTCCCGCAACGCATGTGACCGGGGTGCGGTCCAACTTCTCTCGGGAGGGATACCTGGCTGCGGTCCAGCGAGTGGTGGATGACATCTACGCCGGCGACATCTTTCAGGCCAACCTCTCTCAGCGACTGGTGAAGGCGGCTACGGCCGATCCACTGGTGATCTACCAGCGACTTCGAGTGGCGAACCCGGCGCCCTTCGCAGGATACATGCGACACGCCGATTGGGCCGTTCTCTCCTCGTCTCCTGAGAGATTCGTCGAGCTACGGGGAAAAATCGTGCGGACCCGTCCCATCAAGGGGACCCGCCAGCGCTGGAAAGACCCCCAATACGACTTGCTCACTCAGGATGAACTCCGGGCCAGCCGTAAGGATCAGGCGGAAAACGTGATGATCGTCGATCTCATGCGCAACGACCTCTCGCGGGTTTGCAAACCGGGCAGTATCTCCGTTCCCGAACTCTGTACCGTGGAAACGTTTGAGACCGTCACTCATCTCGTCTCGGAGATCTGTGGAACCCTCCGCGACGGCGCAGACTTCTGGGATCTCATTGCCGCAACTTTTCCCGGCGGGTCCATCACCGGGGCCCCCAAAGTCCGGGCGATGCAGATCATCCAGGAACTGGAACAGGTTGCCCGTGGTCCCTATTGCGGATCGCTATTCTATTGCGGTCTGGATGGGACGGCGGACAGCAGCATTCTCATTCGCACCATGACCTGGAAGTCCGGCCTGCTGCATTTCCCCGTCGGGGGCGGGATTGTGGCAGATTCTGATCCTGAGACCGAGTTCGAAGAGACTCTGCACAAAGCGCAGGGGCTGCTTCGAGCCCTGGAGTCATGATCGTTGCCAAAACCGGTGAGTAATCCGGCGGGAACAAAGCAATTCTGATGCCGTTGTTGAGACGTCAATTGCGGATTTGCTGGCCTTGAAAGTGGACGTGCTTGTGTCCGGTAGCCATAATGACTGTCGGATCAATTTCTGCATTTCGTCACTTCTCTTAGAGGCCAGACCATGCGTACTTTCCGTCGAGGGTTCACCCTCATCGAACTGCTGGTGGTGATCGCGATCATCGCCATTCTCATTGCCCTCCTGCTGCCTGCCGTGCAACAGGCTCGCGAAGCGGCCCGTCGGTCGCAGTGCAAGAACAACCTCAAGCAACTGGGCTTGGCACTGCACAACTACCACGACACCTACGGCATGTTCTGCCCCAGCCGACTCGGACCCCAGGAAAGCAGTACGACAATTGGTGAGTCCCGCTTCAGCGGATTCATTCCGCTCCTTCCTTACTTTGATCAGGCCCCGCTGTACAACCAGATCGCGGCGGCGCCAACTTACGTCTGGAACAGCGGTTATGCTCCGTACAAGAACCATCTCTCTGTGATTAACTGCCCTTCGCAGTTTGACACACGGGATATCTCACCCATTGGGCAAACCAGCTACCTGTTCAACGGGGGCGACTCCTACAGTGGAATCTCCACCAGCGGCGGCACCATTCGCGGCATATTCGGATACAACACGAGTGTCGGATTCCGCGACATTACAGATGGTTCCAGCAATACGCTGCTGATGGCCGAGTGCGTACGCCCCAGAGGGAGCGGGACGACGTCCACCAATAGCTTTGGAGCCAACACCAATCAGAACACGACCAGCCCATCCGCCTGCAAAGCCAGCTTCAGCAACGGGACTTATTCCACCACGCTGGCTTCGCGAGATCGGTCTCTGGGAATTCGGTGGACGGATGGTCGCGCCGGATACGTGACTTGCACTACGATCCTCTCGCCGAACTCTGCCGTATGCAACGGCGATGGAAATGCCGGGATTCATACCCCGGGAAGCCTGCACGTGGGCGGGTGTCAGGTCCTGATGGCCGATGGGGCAGTCCGCTTCATCAGTGAGAACATCGATGCTGGAAATGTCAGCTCCGGCGTCGTCTCCAGCGGTGCGAGCCCCTATGGCGTCTGGGGTTCACTCGGATCCAAGTCTGGTGGCGAAGTGGTCGGCGAATTCTAGTGTGATTGCCGATTCCCTTTCCCCCGTGTGGCGGGAGGGGAACACGAACTGATCTGTGATGCGTGCGGCCTCGTTGACGCAATGTTCGTGTGATTGCGTTGTCGCCGCCGTATCGCTCGTGATGTGCATCACGGAAGTCATTGTTTCCGTCGTCTGTGGATCACCTGCACTTCAGCGCAGTTGCTCGTGCGGGCTGACTCATTGACCAGAAGATTTCGAAGGACGAGTCATGCGAATTCAATTGCTGTTGCTGGCCGGTTTGCTGCTGGCCGCTGGGTGTGCGGGCGGCGATGACCAATGGACAAAAGATCGCCGTCAGGTCGTCGAGGCCGGAGGTGTGGTGACGTTTGAAGGCGCTCCCCTCCCCGGTGCGACCGTGATTTTCTCTCCCGCCGGAGGATTGAGTGCAGCCGTCGGTCGAACCGACGCCGAGGGGCGGTTCGTACTCCAAACGTACGAGGACGGTGATGGCGCGATTGCCACCGACCACAACGTGACCGTGACTTGTGTGAAAGTCGAAGGGCCGCCACCCGGCGCCAATCTCGATGAGATCGACCCGACCGTCAAAGAAACGTCATTGATCCCGGAGCGATATGGTCACGTGGATAATTCAGGACTCACGGCAACCGTGACTTACGATGGTCCCAATGAGTTCAAGTTTGAACTGACAAAGTAGTCCGGGCGAATCGCCACATGTACTGCGGACTGGAGTCTCGTTGAGACACAATCATCACGAACAACGGCAAAGCGTGGTTGGTCTTGTGTTGGCGGGACTCGTTGTCCAGGTGTCAGTCAAAATGCCACTGTCGCACGTATCGACTCAATTAGTGCGTCAACTGCGATTGAGGCATTAATCGCTTCAACCAGTAGTAGTATTGACGGGCCGACTGCAGAGCACAGCCTCGTCGTGACCATGAGTAAGTCACCGAGTGCATCGGCTGCCGATCCAACCAGACTGATTCCACGTAGGATCCTTCCTTGGCTGAACTGTCAATGTACGCAATCTCAGGCAGATTTTGACAGACGGCAGCGGCCAGTTCGATTTCGGACCACAGTCCAATTCCTGCGTCCGCGAACGACGGGTCCCAGCCAATCTTGAATGCGGTCAACGTCTCGGCTGAACGGATGTTGCATGTGCTGGCAATCAGCTGATTGTCCAGACGCAACTCGCCAAACAGCACGTCCCTCTTTTGCGAAAAATTCTCTACCAGGTTGCGAAAGAACGCCTCGCGAGGAGGGCTGCAGGCGATGGCGGTGCCTTGAGCTCCCTTCCAGCCCATCGCTTCCAGACGCAAGAAGCCGTCGACACAGGAGTCGCTTCCACCAGTGGCTCGTCGAAGCTGAAAGGTCACGTTTCCTTGGTCGTCCAGCAGTCGACGCCCACGACGCAATGACTTCCGCCGTGATTTGGAACACTGCTGGACGATCTCTTCTTTGCTGATGGACTGATGCGTGCTGAACTGTGCCCGGTCCCACCGGCGCGGATAGAAAATGCTCATCCCCAGCTTTTGAGCCGTGAAATGCAAGAGTCGATCGAGTGGGGAATTGGTGTGGATGGCGGAAAAGTGAAATCCGTGCCAATCGCGATGCTGAAACTGGTCATAGAACATAGCCTGCACCGTTCGGGCTGCATCTCGACGGTCGATCAGCAGGCCGTCCAGGAATGCGTACGAAGAAGACAATCCCTGGGCGTAGGCGAGCGGTTGGCGCATACTGGGCGAGGTAATCTCAAAGACTCCAGCAGCACGCCACTCGCCGCTCGCTTCGTCTTCCACAACGAGCATTCGCACTGGAAGGTCGGGCGGAAGATGCTGCAGTAGCGGCAGCGTGAAATGAGGCGAAAGAAATGGATTGGGAGACAGTGAATGATCGCTCAGTCGTTCCCAGTGTTCGACTTCCGCCCTGGAAAGGTGCGCCGGAAGCAATCGGCGGACCCGCAATGCTGCGGTGGACCTTCGAGGCCGGTTCGAAGCTGCCGATGGAGGAGTTGCAGTGAAATGCATTGAGCCTACCCGCGAAACAGTGAATGTCGCAATCTCACATCTTGGAAACGTCTGTTACCAGTATTCCCGCTCTGCCTTTTGGATGCTCACCATTCGCTTGAGAACGCCATGGATCACCGGTTGACCACTGACCACATACCATGGGAAGTATTGCAGTCCGCACAATCGGCCCCGCCAGCCGCGAATTCCAGGAATGCCACCCCGGCGGCGATACCAGTTGGCAACTGTTGGACGAACTGTGTTCTGCTATCCTGATGCGGCGATCGAAACGTCAGAACCGGTCGAGAGTCTGGCCCGGCGGCCACCGGTTCTCCGTGATCCACCCAGTTCAGCAAGAGAGATGATGTCGCGATGGAGGCTTTTCTCGGACTGCTGGTCTCGCTGATCCCGCTATTGGCGACCGTTGTCGGTGTCGTGCTCTTTCTACTCACCGCCAACTGGATGCTGCTCGTTCGGCATCCCGAATTTGACAACGCTCAAAAACTTCCCCGCCAGCTCGTCATGTTGGGGTTTACCATCGCGGGTGTGGTGGCGATTGCCATTTCGCTGCCGGTCAGTGACAGCGTTCAGAATCAGGTCATTGCCCTGATCGGAATCTCATTGTCGGCCGTCATTGCCATGTCTTCCACAACCATTGTTGCCAACCTCATGGCAGGCATCATTCTCCGGATGACTCAGGCCTTCAAGACGGGCGACTTCATTCGCGTCGGCGATCACTTTGGACGTGTGGCGGACCGAGGACTCTTCGATACGGAAATTCAGACGGAACAGCGAGAGCTGGTGTCGCTGTCGAACTCGTTTCTGATTGCACATCCGGTCGCGGTGGTCCGCTCTTCCGGGACGATTGTTTCTGGCACACTGTCACTCGGATACGATGTCGAACACCGACGCGTTGAATCGCTCCTGGTGGAAGCGGCTCAGGCAGCCGGGCTCGAGGAGCCATTTGTGTTGATTGTGGAGCTTGGCAACTACGCCATCACCTATCGCGTCAGCGGTCTACTCACCGAAGTGAAGAGCCTTCTGACGGCACGATCCAATCTGTATCGCCACGTCCTCGATACACTGCATCGAGATGGCGTCGAAATCGTCTCTCCCACCTTTATGAATCAGAGACGCATGGACGAGCAGGTCCGCATCATTCCCGAGGCAATTGGGGCTGATACAGCTCCCGACAATGCCCGGCCCGAAGACATTGTCTTCGATAAGGCCGAAGAATCCGAGCAACGGGAAAATGCCAAGTCGCAACTCGAAGGCGAATTGCACGCTCTCGAAGCCAAACTCAAAGCGGCGACCGGAGATGATCGGCAGCAGCTCGTCGATGCCATTGCTCGCCGGAAAGAACAGATCGTGGAACTCACCAAGGCCACCGAAGGCCAATCGTCAGATTGAGCCTCGCCCAGCTTCCGGACCTGGTCCGCAGGCGATGCGAGCGCAAGTTCGATCTCGGGGCGAGGTCCAAATACCAACAGGCCGCAATAGCGGCCTGCTGGAAGTGGCTCACGACATTGGAGTTCTGGTTAACGAGGACCGTGCTTCATCCGCTCGGCCTGCTTCATCAGTTCTTCCGCCACATCGTTCAACCCTGCAGCACGCAGGTGCTCAGCGGCGACACGAATGTGCTCCATCTTTTCTGCCATGGCCCCATCTGTGGGACGCCCGTCGCGAGACTCTCCCCCTTCTTTTCGAGAACCGTATTCGGCATGTTTCATCAGTTGCTGGGCTTCCTCACGCAACCGCCCAGCTTCCTCTGTACGTCCGGCCTCACCTAGTTCGGCAGCTCGTCGCATCATTTGCTCCGCCTGCTTGCGGGCCTGTTCCGGCTGAGGCTTGCTTCCTTCCTTTTGCTGTCCACCTTCGCCACGCTTGAGGAGTTGCTGGGCTTCCTCGCGAACACGAGACGCTTCCTCGTTACGCCCCAGTCGTGACAACTCGGCTGCCTTGCGGGACATCATTTCGACCTGCTTGCGGATCTCTTCAGGTCGCTTTTCGCCCCCTTCCCGAACCTGCTTCTCTCCGCCTTCGCGGCGGGCTTCCTTTTCGCCACCTTCGCGGCGGACATCGCCCTCTTCTTTAGTCTTACGGGCTCCTGCTTCCTTTGACCCGCCCTCGGAGGCTCGCCGGAGCAACCCCTGGGCTTCCTCCAGATAGCGCGCCGCTTCGTCAGATCGTCCCTGCTCGGACAGTTCGGCGGCATGACGCATTAGCCGTTGAGCCTGCTCCTTGAGTTGCCCTGCCTCCTGGGCCCAGACGCCCGATGTCCCAAATGTCAGCCCGAGAAACAGCCATGCCAAGCCCGTCATCTGCCACTTACGACTCATTGCAAAGCTCCATGTGCTTTCAAGTTCCGAATTCCGCACTGACGTCAAGCACACCGCGCAGTGTGCTCCTTGACGGAATTCAACCGTAGAGAATAACCCTCCGGACAGCAGGAGGTTTCGTCAAAATCGGAAAATGCTTACCCGTTCCGGAGCCGTTTGGCTACGTCACCGGCTGGTACACCGTCGCTGGTGTGATCTCCGCCTGTTCCAGGAAACGACGAATTGATTGGATCTCATCAGCGGACAACTTCATCAGCGGCGGACGCACATGGGCCGCTGGCAGTCGTCCCAGCATGACCAGCGCTTCCTTCATCCGGTTGTGCATGTCCAGGAATGGTGCCCCGTAGAACGCCCGCGTGATGGGATAGAGCCGATCGCTCAAGCGGCGAGCGGTTGCCAGGTCATCGGCCTGTACCGCACGAAACAACGCCACCTGCAGATTGGCGACAACACTCCCCGCACCGGAGAGCAGTCCGTCACACCCCATGACCAGTGAACCGAGCAGCCAGGCACTGTGAGTCGATAACACGGCCACCGGGTTCTCCAGTGCGTGCAGTTCACGGATGTGCCGTTCATGCAGAGCCGGATCGTTGCACCAGTCTTTAATGCCGCGGATTGTCGGGTACTTCTGGCACAGGCTCAGCATTGTCTGCAGCGGATAGCCCAGACCGCCTGGGAGCGGATACTGAAACAGAATGAGCGGCAGATCCGTCGCATCCACGATGCGACCATAGTGGGCCATCGCCATTTCCGGACGCAGCTGCCCTCCCATGCTCATGCTTTCCGGAGGAAACACCAGCAAGCCTGATGCCCCACCCTCGGCAGCCATGGCGGCCAGTCGAGCCGCTTCCTGGCTACCCGTCGACGAAACGCCGACGATCACCGGAACGGCACCCTGCAGTTCGTCCATCGCGACTTCCAGCGCACGTCGCTGCTCATCAAACGTGAGTGCATGCACCTCAGCGGCATGGCCATTGATCGTAATGGCAGTCACACCATCCACACCGGCCAGATCCCGCAAGTGACTTCGATAGGCGGCTTCGTCAATCCGCAACTCACCATCGAAGGGCATCAGGCAGGCGGGAATCACACCCGTGGGGCGATATGGTGCAGACATGCAGACGAATTCTCCGGCAACGTACCTCTCGTGTCGTCCGAGGCAAAACTCGGCCCCGGATCGTGGTCCGGAATCGTCTCACACCCGGCTTGTTGAAGCAACCACCGGCAGGCATCCAATTAGCCACGGGTGCTTATGCCCGATGGTGGTGGGGAGAAATCCAGATTCGCCGGACTCAGCAAAAAAAGAGAGGGGGCGCCGCACAGATCGCCCCCCATCACCCTTATGGCTGATCTCCCTGAAGACAACCAGCAGCATCCTCGTTCTGGTTCGCGGCATCCTTGTTTCGTTCTCTGCGTTCCTCTGCGTCCCCTGCGGTGATTTCTTTTCACTCTAAGACCGAGCGGCGATTGGCCATCATGCCACCACCACCATTGAGTGAATGCACCTGTCAGCCACCGACGGTCCCTGCACAAGACGCACAGTCAGAATAACCGGAATCTTTTTCACCCAGGTCTCCTCCCCTGGCAGACTCGCTGTTGCCACCGGTGGTCGGCCAACCGCAATATTAATACGTCCGATATTCTCCTGCTGCACGGAACCTGGTCACATGATTGACTGCGAAAAGAACGTCGCCGATTGCCCGATCTTTCGAACGATGTCTCCTGAAGAACGCGATGCCATCCTCCGGCTTGCTGATCATGTGACCTATGCGACCGGTCGATCCGTCATCTGTGAAGGCAACAATCATCCTCATGGGCTGTTTGCCATCCGCAGTGGATCATGCGAAGTGGTTCACAGCAGCCGGGAGTTCGGCGAACAGCAGGTTGCGTTCCTCCGTCCCGGCGCGATCTTTGGAGAAATCGCCTTCTTCGATCCGGCACCCCACTCCGCAACCATTCGCGTTGTGGAACAGGCCGAGTTCCTGTTCTTCTCGGTCGAGAACTTTCAGAAGCTCGAACTGTTGCAGCCACTGGCCGCGCACAAGTTCGTACTGAACATGGGACGCATCCTGGCCCAGAAAATGCGCCGGGCCGATCACATGCTCGCCAATCACTTTCCGACGTCGCAGCTCGTGTCCGATCTCTCTGCAAACGTAGCTGAGTAGTCTTTCAAGACAGGCTCGCGAAGTGTCAGCTCACGTATCATCGTGAAGGTGCGGGTACGGCTCCAGATGCACCAGTACGTCTCGCAGTCTGGGGAAATCCCGTAGCAATCGGTCCTTCACCTCGTGTCCAATTCGGTGTCCTGCGGCGACCGTCAAGTGCTGATCCACTTCAATGTGAATGTCGGCGAAAAACTCAAGTCCGGACTTGCGAACCCAGAGTGTCTCCACGTCCCGCACATCCTTCACCTGTCTCGCTGCCGCACGAATCCGCTCCACCAGTTCGGGGTCGGCCTGAACATCCATCAGATCGCTGGCACTGGTGCGGAACAGCTGCACGCCCGACCAGATGATCGCCCCCATCACCACCAGTGAAGCGGCTTCATCGGCCCAGATGAAGCGCGGTCCGCCAAGTCGAATGGCCAGCAGTCCCAGCAGCACTGCCAACGCACACAGCGCATCGCTGCGGTGATCCCAGGCATTAGCAATCATCGCTCCGGACCCGGTTCGCTTTCCGACTTTGATTTTGTAGCGATACAGCCCTTCCTTAATGACAATGTTCGCTCCGGCCAGCCACAACGTCCACATGGGGGGAACGGCATGCGGGTGAGACAGACGCTGAATCGCCTCCCAACCCACCACCATGGCCGAAATGATGATCAGCACAGCCACGTTTGAGGCGGCAATTCCCTCGGCTCGTGTATGCCCATAGGGATGCTCAGCATCAGCTGGGCGTTGAGCCACTCGCAACGCAAGCAGCACCACCACCGTCGTCACCACATCTCCCAGCGAATTGACGGCATCGGCAATCAGCGCAAACGAACTCCCGACCAGCCCCCCCACCAGCTTGGCGATCCCCAACGCCAGGTTCACACCAAGCCCCAGCAACGCGGCGCGAGTCGCATCGGCATAGAGTTCGGAAATCGACCGCTCGGACTTCACGTCAATAGGCCCGTTAAAGAGTGCACGACCTCACTGCGACTCTGCAGCACGGGAACGCCCCGGCAGACGCAGCACGTTGGGCTCATGTCCGTCCGGGACCTTGAGTCCTGAGAGTGCCTGTTTCAACTTCGACAGTTCTTCAGGGTTGGCTGGCAATGCCCCGTCCTGAAATGCAGGCAGCAGGTGCTCCCACACCACATTCAGTTCGGCCTGCATGTCCTTCGTGTCGGCGGTGATGGTGATCACCGCATCCTGCTCCGGCAACACAATGCAGAACTGTCCAAACGCTCCATCACCACGATACGCCCCGTGCCGACACCGCCAGAACTGGAATCCATATCCCTGATCCCAGTCACGCGAGGGATCACTCCCATTGGAGACCTGCTTTGATGTCGCCTGTTCGATCCACTCAGCAGGCACAAGCTGCTTGCCCTGCCACTTCCCCCGCTGCAGATACAGCTGTCCGAACTTCGCAATGTCCTCTGTTCGCAACAGCAGTCCCCAGCCGCCGACAGAAACGCCCTGAGGGCTTTCCAGCCACTCCGGAGTTTCAATCGCCAATGGCACAAACAGTCGAGGAGTCAAATACTCCAGCACGGTTTGCCCGGTCACTTTCTGCACAATGGCCGAGCACATGTAAGTCGCTGGCGAGTTGTACTGAAAGTGCGTCCCCGGCTTGTGTGGAACCGGATGCTCCAGGAAGGTCTTCACCCAGGGCGTTTCCGAGTTGAATGTCGGCTGCGTCTGGTGTCCGGTCGACATTGTCAGCAGATCACGGATCCGCATCTTCTTGAGATTGTCCGAGGGAGTTTCGGGAACATCGTCGGGAAAGAATGACAGCACCGTGTCATCAATGCTCAGCTTCCCTTCCGCTACAGCCAGACCCACAGCGGTGGATGTGAAGCTCTTGCTCAGCGAATGCAGCACATGCGGTTTCGCCGGCCCTTCAGGAGCCCACCAGCCTTCCGCCACCACGTGCCCGTGACGTACCACCATCAAGCTGTGCAGCGTGTCGATCTTCTCATTGGCGGCTTCGACGAAATCTCGAATCTGTGCAGATGACACACCCTGAGCCTCCGGCTCACTTCGTGGCAACGGGTCCGCCTGCAAAATACCAACGGCTGTCAGACACCACATCACTCCCCAAGCAGCCACCCCGCGCATCGTGCATCCTCTGCTGAACCTGTCGTCGAGATCAGCCCGCAGAATAGCAGCCTCTGCCTGGCCCGTCCTGCGTCACGCGGGGGCGAATTCGGTTCAATCCACAAACACCTTTCCTTGATAACGCAGCCCAAACCTTGAGTCCGCAGTTCGTGACTGATAGAACCTGACTGATGTGAACGGCCGTCACGCCGAGCGCAGCTTCATTCCTCACGTACCTGTCCCGCCTCGGAGAGTTCCCATGCCTGTCCACCAGTTGCCCCTGTCCCGCCGCGAATTCCTGAGCCGCAGTGCTGCTGTCCTGGCCAGTCTGTCCATTGCCGGTCGCAGTTGGGGAGCCCAGTCGGTTGAGTCGAGCACATTTGCCCTGCTCTCCGATACTCACATCGCCGCTAACCCGGAAACGATCGCCCGCGAGACAAACATGACCGCCAACTTGCGGCAGGTCGTGGGGGAAGTCTGTGCTCTGGAGCAAAAGCCTGCCGGAGTCATTGTCTCCGGAGACTGCGCCTACCTGAAGGGACTGCCCGACGACTACGCCAACTTCGCGAGCATCGTCAAACCGCTTGGTGAACGGGGCCTGCCTTTGCACCTGCTCACCGGCAATCACGACGACCGCGGTCCCATGGCCGAAGCGCTGGCCGTTCAGCGTCCCGAAGATCCGCAGGTTCAGTCTCGCTTTGTCTCCGTTATTGAGTCACCGCACGCCAACCTCTTCCTGCTCGACTCCCTCTTCGAAGTTGATGTCGTGACCGGCGAACTGGGAGAAGCGCAGCGGATGTGGTTGACCCGTGAACTCGATGCGCGAAAAGACAAGCCGGCAGTCATCATTGGACACCACAACCTGCAGTTCACCGCTCCACCTGAGGGGAAACGCTTCACCGGGCTCGCCGATACCACCGAATTCGTCGAGCTTCTCGAGGCCCGTCCACACGTCAAAGCGTACATCTTCGGCCACACCCACAGCTGGTCGGCGACGAGACACGGCAACCTGCATCTGATCAACCTGCCGCCCGTCGCCTACGTCTTCGGCAAAGACCGCCCCAACGGCTGGACTCAGGCAACCTTCACGCCGACCGGAGTCACTCTCGAACTCAACACGATCAACTCGGCGCACCCGTTGAGCGGGGAGAAGAAGGAACTGACCTGGGCGTAACAACCCGATGGAATTTGCGAGGCTGCCGGTGCGGTCATCCTGAGGCTTGCTCAATCACCGCCCGCAGCCTTTCCAGCACCATGGCTGCGTTCAGATGTTGTTCCCGGCACGCATACTCCAGCGACCGTCCACCGCAGGAATAGTCGATCCCCAGTTCCTCAAATACCGCCAGCGTCTCTGGATGTTCAATGATCCAGTCGGGAACCGCTGTGTCGAGCGAACAGTCAGTCATGGAGAAGTCTTTCGCTGGATGGACGTCCCCGGCATGCGAACAGACGTTCCGGCATCAAAACAGAAGTGATGCGGCGACCTAGTTCTTCCGTCGCTCCCGTGCATACCGCACCCGGCAGCCTCGGGCGATCGTTTCTGTCGTTTCCGGAGCCTTGCCGGCCTGAATGGCGGCGATCGCCTCTTCCACGTAGCTCCGTTTGACCGACTCCGGCTCAGTGCTGTCGTCCATGGCCCCCATGTACACGACCTTCCGTTCTTTGTTCAGCACGAAGAATTGGGGCGTGAAGATCGCTCCAAACGACTTCGCGGACTCTTGCGACTCATCGTACAGGTACTTGAAGTGAAACCCCTTCGCTTTGGCCCGCTCCGTCAATGCGGGCAACTGATCTTCCGGAACGCGATTCACGCAAATGGCCACCACAGCCGCCGTCCCCTGCTCTCCCCCGTATTTCCTGGAGAGTGCATCAATTCTCGCTTCGTAGTCCACGGCGGTCGGGCAGCTGGCGCAGGTGAACACGACAACGAGGGCTGACTTGTCTTCGAAGTCGCTCGAAGCGTAGCTCTTCCCATCCGTGGCGGGCAGCTTCTCCCAAGTCGGAGCCTTGTCCCCCACCGACAGCACCTCGTTGTACTCACCCGCCTGGGTAGAACGGTCGCCGCAAAGCACCGCCAGCAGGCCGCACAACACGATCATCGAAAGGGGACGCAGCATCGCCATTCACTCCTGTTGAATTCTCAGACACCCTTACTGTAGCGCCCCGCCTGCCCGCCCGTCGAGTGCAACGCTACGCCCAGCCCGACGAGCCGAGCAGCGTCAGCCCT
>JAGQPW010000111.1 GCA_020426515.1 Planctomycetaceae bacterium | reverse complement strand
ATTGCCGACTACACGCAACGATTGCAGCAGCTTGTGGAGCGGATGCAGAAGACCGGTGCGAAGTTGGTGTGGGCGACAACAACGCCAATTCCGGATCAGCCGGACAAGAAGCAAACGGCGGCATCGATTGTGGAACGTAACGATGCGGCAGCGAAGGTGATGGCCGAAGCAGGCGTTGCGGTGGATGATTTGTTTACCGCCATCACGCCTCGATTGGGGGAATTGCAGAATCCCAACGACGTCCACTTCAACGGGGCCGGGTACGAGTTCCTTGGTCAACAGGTCGCACAGTCGTTGCTGGAAAACCTGCCTGCTGCAGAGACTGCGGATGCAGACGATGATGCTCAGGTCGAACGTGTTGGCCCCTGGAATGTGACGGCATTGAAGTCCGAAGTTCCCGAAGTGAAGTGGCTGGATCGCGACAAGCCGATCCATTCGCTGACCTATGCCGGAGAAGACTTCGACGGACACGCAACGGAAGTGTTCGCGTTCTACGCCTCTCCCAGCACCATCGGGACAGGGAAAGAAGGCGAAACCTATCCGGGAGTTGTACTCGTGCATGGCGGCGGCGGAACGGCGTTTGCCGACTGGGTTCACCTGTGGGCACGGCGAGGCTACGCCGCGATTGCGATGGATCTGGCGGGGTCACGCCCACCGGAACCGGTTTACGATGAACAAACGGGGAGACCTGTTGGTCACCAGAGCGACGGCAAACTGCGAACGCGGCTGCCCAACGGAGGTCCGAATCACGGGCATCCGGAGAAGTTCGACTCCATTGGCGGCGACACCAGTGACGACTGGCCGTTTCACGCCGCGGCCAACGTGATGCGTGCTCACTCGGTGTTGCGGAGTTTGCCTGAAGTGCAGGCCGAGAACACAGCGCTCACCGGCATCAGCTGGGGCGGGTACACGACCTGCCTGGCAGCATCGCTGGATGATCGTTTCAAGGCGGCGGTGCCAGTGTACGGCTGCGGATTTCTGCACGAAGGGGAATCGGTCCAGAAGCCAAGCATCGACCGGCTGGGCGAGCGACGAGCTGACTGGGTGCGGGAATATGATCCGGGAAGTCTGCTGCCTCGCTGCCATGTGCCGATTCTGTTCGTCAACGGGACGAACGATATTCACTATCCGCTCGACAGCTACATGAAGAGCTATGATGTGGTGCCCGGACCGAAGCAATTGCGGATTGTGGTTAACATGCCTCACGGTCACCCATCTGGCTGGGCTCCCCAGGAAATCGGGCTGTTTATTGACTCCAAATGCCGAGGCGGGGCACCGCTGCCCGTTCCGGGGGTACCGAAGATTGAAGGAGAAACCGTTCAGGTTTCCTGCGAAGCCGCTACGAAGTTGAAATCGGTCGCATTGCATTACACGACCGATGACGGACTGCGATCGAAGCGGAAGTGGCAGACTGTCGCCGCGACGATTGACGGGAACATGATCACGGCTCCGAAACCTCCAGCGGATGCGAACACGTGGTTCCTGACAGTGACGGATGAGCGTGACGCGGTGGTGAGCACGACGGTGCAGTTTCAGTAGGTGAATCTTCCGCTTCGCGGATCGCTACCCAACACATTCGCAGGGCGTCACGTATCGGGGGGCTGACGCCGCCCCGCTCGCCTCAATGGCTCGTTTACGAGTTTCCGCTGAGCCCCTCAAAGCCTTTCGCAGCCATCGGCATGCGACGGCCGCTGCCGAAGGCGCGGGCGTGGAGCTTGATACCGGGGGGCATTTGTCGGCGTTTGAATTCATTGCGGTCGAGCTTACGGACGACCCATTTCACTGTTTCCGCAGGGAACTCGTTCGCGATTTCGTCGGGGGAGAGTTCCTGATCGATCAGCCGTTCGAGAATGCCATCCAGAATGTCGTATGGGGGAAGTGAATCCTGATCGAACTGATCGGGAGCGAGTTCCGCACTGGGGGCTTTGGTGATGATGTGTTCGGGGATGATCTCTTTGTCGGCGAGTTCGTTCACGTAGCGTGAGACGGCGTACACATCGCGTTTGTAAAGGTCGCTGAGGACTGCGAAGCCGCCGCACATATCGCCATAGAGCGTGCAGTACCCAACGGCCAGTTCGCTCTTATTGCCGGTGGCGAGGGCGATCCAGCCATGCCGGTTGCTGCGAACCATGACCATCGCCCCGCGAATTCGGGCCTGAAGATTCTGGTCGGGGAGCCCCGCGGGATCGGACAGGAGATCAGTTCCGATTACGGGAACGTTCTCGTACGCCTGATGCACCGCATCGATCGGAATGGTGTCGTAATCCATCCCCAGGTTTTCAGCCAGCTTCAGCGCATCATCCACGCTGTGCCGGGAACTGTATCGGCTGGGCATGAGCAACCCATGTACGTTTTCCGGACCGACGGCGCGGGCAGCAATGGCTGCGGCGAGGGCACTATCGATGCCGCCGGAGAGCCCCAGCACGCAGCCTTTGAATCCGCATTTCCGCATGTAGTCGCGCAGACCAAGCGTGAGGCCATCGAGCTGCTGAGCAGCGCGGGAGCGGCTGGAAGGGAGCGCGACTGCGGGGAGAGCATCGGTCTCGACCACATGCAGATCGGTTTCAAAGCCCGCGAGTGAGACGACCACTTCACCGGCAGCATTCATCACAAAGCTGTTTCCGTCGAAAACCAGATCGTCGTTGCCGCCCACCTGATTGACGAACAGGAACGGCCTGGAGAACCTGGCGACATGGCGACGAACAATGCGGTGGCGGCGGGCCACTTTGTCGACTTCGAATGGACTGGCGGACAGATTGATGAACAGATCGACGCCCTGCCGGCCCAGTTCCGCAACAGGATCGGGCTGCTCGGTTGGCGGAATGTGGTAGAAGGTTTGCGGTTCGCCCCACCAGGCATCTTCACAGATATGCACACCGAGTCGGAGACCGCCGAATTCGATGGGTGTCGTGTGAGACGCCGAATGAAAGTAACGCTTCTCGTCAAAAACATCGTAGTTGGGCAGCAGGACCTTCCAACGTGTTTCGCAGATGCGGCCGTCGAACAGCAGACTGGCGGCATTGGCGATGCGGTCTTCCTGCAGGTTCTTGCGTGTAGGATGCCCGACCAGAATGCCGAGTTGCCCATCGGTCTGCTGCGCCAGATGTTCCACGGCGAGGTCGCAGGCATCCACAAACCCGCGACGCTGGATGAGATCTCTCGGGGGGTATCCGCTGATCGCCAGTTCTGAAACCACGAGCAGCGATGCTCCTGCGGCTCGGGCCTGATCGGCTGCGTGTGCGATAAGTCGCGCATTCCCGGAGAAATCACCGACAACGGGGTTCAACTGAGCAAGTGCGACACGCATTTCCAGATCCTGTTTTTCCGCTGAGTCCGATTTTTCCGGGAGCCTGAGTCGACCTCAACCGGATATGCCCACTTCGGCGTTTTCGGGCCGGTCGAAATGATCGGCATTCTCTTTGACTGACGCAACAAACCGACCTAGGGTTCAATGAGACTTTTTCCCGAAAGCCGTCGCACAGTCTTGGCAACGAGGATGTGCGATCAACCAGAGTTCCCCACAAGGGACACGTGTTCATGTCGACCTCCCGCCCAACTCGCCAAGAACCCCCACTGATCAGTGCATCCACGATCCTGATCCTCAGCGGGGTCCTGATCGGCATGACCGTTGAGCGAATGGCAGGCAACGACCTCAGTCTGTATGTGCTGTCTTGCGGTCTGGCAGGAATTCTGGCCTTTGTGGCCTTGGATCTCGCGGCCACCCGCCGAAAAGAACAGCAGGCCGAATCGGAAAAACGCCATGCCGAAGACCGCCTGGACCGGCACGTAATGTCCCTCAGCAGTATCACATTTACGCTGCCGCCTCCTCAACTGGAAGAAACCGTTCCGCTTTCCGAAGAAGAGTTGCTCGAAGTGTTTGCCACAATTCGGGAATTCGACCTCACTGAGTAGTCCTCCCGTGGTCGACGGCGACTGTCCGAGCGGCTGTCTATGGCCCGAGTGCCTTTCTACGGCGCGGCATTTGCTGATCATGGTCCTCAAGGAGCGATCATGACACTGACACTGCTACTCACACTTGTATTCGGCGTGGTTGTGGGCTTTACCATTGGGCTCACCGGCGGGGGGGGCTCAATCTTTGCGATTCCCGCACTCACCTACGGTCTGGGGCTTCCGACTCACGAAGCCATTGGCGTTTCGTTGATGTCTGTGGGCGCCACTGCGCTGATTGGAGCCATTCAACGCCTGTGGCGACGGGAAGTGGAAGTCCCTACAGGCCTGCTGTTTGCTGGCATGGGCATGGTCGGTGCCCCGCTGGGGACCATGATCAACCGGATGTTGCCAGATGCGCTGCTGCTCGTGGCATTTGCTGTGCTGATGGTGCTGATTTCGGTTCACATGTGGCGACGTGCCTCCGGACCGCCCGCGGACGCCACGCCAGTTCTGGAGCCTCTGAACTCTCCACCTGACGACACCGGAGCACACTGTCGCCGCTCTCCCGATGGCCGATTGCTGCTGACATCACGATGCGGAATGTTGCTCGCTTCGCTGGGATTTGGAACAGGGATCCTGTCCGGCCTGTTTGGCGTGGGAGGCGGCTTTGTGATCGTGCCCGCGCTTGTGCTGTTCGCCGGGCTGGGAATCAAGCGGGCCGTTGCAACTTCGCTGCTGGTCATTTCGATGATCAGCACATCGGGGGTTGCGTCTTACCTGATCGCCGGGCGCCCACTGAATCTGGAAGTTTCCAGCCTGTTTGCCGCCGGGGGCGTGGTGGGGCTCATTCTCGGCACCCTGCTGGGCCGCAAACTCAGTGGTCCAACACTGCAGAAGTCGTTCAGTGTCGCCATTCTCGGGGTCGCCTGCTTCATTCTCATCAAACACCTGCTGGGCATCTGATCGGTAGCTAACAACTCCCTTCCCCCTCCTGCCAGGGTAGTTGGCGCTTTCGTTAGCGCAATGCAACTGGCAGGGATAACACTTCGCTGATGATCACAGCCTGACGCACCGACTGCGAACTTCGCAGCACGTTCCGCAGGCCAGCTGCGGGTGACTGACGTCGTCGCGTCGTCTCTGACTGAGCCATCGCGCCGGTGCTTGTGGCTGCAATGGCCCCGAACACGCCCATGTCCTGAGAAACCTGTTGAGCGAGGGAATCGTCGAGGCGCTTCTCGGAGAGTTGCGAGAGGGACGACTTTCCAACGCTTGAGTCGACGTGCCTCGACGCAAGACTGGAAGGCTGCGGACGAATGGGGGCCGCCGGTTGCTCTACGGGACGTGCGACAGGCTGGGGTGTCCGCTGCTGGGTCGTCGGTCGCGCAGGCTGCTGCGATTTTTGACCACGCTGCCGACCACGCCCTGTCTGTTCGCGCCAGACTTCTTCTCGATTTCGTGTCTGCTTGGGAGGTCGTCGCGTTCGTGGCTGCTGCACGATCTCGACATCGTCACTGCTGTCGCCGCGTCCACGCTGCACAGCCTGCTGACGTCGCTGCCCCTCATTCATGAAGTCGTTTGCCTTGGCCCGGCCATCTCCCCCGGCGCGCTCCCGACGCTGACGCAGCCGCTCTTCGCGACGCTGCTTCTGCTCGTTCTGCTTGCCAAGGTTCACCAGCCAGGACACGACAACCGTGATCACGATGAAGATCGGAACGATAGCATCCATGGCATTGTTCTCCGGACGGTTCAGCTGTGCGAATTCCGCCGTGCTGCTATGTGACCTAGATACTGGGGGCGACCTGATCACCGACACCGGCGATGGCCGTTCTCATACTTGTATCGGCCTGCACGTTCTTCAGCTTGTAGTAGTCCATCAGCCCGAGCTTTCCAGAACGGAAGCCTTCGACGATGGCGCGGGGCACTTCAGCTTCTGCGAGCACGACTTCAGCGCGGTTCTTCTGGCTCTGAGCCACCATTTCCTGTTCACGGGCCGCAGCCCCTGCACGTCGCTGTTCGGCACGAGCCTGCGCGACGCGAACGTCGGCCTCGGCCTGATCGGCCTGCAGGCGGGCACCAATGTTCTCGCCAATGTCGATATCGGCAATATCGATCGACACGATTTCGAACGCGGTCTGTGCTTCGAGTCCCTGATTGAGCACAGTCTTCGAAATCATATCGGGATTCTCCAGCACCAGCTTGTAGGAGGGGGTGGAGCCGATTGCCTGCACAATTCCCTGACCAACACGGGCGATGACTGTTTCTTCTGTCGCTCCGCCGATCAACTGCTGGATATTGGTCCGCACTGTCACGCGGGCACGGGCCTTGAGCTGAATTCCATCTCCGGCGACAGCATCGAGCGTCCCGGCGGTCTTGCGTGGATCGGGGCAATCGATGACCTTGGGATTCACGCTGGTCTGCACGGCGTCCAGCACATCACGGCCGGCAAGATCGATGGCCTGAGCAACCTGCCAGTCGATGTCGATCTTGGCCTTGTGGGCCGCAACGAGCGCCTTGATGACTTTCTGAACGTTCCCCCCGGCGAGGTAGTGGGCCTGCAGAGCCTTGGAGGAAATCGCGAAGGAGTCGGTCAGTCCCGACTGCACCGCCATAATCTTGCCCCGCACAATGACGCTGGGGTTCACCTTGCGGATGGACATAATGACCAGATCGACCAGTGAAATCCCGGCCTTGGAGAAGTAACACTGAACCCACAGGCTCAGGTACCGCGCGAGCAGCCCGAGAATCACGAGCATGACGATCGCGACAAAGATCCCGCCGATGATGTACGGAGTCATGAACGTACTTCCTTATGCGATTTTCTGGTCCGAAGTCCAAGACGTCCTGTCCGTGCCGGAAAGACACGCGGGACAGCCTTGGATGTACTTGTCGACGACTACAAAGTCAAGGCGGACAAGTGGTTTTCAGCATCCTGCCATGCCGGCTGCACGGCAATCTGAAGTAGCGGCGAATTCCTCGTGCGAAGCCGCTCGCGGCAACCCGCATCAGCGAAGCGTCGTGCAACGCCCCCCGGGAGTGCTGTCCCACAGGCGACAAAGATGAACTTCAATCCCAATCGCACTTTACATCGGCGAGAAAGGGTTTGACCTGTTCGCTGCCTCCCGCATAGTCTTACGTGAGCGAAGGAGGACGCATGCCAGTCACCACTCATCGTGAACTGCCAGCCGAGATTCGGGATATTCAGGCCCGCATGGAAGAGATTGCCGCCGGGTACGGTCTCGACTTCTTCAAGACCTACTTCGAGATGCTTGACTACGAAGAGTTGAGCATGTTCGCCGCGTATGGCGGTTTCCCGGTTCGGTATCCGCACTGGCGGTTCGGGGCTGAGTACGATGAGCTGATGAAGAGCTACACGTACGGGCTCTCCAAGATTTACGAGATGGTGATCAACACCGATCCGTGCTACGCCTATCTGCTGAGTGCCAACTCACTGACCGACCAGAAGCTGGTGATTGCCCACGTTTACGGGCACTGCGACTTCTTTAAGAACAACGCCTGGTTCGCGCACACCAACCGACGCATGCTCGACCAGATGGCCAACCACGCCGCTCGCGTGAACCGACACATCGATCGGTATGGCTACGAAGCAGTGGAACGCTGCATTGATGCCTGCCTGTCGCTCGAAAACCTGATCGACCCCTACTCCCCACACATTCGCCGCACCCCCGATGCCCGTCGTGTGGCCAGCGAAGACGAGGCACGCAAGACACGTCACGAACAGGACGAACGAGGGCTGCCGGAACCTCGGGGGCGGTTTCAAGCCAAAGAGTACATGGAAGACTTCATCAATCCGCGCGCGGTGCTGGAGCAGATGGAGGAACGAGCCCGCCAGGAGGAACGCGAGCGGGCGAACCTGCGGTCCTTTCCGGAAGAGCCGCAGCGCGATGTGCTGCTGTTCCTGCTGCAACACGCTCCGCTGCAGCCCTGGCAGCACGACATCCTGTCCATCATTCGCGATGAGGCCTATTACTTCGCTCCGCAGGGGCAGACCAAAATCATGAATGAAGGCTGGGCCAGCTACTGGCACTCCACGATCATGACCCATCACGGCCTGACCGATGCCGAAGTGATCGACTACGCCGATCATCACTCGGGCACCATGGCGATGAGTCCGCAGCGAATCAATCCCTACAAGATCGGGATCGAACTGTTTCGCGACATCGAAGAGCGCTGGAACAAAGGTCAGTTCGGCGCAGAGTGGGAAGAGTGCGACAGCTATGAGACGCGTCGCAAATGGGACAAAGATCTGGGGCTGGGCCGCGAGAAGATTTTCGAGGTCCGCCGCATCCACAACGATGTCACGTTCATCGACACCTTCCTGACCGAAGACTTCTGCCGACAACAGAAGTTCTTCTCGTTCGCTTACAACGACACCTCTGGCAACTATGAAATTGCTTCCCGCGAGTTTGCCGAGATCAAGCAGCAGTTCCTCAAGAACCTGACAAATCACGGCCGCCCCTTTATCTATGTGCAGGATGGCAACTACGCCAATCGCGGCGAGTTGTTCCTGCGGCACGACTTCCAGGGCAGTGAACTGAAACGCGATTACGCTCAGGCCTGTCTTGTCAACTTAAATCTGCTATGGGGACGTCCCGTCCATATCGAAACGGTTGTTGACGACAAACCAACCATCCTCTCCTGGGATGGAACTCACCACGAAATGCGGCAGAAGTAACACGCCGCCCAACTCTGCACGATTCGCTTCACTGATGACCACACCTGATTTTCCCAGCGCTCGATCCCGCATGTTTCGTTTTGGCCTGTGCCTGCTGGCGGCATTCCTGGGGGGGGCATTCTCCATCTGGATGTCGCAGGCTCCCTGGAGCTGGCAGAACGAAGCCGCTGCACAAATTCAGGCTCCTGTTCCGCTGCTGTCGCGATTTCCCGGCGACCCACGCTGGTATGATGCCGACGGCCATACACCAGCAGAGGCGGTGAACATCGCCGTGTACGAGCATTGCAATCGCAGCGTGGTGAATATCTCCACGGTCAGTGTGCGGTCAGACCGGTTCTTTCTCGTGGAGGTTCCGGAGGAAGGAAACGGCTCTGGTGCGGTCCTTGACCAGACCGGTCACATCCTCACGAATTATCACGTCGTGCAGGGGGCTCGTCAGGTGAACGTCACGCTCTCCAATGAAGAGACATTTCCCGCCACTCTGGTGGGTGCCGACCCGGTCAACGATATCGCCGTCATCAAGATCGACGCCCCGGCCGAACTGCTGGTTCCAGTCACGCTGGGTGATTCGGACCGCATCAAGGTCGGGATGAATGTGTACGCACTGGGGAACCCGTTCGGCCTGGAACGGACCATGAGCATTGGCACCATTTCCAGTCTCAACCGCACGTTGGAAGTGCAGTCGAACTGGGTGATCAAGTCGATCATTCAGATTGATGCTTCCATCAATCCCGGCAACTCCGGCGGCCCGCTGATTGATTCCCATGGCCGACTGATCGGTATGAATACCGCGATCGCCAGCCGCGTCGCTCAAAGCGCGGGGATTGGATTCGCCATTCCCTCGAACCTGATTCGGCGCGTGGTTCCGGAATTGATTACGCATGGCCGCGTCATTCGCGGCGACATCGGCATCTCGCACGTCACCGTCACGGAGAAGGGTCTGCGGATTGCTCGCATCACGGCGGGCGGCCCGGCCGAGAAGGCTGGCCTGCGTGGTCCACGTGTCACCCGCCGCGGCCCGGTCACGTTGATCGACCGAGGCGCTGCCGACATTATCGTCGCCGTCGATGGTCAGGAAATTCACAATGCCGCCGAGTTCCTGGGCATTTTTGAAAGCAAGAAGCCCGGCGAAGTCGTGGAACTGACCATTCTGCGTGACGGCCAACCGGCACGGGTACGGGTGACACTGGGGAGTGACACGAGCGGGCCGGAGTCAAAGGGGTTTTAGTGCCCCCTGGTCGCGGAGTCGATTTCCGTCCGACCCATTTCGCCCATTCACTGGCTGACAAGCAGCCGGTGGCCCCAAGCGGAACTCCGCCCGACGCCTCGTTTCCCGTGGTGACCGGCGCAGTCTGGCCATGCTTTGCGTGATTCGGTCCGCAAAGTAACTGCCGCATTCTGCCGGCACGGGAACTGTCGCGGAATCTCTGCAGAATTCTCTGTCGTGTGTGGACGCTCACAGAACCAGCGGAACCGTTGGGCAACACTGTGTGCGCGAGAGTCGATGATGGACTCACGCGCTGGCGCCGGTCGGTGCAGCGGCACTTTCACTCATGGAGGATGAATTCGTGAAGGGATCAGATTGCGTGCCTATTGCGAGTCAATTCAGGTCGAAACTGGCGGTTGGACTGGCTGCTGTTGCCGCCGGAATTGGACTCCTTTCCACTGGCAGTTCCGCACTGGGAAAGGAGCCGCTCGGGCGTGTGTGGCTGGCGAGTCAGCAAATCCCCATGGACCGCATTGATCACAGTCGATTCGATGCGTTGCTAAGAAAGTATGTCGATGCCGATGGGTATGTGAATTACCAGGGCTGGCAGCGCAGCGCCGTCGATCGACAGTCGCTTCAGCAGTATTTGAGTGAGTTGGGGCGAGCGTCGATGTCTCAGCCGACCAGCGTCGAGGGTCAACTGGCGTTCTGGATCAATACCTACAATGCGGTGACGCTGGAAGGAATTTTGCAGGTCTACCCAACGGACAGCATCCGCAATCACACCGCCAGAATTGTCGGCTACAACATTTGGGACGATCTCCCCCTGGTGGTTGGCGGGACTCCTGTTTCGCTGAACGACATTGAACACAACATCCTGAGAAAGATGGGAGAGCCTCGAATTCACTTTGCCATCGTCTGTGCATCCGTTGGCTGCCCGCGACTGTTGAACGAAGCGTATGTCGCCAATCGATTGAACGAGCAATTGGCGAGTAACGCGACGGATTTCTTCTCGCGAGAGCAGAACTTCATGGTTGACTCCTCGGGGACCATGCACCTGAGCGCCATCCTGGACTGGTTTGGCGAAGATTTTGGTTCTTCCCAGGCACAGCGTATGACGCGTGTGCAGCCGTATCTGCCCCGACAATATCAGGAACTGGCGATCAACCCGCAGACGCGTGTGAAGTTCCGGAAATACAACTGGTCGCTCAACGACCAGAGTCGAAAGCCGCCCGAAGCAGAGATTCGGTCTGCAGGCGGCAGGCGTTAGCGCCGTGCGGCGGTAGAGTCCGGAATGGCCTCGCCGCGACAGGACAGGGGGGACGTTGCTGTGGAGAATCAGCCGATTGTAAGGCAGCCTTTACTGACGGCCGTCGAGGCATGGGTCGACCATCACGCCGACTATCTCTTCCGGTACGCGCGGTCCCGAGTGCGGCAACAGGACATTGCGGAAGACTTGGTGCAGGAAACGTTTCTCGCCGCTCTGCACGCACGCGAGCGGTTTGCCGGCGCTTCCACCGAACGAACGTGGCTGGTGGGGATTTTGAGGCGGAAAATCGTCGACCACTACCGACGGCAACACCGCGAACTGGCCTGGAGCGATGTGACCGATGCCCATACGTTGCATGATTCCCGGTTCGATGCGCAGGGCAACTGGAAGTCGCCGCCGGGTCATTGGCCAACAGCGGCGGGCAACGAACTGGAGAACCAGGAATTCTGGGCGACGTTCAAGAGCTGCTTGCAAAAGCTGCCTGAGCGGATGGCCAGCGCATTCACGCTCCGCGAACTGGAGGAACTCGACGGTTCGGAGGTTTGCGAGGTGTTGAATGTCTCGTCCAACAATTTGTGGGTCATGCTGCATCGCGCACGGGCAAGTCTGGTGCGCTGCCTGGAGATCAACTGGTTTGGCGAGGAGAAACGAAACGCACCATGATGGGTATGCCTTCCTGTAGAGACGTGTCCCGCCTTGTTTCTGAGTCGATGGAGCGAAAGCTCTCCTTTCGCCAGCGGGTCGGAGTGCGGATTCATCTGCTGATGTGTTCACTCTGTTCGCGGTTCCGGCGGCAGTTGCTGTTCTTGCGTGAGATTGCGCAACAGTTGGACGACCAAACCGACCGGCACGATGAACCGCACGATGCCCTGCATCTGTCCCCGGAGGCTCGGCTTCGCATTAAGAAGGCACTTCAGGACGAGGACACCTGACGGGCCAATTGCGGCTGCGTGCTCCGCGCTGGTGACGGACCTCGACTGGAACATCTTCAAGACGGCGATCCGAATTCCCGAAGAATGACGGAATTTCTTCGTCCTGAATCAAAAATTCCTGTAAGCCGGCTGCGACTTCCGCGACCAAGAGCACGGGTTCCCACGTGGTGTGGTGAACAGCCTGACCAGTCTGCAACATGGAGTCGACCCTGTTATGAATCGTCGCGAGTTTAATCTGATGGCAACGGCCGCCTTTGGCGGTGTCATTGCCGGAGCAAACCTGGCCTCGGCCGCCGACAAGCCCAAGATGAAAGATCCCTCGAAGCCGCTGTTGCTTCAGGAGCCGCATGTCTGCCGCGGGTTGAACACCTGCAAGGGTCTGGGTGCGGGCAAGAAGAACGCCTGTGCCGGCATGAGTGAGTGCGCAACAGCCTCGGCTCACGCCTGCAAGGGCGAAAATGACTGCGCTGGTCTGGGTGGCTGTGGCAGCACCCCAGGCGAGAATAAATGCAAAGGCATGGGCGACTGTGCTGTTCCCCTGGGCGACAAGGCCTGGATGAAGGCCCGTAAGAACTTCGAAGCTGCAATGACGAAGGCGGGCAAGAAGTTTGGCCCCGCTCCCGCCAAGAATTAGAGAAGCCGGAACCCCCGGTGCATCGATGGGACGGATCGTCGCCTCCCATCGATGCACTCGATCTTTTTCTGACCGGAGGCCGTATGACAACTCCACGACTGGGATACCCCAATCTGGGATTGGGGGTGGGACTGCGTACCGCTCACTTCCCCTACATTCTTCAACACAATCCCACAGTGGACTGGTTTGAGATCATTTCGGAAAACTTCATGGATTCCGGAGGCCGCCCGCGATACATCCTGGAGCAGATTGCCGAGCGCTATCCGGTGGTCATGCACGGGGTCTCGCTATCGATCGGCAGCACTGATCCTCTCAACTTCGATTACCTCAACAAGCTGAAGCGTCTGGCGGAAACGTCGAACGCTCGCTGGGTGTCGGACCATCTCTGCTGGACGGGAATTGCCGGACTCAACACCCATGACCTGCTGCCGATTCCGCTCAATGAGCAGACATTGAAACATGTTGTCGAGCGTGTGCGCGTAGTGCAGGACGTTCTCGAACGACCACTCGTGCTGGAAAATCCCAGCAGCTATGTCACCTTCGCCAATTCAACCATTCCGGAGTGGGAGTTTCTGTCGCTGCTGGCCGAGGAGGCCGATTGCGGACTGCTGCTGGATGTGAACAACGTGTACGTCTCCAGCGTGAATCACGACTTCGACCCGCAGCAATACATTCGCTCGATCCCGGCGCATCGCGTGGTGCAGTTTCACATCGCAGGCCACACGCACTGTGGCACACACATTATCGACACTCATGATGATCATGTTGTCGATCCCGTCTGGGACCTCTATCGACTGGCTCATCAGAGAACGGGTGGTGCTGCAACGCTGCTGGAATGGGATGCAAAGATTCCGGAATTCCCCGTAGTACACGCAGAAGTGCTCAAGGCCAAGCAGTACATGAATTCCGAGATGGTGGTCAAACCATTGAACAGTGAGCCCGAAGAACGCGGGGAAGGACCAGTGACGGTGCCTCATCCACTGGCCCACATTGTGCCGGAAATTGCCTGATTTTCACCTTTGGACGCCCCGCCCAATGATTGACCAACGCATCGACCTGACAGTCGTTCAACGCTGGATGCAAACCGTACTAATGCATCCGGCCGGAGTCGAAACTGGTGTCGCTTCCGAGGCGGCACGAGCGTGGATTGATGTCACGCCGGATCAGGCCGAATCCGTAGTGGAACCATCGCATTCGCTGAGCGGGCTGGAGCGACTGGCCATCTACAATCGGGCCTACTTCGCCCGGCTGCTGGAATGCCTTCGTGACTCATATCGCGTTCTGTTCGAGGCAATTGGCGAGGAAGCCTTTGATGACTTCGCGATCAACTATCTGCAGGGATTCCCGTCCCGCAGCTATACGCTCAACGATCTCGGTAAACACTTTCCGGACTATCTGCGGCAGTCCCGCCTTCAAGCTGATGCCGGGGAGACATGGCCTGATTTTGTAATTGATCTTGCCACACTGGAGAGTCTTTATAACGCGGTGTTCGATGGCCCTGGAGTGGAGAATCAGCCGCTCGTCTCCTCCGAATCTCTCGCCGCCATTCCTCCGGAATCCTGGCCGCACGTGCGGTTGATTCCGGTCCCTTGTCTGAAACTGCTCGCGCTGCATTTCCCGGTCCACGAATATTACTCGGCCATCCGCCGTGGGCTCGACGCCGACTACCCCGAGCCTTCCGAGACGCTCCTGGCCGTGCTGCGGCGGGACTACCAGATTCGGCGTTACGAGCTGACCCGTCCGCAGTTCGAACTGCTGGCCGCGATCATTCGTGGTGAGAATCTCGAATCGGCGCTGGCACTGGCTGCCGATTCAGCAGTTGATCTCGATTCGTTTGCCGCAGATCTCAACATCTGGTTTCGCAACTGGACCGCAGAGGAGTTCTTTCTTGATGTGGCCGACGCCGGGCAATCGAAATTCGATGTCTGAACACTTCGACTCCACAGTCTGAAGGTGCATCCACCGTTGAGAGGCATGCCGAGTAGTGCGGTCGATTGTGATCTGGCGACTGGGCCGTTAGAACAGTGGTCGCCGATTGGTCCTTAGATTGGGACCGTGGAATTCGCCGATTTTCTGCTCTGGATGCCCCCGTATGACTCGCCTCCATCTTTCGCTACTCGCGTCTGTCGCCCTCTGTTTCTCTGCCAGCGTGGCTCACTCACAGGTGCCGGAGGCCAACTACGATGAAGCGAAGATTCCTGCGTTCACGCTGCCTGATCCGCTGGTGAACAGCGATGGCACGCGGGTGACCACAGCCGAGGAATGGAAGACGAAGCGTCGACCGGAGTTGTTGAGACTGTTTGCGGAGCAGATGTATGGCAAGCTCCCGAAGTGTGAGTTGCCGGTTGAGGTGACCCGGGTGGAAGAGGGTAAGGTGTTTGACGGGAAGGCCATTCGCCGCGAAGTGGATTTGACCGTCAAGAAGGGTGACAAGTCACTCACGATGACGCTGCTGTTGTACATCCCGGAATGCGATGAGCCGGTCCCGGCATTTGTGGGTCTGAACTTCGCGGGGAATCACACCATCAGCGATGATCCTGGCATTTCACTCAATCCCAACTGGATGCGGCCCACAAAAGAGAAGGGGGTCGAGAAGAATCGCGCCACCGAAGCTGCGCGTGGTACATCATCCAGCCGCTGGCCGGTGGAAATGGTTCTTGACCGAGGATATGCCCTGGGCACGATGTATTATGGCGACATCGACCCCGATTTTGATGATGGATTCAAGAACGGTATTCATGCTTTCTGCGATAAACCTGCTGCCGATGAATGGGGCAGCATTGCCGCGTGGGCGTGGGGGCTGAGCCGCATTCTCGATTACCTCGAAACCGACAAGCAGATTGACGCCACGCGTGTGGCGGTGCTGGGCCATTCGCGGCTGGGCAAGACGTCGCTGTGGGCCGGGGCAGCCGATGAGCGGTTCGGTCTCGTGATCTCCAACGACTCCGGTTGCGGCGGGGCAGCACTCAACAAGCGGGTGATTGGCGAATCGGTGCATCGCATCAACACAGTGTTCCCGCACTGGTTCTGCGACAACTTCGTCGCCTACAACAGCAACGAGGGGGCATTGACGTTCGATCAGCATGAGTTGATCGCCCTGATTGCCCCGCGTCCGGTCTATGTGGCCAGTGCCTCGGAAGACACGTGGGCCGATCCGAAGGGGGAATACTTGAGTTGCTATTACGCCGATCCGGTCTACCGGCTGCTGGGAACCGCCGGACTGGGAGAAGGGAAACCATCTCCGGAGCCACCGGCTGTGGATCAGCCTCGCAGCAGCGGCGTAATTGGCTACCACAACCGGACAGGCAAGCACGACATCACCAAGTACGACTGGGAGCAGTACCTGCACTTTGCGGATCGGAATCTGAAGTAGGGCAGAGAAGACGAGGCAGAAGGTCAAATGGGAGTACTCCCTCTCCCCCACAATTAACTCCTCCACCCATTCGAAGTTGAATGCGGGGACGAGGGACGGGGTGAGGGGAGCAAAGGAAACCTCCATAACGGCCCCTCACCCTAACCTTCTCCCCTCGCTGGATGCGTTAGTAAGCAAATTCCCACACATTGCGGGGGAGAGGGGACTGCCCATTGGCCTCATGGGGCGTCACAAGTCAGCTTGATCGATTCCTGGGTGACGGACAGATCGACATCTACCGATCCTGCGACCGAAATCGCCTTCCCAGCGAGTGCAAGGGCGTTCCCGGCTCGCTATCCTTCGCATTGAACTCATTCCGGCCGGTCGATCGCCTGCGGTCCCGGCCTCCACTGCACTGCGAACAGCGATCGATTCATGCTCTGGGAAGTTGAAATTCATCCACTCGACCGACAGGCGGCTCAGGCGGACCGGGAAGGAGACCGGGTCACCTCGGAAGCCAAACTGCGGGAACTTCGCTCCATTGGCAAGGTTCATGCGGCTCGGTCGTACCTGATTGAGGGCGAACTCACCCGTGAGCAGGTGGAAGCGGTGGCTGTTCCGCTGCTGGTCGACTCGGTGGTCGAGAAGTGTCTGGTGCAGGCCTTGCCCGCCGAGGTGGAGACATCGGAACTGCCTGGACAGCTGCTCAACGTGCTGTTCAAGCCCGGTGTGACCGACAATGTGGGCGAGACATCACATCAGGCACTGGAAAAGCTGGGCCTGAACGTCAGCCGCGTGGCCACCTGCCGGAAGTACTGGGTCAGCACTGAAGCGGCTCCGGCCGAAGTCGAGCGACTGTGCAGCCGCGTCCTCTCCAACGATGCGATTGAGCACGTCCTCACGGGCCCGCTCGCGATCAAGAGTCTGGCACTGGGTGGTGAGTATCAATTCCAGCTGCGTCATACGGACATTCGTGGCCTCGACGATGCCGGGCTGATGAAGCTCTCGAAGGAAGGGCAGTTGTATCTGCAGCTGGCCGAGATGCA
>JAGQPW010000110.1 GCA_020426515.1 Planctomycetaceae bacterium | reverse complement strand
ATCATGTGTCATTCTGTGACAAAGTTGTGACAACGGCAATCGAAATCGCCGTAACTCTAGTCGGGACGACAGGATTTGAACCTGCGACCTCTTGACCCCCAGTCAAGCGCGCTACCAGGCTGCGCCACGTCCCGATTCTTGGAAGGGTCCCCTTGATGGGGAACAAACCAAGCGGGGCAGGATAGTTGGCAGGGGAGGCGATGTCAAATCGCGGGCTTGTGGCGTTTCTGGTGTCAATGACGTGAATTAGGGCGGGATTTGCACCGGGATGGGGGCCGCCGACTTGTGGAAACCGACGAGATTCCTGGTCCCTGTGATTTGCTGATTCAGCACCAAATTCACATTACCTTAACACTCCTGCAGGGCCGATCCGGTAGTTTTCCGCACATAGAGTGGGGGCTCGTGCTGTCCTCGACGATCCAGACTGAAAACGAGTGTGAGCTGTTCAATGACCGTTCTTCGCGCCGCTTTGATGACTGCAATGCTGGGGGTTCTCGGCTGTTCGACACAGGCCCCGACGACGGGGGGCACTGGCGGCAGCGAATCCGGGTCCGCTTCTGCACAGAGAATCGTGATTGACGGGTCGAGCACCGTGGAGCCTTTGTCGGCTGCCATTGCGCAGAAGTTCGGACAGAAGTTCCAAGAGTACGAAACCCCTTCGGTCAACATCTCGGGGACTGGCGGCGGATTTCAGAAGTTTGGCCGTGGCGAGATCGACATCAGCGATGCATCGCGACCAATTAAGGAGGGGGAACTGGAGGACTGCAAGGCCGCTGGAATCGAGCCGATTGGCCTGAAGGTAGCGATTGACGGTTTGTCAGTCGTGATCAACAAGGACAACAACTGGTGCAAGGCTTTGACCGTTGCTCAATTGAAGGCGATCTGGTCGGATGGATCCCCGATCAAGAAGTGGAGCGATGTGAATCCAGACTGGCCAGCCGAAGAGATCAAACTGTTTGGTGCAGATGCCAAGTCGGGGACGCATGACTACTTCAAAGAAGTGATTCTGGACAAGGATGCGAACTTCCGTTCTGACTTCCAGCCAAACTCCGATGACAACGTGCTCGTCACTGGTATTGCCGGTGAAAAGTACTCCCTGGGGTTCTTTGGTTACTCATACCTCGTGGAAAATCAGGATCGCATCAAGGCTGTCGCCATTTCGCCAACCGAGAAGACGGAAGATGCCATCCTGCCGACGCCCGATTCGATTGAATCCGGGGCCTATACGCCACTGTCGCGGCCGCTGTTCATCTACGTCAGCAAATCGGGACTGAAACGTGCTGATGTCGCTGCATTGTGCAAATTCTATCTGTCCGACGAAGGACAGGACGTGGTGTCGCTGAAGAAGTTCATCAAGCTGAATGCTGACCAGCTGGCAGAAGCTCGCCAGACACTGCAGACAGCCCTTGGTGGCGAATAGTCAATGCTGTCCGGTAGACTCCCCGTGTCGCTGCTGGCGAACCGAGCTGAGTAGCCCTTGAAGGTTGTGGTGGGTTGTGGAAAAGTTGCCAACCACGAGTGAATCGATACCGACCGACGGACTGTTTCGCCGCAGTTCCTGGAGTCGGTTTGTCGAATCACAAATTCAGAACGTCATGCTGCTGTGCGCTTCGTTGTCGATCCTGACAACTGTCGGCATCGTGTTTGTGCTGCTCAACGAGTCCGTTTACAACGTGACCGGCGGAACGGCCTTCTTTCAAGAGATCTCGCCCTGGAAGTTTTTGACGGGCACCAAATGGCATTGGGACTCCGGTGACTTCGGTGTGTGGCCCCTGCTGACGAGCACGCTGCAAGTCGCTCTGATTGGCGGCTTGGTCAGTATTCCGCTGGGGCTGGCGAGCGCCGTGTACCTGAGCGAGTACGCCACGCCCCGAACTCGTCGCATCATCAAACCGACCTTGGAACTGCTGGCCGGGATTCCGACAGTGGTGTATGGCTACTTCGCGCTGATCTTCATCACGCCCTATGTGCTGCGTCCACTGTTCGGACTGGTGGGACTGGAGGTCGGCGTTTTCAACGGGCTCAGCGCGGGGATCGTGGTGGGGATCATGATCATCCCGATGGTCGCTTCTTTAAGTGAAGATGCGATTCGTGCGGTGCCACAGAGTTTGCGGGAAGCAGCTTACGCCCTGGGCTCCAATCGATTCGATGTCAGTGCCCGCGTTGTTGTGCCCGCAGCATTTTCTGGCATCATGGCCGCTTGCCTGCTGGCCATTTCGCGGGCGATTGGGGAAACCATGGCTGTGGTGATTGCTGGCGGCCAGAACACTAGCGGCCTGTCCGTGAACCCGTTGCGTGAGGTGTTCACGATGACTTCGTACATTGTGAATGTCAGCAGCAGCGATGTCGAAGCTGGCAGTCTGGAGTACAAGAGCCTGTATGCCGTCGCGCTGACCCTGTTTTGTATGACCCTGACCATGAATATTCTCTCGCAGTGGATCATGCGGCGGTTTCGGGAGACGTACCAGTGACGAATCCACTACTGGGAGGCGCCAAACGGCGCGGAGTCTGGTTTGAATATGCCTGCCTGCTGGCGACATGGTCAGCCCTGTTCTTTCTGGCCGTGCTTCTGCTGGTCATTCTCTGGCAGGGGACCAGCCATCTGAGTTGGGAATTCCTGACCAGCTTCGACGATCGAATCACCCCGGAAAAGGCGGGCATGCTCGCCGGTCTGTGGGGCAGTTTCTGGTTGATGATCCTGACGATCCTGTTTGCCGTGCCTGTGGGGGTTGGAGCAGCGATTTATCTTGAAGAGTACTCAGCGGACAGCCGGCTTGCCCGTATCATTCAGGTGAACCTGTCAAACCTGGCGGGTGTGCCTTCCATCGTGTATGGCATCCTCGGCCTGACCGTTTTCGTACGAACGTTTGGCATCTTCTCGAAGGGAGCACTTGTCGAGCGACTCGTGGGGCACCATGTTGAAGGACTGTATTTCGCGTTCGGGCTGCACATCCCCCTGCCACTGAAAACAACGGTCATTTCCGGTGCTCTCACATTGAGTCTGCTGGTACTGCCTGTGATCATTGTCGCCACACAGGAAGCCTTGAGGTCGGTTCCGCCTTCCATTCGGCATGCCTCGCTGGCATTGGGCGCAACCCGCTGGCAGACGATCTGGCGGCAGGTGCTGCCCGCCTCGCTGCCGGGAATTATTACCGGGATCATTCTGTCGCTGTCGCGGGCGATTGGTGAGACCGCACCACTGATCATGGTGGGAGCTGCAACTTTTCTGCGAGCCACACCCGGAGATATCGAAACCCCCGCCCAGATGCTTACGAATCCGCAGGGCGTGATGAACGCTCCATTCGATGAATACACAGCCATGCCGATCATGGTTTACAACTGGGCGAAGCAGGCACAGCGGGCCTATCAGGATATTGCGTCCGCGGGAATTATCGTGCTGGTGGTTGTTCTGCTGGCCATGAATGGATTGGCAATCTTCATTCGTAATCGTTCACAACAGCACCTCCGCTGGTGACCATGCCGGACTCTATGACTACTGAACCTCAGTTTTCGCTGACTCCTCCGACCGTCAATCGCAGCGAGAACGCTCCCGCCCCAGCAACGCAACGCAAGGCGAAACTGGAAGCACGTCGACTGAACTTCTTCTACGGAGAAAATCAGGCGCTGTTCGACATTTCCATGCAGATTCCGGAGCGCGCTGTCACTGCGCTGATTGGCCCTTCGGGCTGCGGCAAGAGCACGTTCCTGCGCACATTCAATCGCATGAACGACATCATCGAAGGAACCCGACATACCGGCGAAGTGCTGCTTGAAGGGACCAACATTTACGATCCACGAGTCGATGTTGTGGCCTTGCGGAAACGTGTGGGCATGGTGTTTCAGAAGTCGACCCCGTTTCCCAAGTCGATCTTTGACAATGTCGCGTACGGACCACGGGTGGCTGGCGTTCGTGATCGCGCGAAGCTGGCCGAAACGGTCGAGTCCTGCCTGTTGCGTGCGGCATTGTGGGACGAAGTGAAGGATCGGCTTCACGACTCGGCAATGGCCCTTTCGGGCGGACAGCAACAACGGTTGTGCATTGCTCGGGCTCTGGCCACAGAACCGGACGTGCTGCTGATGGACGAGCCCGCATCGGCACTGGACCCGGCTTCTACGGCACGTGTCGAAGATCTGATCTTCGACCTGAAGTCGAACTACACCATTGTCATTGTGACGCACAACATGCAACAGGCCGCCCGTGTCAGTGATCACACCGGCTTCTTCTACCAGGGAAATCTGGTGGAATTTGGCGGCACGCAGGCGTTGTTTACCAAGCCTCGCGAGAAGCAAACGGAAGATTACATCACAGGCCGATTCGGTTAACCCTGCAACACCTGCGCTCACTGGTAGTAGAGGCGAAGTATGTCGGTTCACATGCAACTGGACTTGTCGATCCTGCACAAGGATCTGCTGACGATGTGTACGCAGGTCGAGGACATGATCCATCGAGCCGTTGCGCAACTGGCGGAGCCTGACTTCGATATTGCACGACAGTTAATGCAGGAGGACACCGAAATCGATCGCAAGGATGTGCAGATCGAAGACTCCTGCCTGAAGATCCTGGCCTTGTATCAACCTGTAGCCATCGACCTGAGGCGCATCACTGCGGTGCTGAAAATCTCCGGGGAACTGGAACGCGTTGCTGACCTGGCAGTCAACATTGCCGAGCGCGCCTGCAGTCTGCTGAACACCCCGCCCGTTCCTGTTCCCGACAATTTGAAAGGAATGGCGAAGCGGGCTGTCGACATGCTGCATCGCAGTATCGATGCCTACGTCGACCTGGACAGCACGGCTGCCCGCAAGGTGTGCCTGGAAGATGACGAAATCGATGAGCTCAACCTCCAGTTGATCCAGGAACTGATTGTCCAGATGCACCAGAGGCCCGAGCAGCTTGACGCTCTGCTGCACTTGTTCTCTGCCGTCCGACAAGTCGAGCGAGTCGCCGACCACGCGACGAACATTGCAGAAGATGTGGTTTACCTTGTCGAGGGTCGAATCATTCGACACGCCCGTAAATTGGAATCCAAGACTCCTGGATCATGACGAACCCAAAGATTCTCCTCGTTGAGGATGACCTGCCCATCCTGGAAGCGCTCAAGTACAACTTCGAACGCGAAGGCTTCGAGGTCCTCACCGCGACCAACGGTCGTGATGCCCTGCAACGTGCCCGCCAGTACCTGCCGGATGTCGCCATTCTCGACCTGATGATACCTCAACCCGATGGGTTGCAGGTGTGCCGTGAACTGCGGGCCGATCCCAAAACCCGGGACATGCGAATCCTGATGCTCACCGCGCGCGATGAGGAGATGGATGAAGTGGTGGGATTCAGTCTTGGCACAGACGACTACGTCCGCAAACCATTTAAGACGCGCCCCCTCATCGAACGCATCAAGGCCCTGCTGCGACGCCAGCAGGAAGATGCGGCGGGCGATGCCGACATGGTGTCCATCGAAGGGATCGACATCGATCGCACGAACCACATCGTGCACATCGATGGCGTCGAGCTGATTCTGACGCCCACCGAGTTCCGGCTGCTGTGGACGCTGGCCCGGCAACCGGGACGGACCTTCAATCGCTACGAATTGCTCGATTGTGCTCGTGGCGAAGACGCCAACTCAACCGAGCGAACGATTGACGTTCACATTCGGGCGCTCCGCAAAAAGCTGGGCGATCGCGCGGCATTGATCGAAACAATGCGTGGCGTCGGTTATCGCTTCAAGCCCGGCAAGTCGAACTGATCACGCAGCCTGTGACCGGTACTAAGGGCTTACAACGTTCAGGCAGATGAGCGTACCTTCGGCATTGCGGCAGTACAATTGGCCATTGGCCAGCGTCGGAACCGTCCAGCACTTTCCATCCAGAACCCTGGCCCGACAGCGGGCCGTGAATTCCTGCGGTGAGGCGGCAGCGATCAGCAATTCCCCCTGATCGCTGAGGATGATCAATTGATCGCCGGCTGCGAACAGAGTGGCTGACCCCAGACCTTCCTCGGTCCACTGCACTTCCCCGGTCGCTACTTTCAGGCACTTGAGCGAGGGTTCGGTTCCGGCATCACCATCAACAGCGTAGATGTAGCCGTCGATCACAACACCGGGACTCATCTGATTCCGCAACTCGCGCGAACGCCAGACTTCGCTCGGCGCCTCGGCGGAGTCACCCACTTTAAGGAGTGTGGCCCCCTTGCCATATCCCGAGGAGAGCAGGATCCCATCTGAAACGAGATGAGGATCGGCAGCATTCACCCCATAACGCGTGATCCAGCGATACTGCCACACGATGTCACCAGTATCTACCCGCACCTGCTGCAAAGATTTACCGGAAAGGATCAGGGCCTGCTGAGGCTTCGTACCGGGAATCAGCACGGGAGTTGCATAGCCGGCATCGTCTTCGTTGTCAGACTTCCAGATGATCGAGCCGTCCTCGGCATTCACCAGCAGACCATGACTCCCCATATTCAGCAGGATTCCGGAAGAGGTCACGACGGGGGCGGCAGCGAATCCCCAGGCTGGAATGTTGGCCTCGGTTTGCTCCTGAAGTTCCAACTCCCATGCAACCAGACCTGATTTCAAGTCCAGGCAACAGGCGTGACCACGGCGACTGAGGGTATAGACGCGACCATTGGCAATGGTCGGAGTTGACGTCGGGCCCCCTTCAAACAGATTGGGGTCCAGTGGCGAGGGATATGTGTGTCGCCAGAGTTCCTTACCCGTACTGGCCTGAAGGCAGATAACGAGGTCGCGATCATCTTCATTCCCCATCGTCACCAGATGATCATCCTGCACAACGCAGCCGGAGAATCCGGTCCCCACCCGCGCGGTCCACAGTTTGGCTGGTCCTGCTTCGGGCCAGTTTACCGAGACAGTTTCCGCAGAGATTCCATTCTGCAGCGGACCGCGCCATTGAGGCCAGTCCGCCGCAGGCAGGTTTCCGATGAGCGTGATGAACAGTCCCCAAGTCAGCAGCAGACGCACGATGATTCCTCAACCTGTTGTGGAGGCTTGATGATGAAGTCAGTCTTGCAATGAGAAGGGCGTGAAGTCTGTATCCGTATCATAAAAATCTTCCTGCTCCGCCCGTTTGAGAAAGCCAACCACAGCGTAGGTCAACGGAGTGAAGACGACTTCCACGGTGACTTTCATCGTCCAGTTGAACAGGACTGCCCAGACGAGACTTCCCGAAGTCCAGATGCCAGCGAACGCCAGCGGATAAAACAGCACACTGTCGACCCCCTGCCCAACCAGCGTGGAGCCGATGGTGCGCATCCAGAGATGTCTGCCCTCGGACCAGAGTTTCATTTTGGCCATCACGTAGGAATTGGCAAAGTCACCACACCAGTAGGCCAGCAGACTTGCCGCTACGATCCGACCGGTCCCACCAAAGACGAGCTCCAGGGCGGGCTGCAGTTTCTGGTTGTAGCCTTCCGAAGCCGCAGCCGGAACATGGATGATCACCTGTGACATCACCGTTGCGAACAGGAGCGAGCCGAAACCGGCCCAAATCACTTTGCGGGCCCGGGCGTAGCCGTACACTTCGGTGAGGATGTCACCAAAGATGTATCCAATCGGAAAGAACAGATTGCCCGCCCCAAACTTGACGAGCCAGCCCAGTCCCGGAATGCGAAACTCACACAGCTTGGCCGGTCCAATCAGATTGGAGCACAACAGCACTGTCACAAAGCCGACCATCACCAGATCGTAATACCGGTAGTGACGGTGTCGCTCCGGATGAGCCGGAATGTCAACGGGCTCGGTCATGTGGCGCTCTGAAAAGGTGTAACTTCAGGTCTGAAATCTGACGGCATCTTACCGGGACAAGTCGCCTTGCACAGGTCGGACCGAGCACCGCCACGACCAGCAGACAACGTCTGCCACACATCACTGTTTCACGATTCGCTGTACGAACCGGACCAGCAGTGGAAAAGCCGGGTCCGCCATCTGGCCATGGTTGTAGCCGTCCAGTTCCAGCAAGACGGCATCGGGGTGCCCGTTCACCTTGAGCATCCGCCAGAAGTATGCGTTCTCTTCGTAGCGTCCGAGCATCTCCAACTCGCGATCACCGGAGATCAGCAGCGTTGGCGGGGCATCGCCACGCGCGTGATAAAGCGGAGCCAGATCGTTGACCAGCGCCTGCTTTTCCCCCACTCCAACTTCTTTGCGTGCGGTGAAGTGGGTAATGGTGTGCCCGCTGAACGGGATCAGACCGGCAATGTCATCAGCATCGATCCCTTCCTCTTCCAGCCAGCGCTTGTCGAAGCCAATCATGCTGGTCAGGTAACCGCCGGCTGAGTGACCGCTCACGAAGATCGCCTCCGGACGCCCGCCGTAGTCCTTAATGTTTCGAAACACCCAGGCCGTCGCGGCTGCTGCGTCGCGAATGCAGTCCTCCACTTTGACCTTTGGACTGAGCCGGTAATTGACGCCCACGACAGCAATGCCCTGCCCTTTCAGCCTCGCGGGAATGGACTTATTGCCACCAGTCAATCCTCCGCCATGAAACCACACCACGGTGGGGAAGTCCTGTTTCCCTTCAGGCACATAGATGTCGAGTCGGCAGCGCTCACGGGCGTAGTCATCCAACTGGGGATCGTCGTGGCGATAGAGAATATTGGAGAGTGACTGTGGCGCCGGTTCATCCGCCTGCAATGCCGAATTGGTCAGCAGGACCACCTGCGAGCCCAGCATCCCCGCAAACATCAAGCCCCTGAACAAACGCCGCAACATCTGAAGTCTCCCAATTGCTGTGAAGCACGTGATTGATTTGTTGCAGCATAGACAACCGGCCCCCCCCCTTGCACCTTTGACAAACGAATCCCCTGCAAGAGAGACTTTCCGGCAACAAATGACGTTACCTGCTGCTCGGGAGTGTATTCATGAGTCGAAGTGCGCGAAGTGGCCGACTGTTTGTGCTGGGATTGATTGTGGTGTGCGCCGGCGCTGTTCCGGCACGGGCCTGGTTCTTTCCGGAGTGGAAGAGCGGAATTGAATGGCCCATGCCGCCTGTGGTGGATCCAGGTACCGCAAGCAGCGCGCCATCGGATGCCGTTGTCCTCTTCGATGGCACGGACCTCTCCGCGTGGGAAGGCGGTGACAAGTGGACGATTGAGAATGGCTATGCCATCGACCAGGGCAATATTCGCACGAAAGAAGAGTTCGGCGACTGCCAGTTGCATCTGGAGTTCGCGGCTCCCGAAGAAGTCAAAGGCAGTGGACAGGGACGCGGCAACAGTGGCGTGTACCTGATGGGCCGCTACGAAGTGCAGATTCTCGATTCCTACGACAACGAGACCTACTACGACGGCCAGTGCGGATCGATCTACAAGCAACATCCGCCGTTGGTTAATGCCTGTCGCAAGCCGGGTGAATGGCAAACGTATGACATCATCTTCACGGCCCCGCGATTCAATGATGACCGCACCGTGAAGTCACCGGGATATGTGACTGTGCTCCACAACGGGGTGCTGATCCAGAATCACTTCGAACTGCTGGGCGATACCAAATGGGATGCTCCGCCAAGCTACAGCAAGCATCCCGAACGCGGACCCATCAGCCTGCAGTTCCATGGCAACCCGGTGCGTTTCCGCAACATCTGGATTCGCGATCTGATGCCCGCACCAGCCGAAATGCCGCCGTCACCCCCGACACCTGAACCGGCTGGCGAGTAATCATCCCGCCAGACGCTGAGGCAACCGAGACCAGGCCAGCCATTGCGACGTCTTACGGGAAGATAAAGAACAACCCGGTGTAGACTCCGGCTGCGGTAATGGCGGCCTTCTTGTCGAGCGGAATCTGATAGTGCAGCTTGGGGGCACAATCACCAGGGCGGTAGTACCCCAGGGCATACTGCTCGTCCCACATGGGGTCCATGGCCATGGTGTAGGGCAGTCCGATGAACTGCACACCAAACTTGGCCAGCGACGCGGCGGGTTGAAGTCCCCACGGATAGGCATGCCCGTAGCGTTCCAGCTCGACGTCTTCGAAGTACAGTGGGTTGTGGAACACATTGGCCGCCTCCCACTGGAACTGTGTCGGGGCAAATGTCCTCACAGTGGTGCCGTGGACCGGCAAGGGCAACACTTTGGGCGACCGGGTTCGCACATCCCCCTCAGAAAAGGCCTGAGGCCCTGCCGGTGAGTAGTCCCGAGACGGATCGATTTCCGTAATCGGACGGAAGTAATAAACGTCCCGGTCTTCTTCTGGCAGAGGTTGTGGCAGGTCGCCATTCTGAGCCACACGCATGGGTGCTGGTGGCAACGCGAATCGTTCCGGACTTGGCAGTTCCGAAACATACTGAGCCGGGTCAGGCATAATCAGAGGCTGCGCCCCCGCCTGTTCGGGAAAGATGTGTTCCATCTTGAGGGGACGATGGTCTGGCAAGTTTTCGGCAGAATCCCGACCGGTTGCTGGCAAACTGATTTCCGCCAGGGTGGCCTCGCGTGAGGCATAAGGATCGGGCACACCGAGATGCTTCCGAGGCGCATCGCGATTCAGACCGGTATCTGTACCGGCCACCGTATTGACATTCACAGCGCGGTTCGCGTCGTTCACCGGAGATTGAACTTCGCTGGCTAAAGAGCCGCGCAACTCCTCCGGAAATGGAGGTGCCACCGATCCGCTGGCAACAGCTGGCGATCCCAATCCATCCGGAGCGGGAGTCGTGGCTGCGGGAGCAAGGCGATGTTCGCCAGTCAGTGATTTCAACTGCGGCAGCGGTGCCTCATCGGCCGTTCGCCACGTTCCCAGGTCATCCGCCGGCACTGGGACACCAGATGCTTCCGCACCCGTGATGAGGGGCGATGCTTCCTGACTGCTTGCGGATTCCGCCCCAAACGCCTTCAACTCGGACTGCTTCAGAAGGAGCGACTCCTTCATCTCCGTCCAGCGAGATTCCGCGCTGCGCTGCTTCAACCGTTCCAGCGGCGACACAGGTTCTTCCGCACGGGTCACTTGCGGCCCCCACAGAGAACACCCCACAACCGTTGCCAGCGCCCAATTAAAATGTTTCCACCGGAGCGTGCTCCGTCGTGTAGTTGGGCGCTTCCTGAGTGATTGTGATGTCATGTGGATGGTTCTCCCTCACCGTCGCGGCACTGACGCGGAGGAACCGGGACTGGGTACGCAATTCTTCCACAGTCCGCACGCCAAGATATCCCATCCCGGCTCTCAGCCCCCCCACGAGCTGGTAGAGGAGACTGTTGAGCGGTCCCTTGTACGGAACGCGCCCTTCCACCCCCTCTGGAACTAGTTTCGGCGTTCCGCGCCCTTCCTCTTCACTCGCGCTCTGCCGATACCGCTCACTTGAGCCTTTCACCATTGCCCCCAAAGACCCCATTCCACGATATCGTTTGAACCGACGCCCCTGGAACAGGATTGTTTGCCCCGGACTTTCATCGAGACCGGCCAACAGGCCACCCAGCATGATCACATGTGCACCAGCAGCGAGAGCCTTGCACATGTCGCCGCTGTATCGAATCCCTCCATCCGCAATCAGCGGGATGTCTCGACCGGCAAGGGCTCTGGTCGCGTTGGAAACCGCTGTGAGCTGTGGGACTCCCACGCCGGAAATGATTCGGGTCGTGCAGATGGAGCCCGGTCCGATTCCCACTTTCACGGCATCGGCTCCGGCCTCGGCCAGGGCCAGGGCTCCTTCTCCCGTGGCAATGTTGCCCGCAATCACATCGATGGACCACTGCCGCTTGATTTCACGGACCGTTTCGATGACGTTCTTTGAGTGGCCGTGAGCACTGTCCACGGTCAGAACATCCACCCCGGCCTTGATCAGTTTTTCGGCCCGTTCATAGTCGTGAACGCCAACGGCGGCCCCCACTCGCAGTCGGCCTCGACCATCCTTATTGGCACGCGGGAACCGCAGGTTCTTGTCGATGTCCTTGATGGTGATCAAACCCCGCAGCTGGAATTTGTCATCGACCAGCAGAAGTTTTTCGACCTTGTTTTCGCGCAGAATTCGCTCCGCATCCTTCAGGCTCGTTTCGCCGGGAGCAGTGACCAACTTTTCCTTGGTCATCACGTCTTCGACTTTGGTCTCGCCAGAATCGAGGAACCGCAAGTCGCGGCGGGTGAGGATTCCCTTGAGCTTGCCATCGGCTCCGACAATCGGGACACCGCCAATGTTTCGGGCGTCCATCATCGTGATCGCTTCCGAGACGCTGGCTGTCGGCGGCAACGTCACCGGATCGACAATGACGCCGTGCTCGCTGCGCTTCACGCGATCGACTTCCATCGTCTGCCGCTCGATCGACAGATTCTTGTGAACCACGCCAATGCCCCCTTCCTGGGCCATGCCGATGGCCATGTCACTTTCGGTGACGGTGTCCATTGGACTGGAGAGGATGGGGACGTTCAATGTGATATTGCGGGTCAACTGCGACGAGACATCGACCTCGCCCGGCATCACTTCACTGTATGCGGGGACCAGCAACACATCGTCGAAGGTCAGGCCAGTTTCGAGAATGCGATCCTGCATGAGTCTTTTGGTGGGTTGAAGTGTAAATGTGTGCGAGTGTTGCGAAACTCGGGTGGTGGTAAGTCAAAGCTGTATCCGGCAAGTGGGTCGCCAACGCCCTTACCGACCGAGGGAATCATTCACGCGTCGGCTCCCTTGGCAGCAATGGCAGCGAACAGCCGGTTGCCCAACTCAACGTGTGTCTCAACGCTCAGCTCTTCCGACCGGGCATTCGGGCCCAGGTCCATCGACTGCAGAACCGCATCGACTTCCGGTTTGCTCAATTCCTTGCGGTACATGCCACACAGCACGCCCCGCATCAATTTGCGACGCATATTGAACACGCGCCGCAGGTAGTCCTGGAAAAACGGGCGATCCGCGATCAGCGCCCGCTTCTGGTGATACGGCGAGATCCGCATAATGGCCGAATCCACCTTGGGGCGCGGCCAGAAGACGGTGGGTCCCAGCTTCTTGATCATCTTCACGAAGCACTGTGACTGCAGCCACACGGAGAGGGCTCCGTAGTGCGAATCGCGAGGTTCCGCCTTCATTCGGAGACCAAGCTCGTACTGAATGGTGACGACCATCCGCGTCCACGGCAGTTCGGAAGCAACCAGGTTGGCAATCACCGGCGTGGCAATGCTGTACGGCAGATTGGCCACCAGCTTCATGCGACGGTTCGGGTCGTCGTCCAGTTGCTTGTGGAGATTCTCCATGACCTCCGTCGCGAACTGGTTCTTGTTCTTAAGGGCATCCTGATGCAGCAGTGTGACGTTGGAGTAAACGGAGACAGCTTCCTGCGCCAATTGAAACACGTTGGTATCGAGTTCCACCGACACCACATGCCCCGCCTCGCGAGCCAGCGACGTCGTCATCCCTCCCGTTCCGGCTCCGATCTCCAGCACCACATCATCCCGCGTCAGCTCGCCGTTCCGGACGACAAAGTCGATGATGTTCAGATCAATCAGAAAGTTCTGCCCCAGGTCCGTGCGCGGCCGAAACCCATGGCGCTCGAAAGTCGCCATGAGATGAGATCGTGTCTGCCGGTCGGAATCCTGCATGGGGTGTCGTTGAACTCGTTGAAGGTTAAACGTTCATGGAATCGCGGAATCGCAGCTTCCAGTCAGGATGGTGCCTGCCAGCTGGCACCAAACTTTTCGATGTACTTGCCGAGGATATCCGTCTCAATATTGACCGCATCGCCCACGCTGCGGCGGCCCAGGGTGGTCACTTCGAGGGTGTGGGGAATCAGGGCGATACTGAAGCGGTTGGATTCCACGTTGACCAGTGTCAGCGAAACTCCATCCACACAAATCGAGCCCTTGGAGACCATTTGACGGGTCAGCCTCTCGGGAACCCGGAACCACATGGTGATCCAGTCCCCTTCGCGGTCGATGACATCCACCTGGCCAATGTCGTCGACATGCCCCTGCACAAAGTGGCCTCCCAGCCGGGCATTCGCCTTCAAAGAGCGTTCCAGATTGACCGGGCTGCCCACTTGCAGCGTTCCCAGATTGGTGCGGGAAAGAGTTTCGGTCCCCGCCTGGAACCGCCAGCCCTGTTCATCAATGGCAATAATGGTCAGACAGCAGCCGTTAATGGCGACGCTATCTCCAATCGCCACCGGATCTTCGGGAGTGCTCTGCATGTTCTGCGGGGCGCGGATCACCAGATCCACCCCAACGTCGCGAGGCTCCAGTGCAGCCACCAGTCCCATGCCTTCGACCAGACCGGTAAACATCAGGCAGCCTCCCCCGTGAGATTGCACAGCGGACGAAACCAGAGAGCAAACCAGCCCGAAGTCTGCCCGCTTTCCCATTTCAGAAAGCAGGTCACTCCGGGCTGCACGGTCTTCGCACGACAGGGGGCCAACATTCGAAGAGTATGACGACCACAGGAAAGTTTTTCCAATCAAGCTGACTGGATGCGTTGCCGACGCTGGCGAACCGGGTCTGGTCAACGGGCAGTTCACCAGCCCATTCGCTACTCGGGCGACCCACAATTTTGCTAGAGTCCCGCGTGACATTTTCTCACTGACTCGTCGAATTCAAGGAATTGCGGCTCCCATGAGCGAACTTCACAACCTGACCCTGAAACTCCAGAAGAAGAACGACTCCAAAATTGTCCTGCTCGTGGCTGATGGTCTTGGCGGACTCCCCCTGACACCAGGCGGAAAAACGGAGCTGGAAACCGCGAACACCCCCAATCTCGATGCCCTCGCCCAGCGCGGAACGCTCGGCCTGACGACACCCGTCATTCCCGGCATCACCCCCGGCAGCGGCCCCGGCCATCTTGGGCTGTTTGGCTACGATCCGCTCGAATATCAGATCGGTCGCGGCGTGCTGGAAGCTCTCGGCATCGACTTCGACCTCGGTCCGAACGATGTCGCCATTCGAGGGAACTTCTGCACCCTCGATGCCGCAGGCAACATCTCCGACCGCCGCGCGGGCCGCGTCTCCTCGGAGGTTGCTGCTCCGCTGTGTGCAAAGCTGAACGAGATCAAGATTCCCGGCGTGGAAGTCTTCGTGCAGCATGTGAAGGAATACCGACTGGTCGTCGTGTTCCGCGCTGCTGGCCTGGGCGGCAACGTGGACGACACTGACCCGCAGGCCACCGGTGTCCCACCGCTGGCTCCCGTCGGAAACGATGATGCTTCCAAGAAAACGGCCGAAGTCGCTGCTGAGTTCCTGCGCCAGGCCCGTGAAGTCCTTAAAGACGACGCCCCCGCCAACTTCCTGATGCTGCGCGGCATTGCCAAGCGTCCTCCGATCCCAACCTTTGAAGAAGTCTACGGCACCCGCCCCGGTGCAATTGCCGTGTACCCGATGTACCGCGGCCTCGCCCGGCTGGTCGGTATGGATGTGCTCGATGCCGGTCAAACGCTCGACGATCAGTGTGCTCGACTGAAGGCTGCGTGGAACGACTACGATTTCTTCTTCATGCACTTCAAGTACACCGACTCCACCGGCGAAGATGGCAACTTCGACGCCAAGGTGAAGCGAATCGAAGAACTCGATGCAGCCATCCCACAGATTACCGCCCTCGACCCGACCGTCGTCATTGTGACCGGCGACCACAGCACCCCCAGCAAGATGAAAGCCCACAGCTGGCACCCGGTCCCGACGATGATCGCCGCCGACACCTGCCGCTTCGACAACTCCACCGGCTTCAGCGAATCCGACTGCCTCCGCGGCGGCCTGGGGCAGTTCCCCGCCAAGTATCTGATGGGCTTCGCCCTGGCCCACGCCGGCCGGCTGGAAAAGTTCGGCGCGTAACACCCTCACTTCTCCCTCTCCCTCCGGGAGAGGGCCGGGGTGAGGGCCTTTGTGAGCCTCCAGAGAGTCAAGACAGCCTGCAGTCACCTGTGACCTCAGGCTGTTTGTATTTGATGAGATGCCCTATTTATGCTTCTCCCAGAACTCGGACGCTGGTTCGTTGTTTATCGTCTTCAGCGTCGAGATCGCTCTGAGCAGTTGCATGTTTCGGACCGCGAGTGGTTCGCTGATCTTCAGTGTCTCCAGCGGGGCCTCGCGAATCGGTGACAAATCGGAAATCTGGGTGTCATCTACGTACAACTGTTTCAAGGGAGCACCTTCAAGCGGAGAAAGATCCTTCACCTGAGTACTGCTGCAATTCAATTCCACCAACGGAATTCCCCGGAGCGGTGAAAGATCGGACACTCGGGTCGAACGCACACGGAGTCGCGAGAGCGGCATTCCCCGTAGCGGAGATAGATCGGAAACTTGGGTCCAATCACAGCACAGGGACTCCAGTTGCATTCCGCTCAATGGTGAGAGATCAGAAACGTAGGGGCAACTTTGCAGCCACAACAGTTGCAACGGTAATTCCGACACTGGGGATAGGTCCGTAATCTTCGTATGAGACACATAGAGAGTCTCGATAGGCATCCCTTTCAGTGGAGAAAGATCGGAAACACTGGAATTGCCAATGTCCAACGTGGTGAGCGGCAATCCGACCAAGGGGGATAGATCGCTCAGTTTTCTGAATGTCAAGTTTGTCCCAACGCATTGCAACTTCGTTAAATTTGGCAATGCCCGAACCGGCCAGATATTTTCGATCGCATCACCCTTAAAGAGCAGCGAAACAACGCGTCCATCGTCGATTGTTTCCGTCACCTTGCCATCAAATCCGGGGTTGATCTCCGCCAGTTTTTTGCCGACGGCGGAGGCTTGTTCGTTCAGTGCAAGTTTGGTGACTTCGCTGAAGAAGGCTTGATGATCGGCTGGCAGCGACGACAACTTTCTTCGGCGAACGGTGAATGTCCCACTCATCCCCGGAGCATCCTTTCCGGGGCCTTTGAAGCCAAAGGTAAAGTCAATTCGGTCCCCCTGATCATCAGTCACAAACACCCCTTCGTTGTTCGCCCCGCGTCCCCCTGCGATGGCAGTGACATCGTTGGCCTGCCACGCGATGTGGCGATCCTTCAGTGTCGCTCGAAACTCTCGGTTGACGGCCTCGCCAATCGTCAGCCGACCATGAATCGTCTCTCCCAGTTGCTCTAGAAAAGTGAGCACGATTCCGTCCGAACCGGTCCAGATGCTGTGTGCCAATGCTGGAACCGCGTCGACAGGGAGGCTCGGAGAATCTCCGGCGTTTTCCTCGCGACTCACCCGCACAACTTGCCGGCCGTCTCGAGAGATGGTCACGAGTTCCTGTTGAATCACTTTGCCATCCTTGCTCGCCTGCAACTGGTATTGTCCAGGCTTCATCCGAAGCTCTTTCATCCCTGCGCCGGTGATGACCATGTCTTCGCCATCGATCGAAACACTCACACCAGGATCGTCGACTTCAATCACGAGCGTCCCTTCGGGGGTGAGGTATCGAATCACGGTCCCGCGCAGGTTGGTCAGTCCCGTCGCTTCGGAAGTTCCCAGCCCCAACAATCCAGCCAGCAGAATCACCCCGGCGACTAATTTTGGACGATAGGGCAGCCAGGTCGGTTTCGCTGGTGACGGCACAGTACGGTGAACAGGCTGTGCAGCAACTTCCGGCGGATGAGCCAATGTTTCCGAGACAACCCGCGCGGTCGCTGGCCGGCCAGCGGGATCCTTGGCGTGCAACTGCTGAATGAGTTGAATGAGCCAATCGGGGATTTCTGGAATGATTTCGCGAATATCTCGCGGGTCTTCATCAGCCACCCGCTTCAGCACGGCCAACGTCGACCCAGCACGAAACGGAGGGCGTCCACAGCACATCACGTACAGTACGCTCCCCAAACTGAACAGATCGCTTCGTTGATCCAGTTTGATGCCGCGAGCCTGCTCCGGAGACATATACAGCGGCGTCCCCACAATAACGCCACCGCTAATGGTCTGGCTGGCATCATCAGCCGTCCGCGCCAGCCCAAAATCTGTGATACAGGCACGTCCTGTCCCCGACTCGATCAGGATATTCCCCGGCTTAATATCACGATGAATAATCCCCTGTTG
>JAGQPW010000010.1:59804-62070 GCA_020426515.1 Planctomycetaceae bacterium | reverse complement strand
GGAGCGATGACTTCGATGTTCAGCTTGGGCGTTCGGCGTTTGTTGCCCAGCCGGTCGCCGAAGGGTTCCATGTTGTCTTCGGCTTCGAGATAAAACGTCAGCCGATCGCCCGGCTGCATCGCAAATTTCGAGAGATCGAGCCGATACTGTCCTTGCGTGGAACTGTGGTGCGGTGGTCCTTCATACAGAGTGGGGGCTGCAGGCAGTTCCTCGCCGTGCTTCTCAAATCGCAACGTCACACGACGCAGCAGGAAGTCCGGATCGCGAGCCTGATAGGCGAGTGGCACAATGGCATTGGCCGGTGCCTTGATGTCGCTGGTCGGGCTGATGAAGGCCACTTCAGGAGGTCGGTCGGGACGAATTTTGATCGTGTGCACCGAGGGGAGCGGGTCCTGCTGGCCACGGTCGTTTTCGACCTGGATGTGATAGTAGCGGGCGAACGTCCCATCGCTGCGGAATTGCAACTGCCAGGTGGCGGCGAGTTGTGTGCCGTCGGTGATGATCATCGGCAGTTCTTCGGCCCGCATGCTGATGTCGTCTGTGTCGGACATGATCAGCGTGGCCCGTTTGACCGGCACGTTGGACTCGGCTCGCACCGTGATCGTGGTTCCTTCCCACGCATCAATGGTGCTGCCGGACTGAGCGGCATCGTCGAGACCCATGTAGGTCGGATAGTCGTAGAAGATTTCGTGGACAGCAGCTGAGGGAGGCTGATTGATGCGGACGGTGAACTCGCGTGTACGGGCATCGCCCGCCTGAATACGATACGTGAGGTCCTGCATCAGTCCGCGACCGTTTTCCCCGGTGAGCAACCCCTGATAGCGGTTGGTCCCTTCCTCGGCGGGGCGCATGGCGATCGGTTCATCAACGAAACGTCGATCGGCGGTTGTGTACAGCAGCGTGATGTCTTTGGGAATAACACCTGCCAGCGTGGCGGAGACGTCGAGCTGCGAGCGGGCAAGGACTTCGGTATCGCCCGGCTTGACTTCGAGGATTTCGGTACGGGTGGCGACCGAGGTGGTCGATGCCGGAAACAGTGCCCGCCAGATGGAGGAGGAAACGTTCTTTGGCGTCAGCATCGAATACGCACAAAACAGGAACACAACCGCCAGCAGTCCATACGAAGCCCGCAACAGCAACTGCCGGTCGATGGCCTGATCGACATCCTGATGAGACATTTCCAGGGCGGCCCGCTTCTCGATGGCGGACCGGATCTCTGGTGGGATTTCACGACCGCTGTTGCGAAGCTCGACCCAGGTGAGCAGTGTGCTTTTGAGTTCGGGAAACGCCCGTTCAATCTGCCGGGCCGCGTACAGCACATTGATTTGACGCAGCAGGGGCAGCACGATTTTGTAAAACGACCAGCTGAGACTGCCCGTAAGCACAATCCCCAGCATGACCAGCCGCGTCGTTGGACTGAAACCGTTCGGGACGATCCACTGATCGAAAATGACGAACACCAGCAGATAGCTGAACGCGATCAGTCCCAGCACCACGCTGCCCAGCAGAATGTCGGTCTGATGGATTCCGCCGCGCGCTTTGCGCAACTGGTAATCGATGAATTCGTCAAAATCGACATATCCGGCCATTGTCGTGGCTGGTCGAGTTTGCGTGTTCGACATTCGACTCTCCCTGACCGCAAGGTCAGTTGTCAGAACTCTGGTGAAACGACCGACGACAAGACAACTTACGTTGAGTTTGCCGGAACAGTTCCACCCTCTGGGCAGACCTTCATCGTGCTGGAATCCAGTCCTAGTATCATACTCGACGCAGGACTGTTGGAGAATGTTCCCAAAATGAAAGGGTTCTCAACTGCTCGCCAAAAACACGTTGCCCCAACTCTGGACTCTGAACTCTCGACTCTCGACACTGTTCCCATGCATTCACGTTACCGCAAACAGTCGTTCTTTCACGGGTTAGGCGAATCTGGCCAGGAGCGGCTGGAATCGGCCCGGGTGGTGCTGATTGGCTGTGGAGCACTCGGCTCGGTGATGGCCGATACGCTGGTGCGGGCCGGGGTGGGGTATGTGAGGCTGATTGATCGCGATTTCGTGGACCTGTCCAACCTGCAGCGTCAGGTGTTGTATGACGAAGACGATGTGGCTCAGCGGCTCCCGAAAGTGATCGCTGCCCAGCGCAAACTGCAACGCGTGAACAGCCTCGTCGAGATTGAGGCCCATGTGGAGGATGTCTCGGCAGCCAACATTCTGGAACTGATTGACGGCTGCGAACTCATCCTCGATGGAACGGACAACTTCGAAGTCCG
>JAGQPW010000010.1:54005-59706 GCA_020426515.1 Planctomycetaceae bacterium | reverse complement strand
CCCAGTATGTGGGAGCGTAGGTTGTCGAAGCGGCTACTGCGCTGCTCCAAGAAGCCTCAGCGATTCGAGAGCTGCTGGCTGGCTGCGGTGTTGGGCGTGGTGGTTTCGCCAGAGTGATTGCAGGTGGGAGACGCCGTTGATGTTGTACTCCGACTTGAGTGCGGTGTCGTAGCCACGTTTTCTGGCATCGCTGAGGAAGCGGAGAAAGCTGGGGGCGTCTTTCTGCTCGATCAGAAATGCGACCAGTTCCGAACTGCAGGAATAGAAGGCATCGCGGCGGGTTCTTGGCAGTGTGTCGTCGAACAGGAGTGATGCGGCGCTGATTGTGGAACGGCGAGCCTCATCAGTGCGAGATGCCTCCAGGCGAATCTGCCGTTTGGCTGTGGACTCAGCGAGGACGGACATGCCTTCATCCGCCCAGAGCGGGGGGAGCTGGTCGCCGAACTGATCGGTCAGGACAACGTGGGTCATTTCATGTGGAAGCGCATCGATCGCCCAGTCGGAGGCATCGGCCCGCAGATCGATACGGCGAACCTGAACCTGGCCCTGTTTGACCTGCACCGTTGTGCAGCCAACCGAATTGCCAGCGGCCCGGCTGAGTTGACGGTGATACTCGGTGATTGTCGCATGCACGACCACTTCGCATCGCGGGGTCCAGTGGCGCTGATGCTGGCCGTCCTTGGGCCGCCAGCACCGGATCAGATGGGTGCGGTAGGTTTCGCAGAGCTCACAGATCTCAGCGACGTCGACCGAAGAGGATGTTGATCGCACCTTGAAGTTGGAGCTGGTGGCGGTCCACCAGGAACCCTGCCGGGCGATGCGAATTGCACTGGCCGGCGTTTCTTCAGCGGAGAGGCTGTTCGCGACGGTGACGACGCCACAGAGGACAACTGAGAGGAGGAGGAATCCGTTCGCTGGTCGTTGTGAGTGCATGAAGAAGGTCCACGTAAGTCCGTGTGGAGAGGTTCTTCAATGCAGCAAATCATCTTTTGTACCAGCCAAGCGATCGGCGATGGACTCCTGGTTTCTCGGGTTGTGTAACGTCTTCCGTCAGCAATCGTTGCAGGTTTCCTGCTTAACTCCGAAGAAACGTGGGGGCTAAATACCGTGCTTGTCTCGCAGGCAGTGCTGCCCGCGGTTTGTGCTTCCACAAAAACGAAAAAACAAGACGCACCTTGCGGGTACGTCTTGTCGGCTGACTCAAATTGACAGTCCTGACTTGCCAGTCAGGCGAAGTCGATTACGGGCGGAAACCCTGGCCGGGATGCTGGCGTCGCTGTTCGATATTGCGTGCCCGGGAGAAGTCGCTGCTTGGAGCCGAAACCACAGTTCCGCTCATCACTGGGGCGGCATTGGCATCAACACTGGGTTCGTACGAGAATCGCTGAGTCGTATCTGAGGATGCTGTGGCCTCCTGCATGCCTTCCGAGGTCTGCTGCGACTGGCAAGAGTAGGTTTGACAGCAGCATCGGCGACGCTGGTGACACCGCCCGGCGTTGGCATCCGAAACCATTGACAGCACGATCAACCCGGCAACCGCAAACAGACAGCACGACGAGAAGTTTTTCATGGCAGAGTCCTCAATACGAGAGCGCGCGTTCGTGTCCGATGCACCTGCATCTGACCTGGAATTTCGTATCCCAGTTCAATATCCATCATTCCTGCGGCCGATCAAGCATGTCTTCATTACATCCGCGAAAGATTCGGGCAGGCCAGCGCAGTGCGTCCTCAATTCGAATCGCACCCGGATCAGGTGGCACACTCTGAGGCACGAAGGTTGTGGTTCATGGGCAACTTGCCTGGGAACGTTCATGCGTGCCAGCCGCGTCCATCCCGTTGGTCTGAGTTTGCCACTCGACTGAGATCAAAAAAACGCACTGCGGCCTGTTGGTCGCAGTGCGTTTGCGTGAGCAATTCGATTCTTCGGCGATCGGCGAGATTGCACGACATCTTGTCCCCTTCTCAGCCATCCAGCTGAGGAGGAGGGGGAAGATCGCTTCTACACCACCAATGAGCGGTTAGATGCCGCCCAAGGTCAGTCCGCCGTCGACGACGAGGACGTGGCCGGTGATGTAGGAGGCTTCTTCCGAGGCGAGGAAGCTGACGGCGTTGGCAATGTCTTCGGGCTTCCCGAGACGGCGAACGGCGATGCGCTTCTTGATTTCGCCTTCAGCGGCATTGCGGACCGCTTCGGTCATGTCGGTTTCGATGAAGCCGGGAGCGACGGCATTCACGGTGATGTTGCGGCGGCCAACTTCCGTCGCGAGGCAGCGGGTCAGTCCTTGAATGCCACCCTTGGATGCGGCGTAGTTTGTCTGTCCCTGGTTGCCGAATTCGGCAGCCACGCTGGAGATGTTGATGATGCGTCCGTATCGCTTGGACATCATCGTTCGCATGACCCCGTTGCAGAAGTTGTAGCAGCTGCCGAGGTTGGTGTTGATGACATCGGACCAGGCATCGGGTTCCATGACGGCCAGCAGGCCATCGCGAATGATGCCGGCGTTGTTGACGAGGATGTCGATCTGGCCCCATTTTTCGAGGACCTGTTCGATGGCCTTGTCGGCTTCGGCCTTGTTGGCCACATCGGCTTGAATGCCGAAGGCTTCACGCTGGTCCAGAGCCAGATCGGCGACCAGTTTGTCGGCGGATTCCTTGCTGGAGCGATAAATGAAGGCGACTTTGGCCCCTTCACGGGCCAGTGCCTCAACAATGGCTTTGCCAATTCCGCGGCTTCCGCCAGTCACCAGGGCAACACGTCCGGCCAGTTTCATGAGGGGGTTCCTCCAGAGTTTCAGTCTTGTGTAGGTCTAATTGAGGGCCGGGCCATCAGGCGGCAGGGGGAGTCCAGAGTCCCGCTGCGAGACTGCGGAAGAACTCCCGCTGCGTCTCATCGCTGGCGGCCATTTTTGGATTGGAGTCGGCAATGTTCGACTGTTCCAGAGTGATGCGGGCGGAGACCACACTCGTGTCGCCTCGCGTTCCGGTGGCCTTGAACGTGTACAGATTGCCTTCGCGCTTGGCGAGTGTGCACTCGATGTTGATGGACTGCCCGGGAGAGACAAAGCTGTTGAACTTCACAGCTTTCGCTTCCTTCAGCAGGATCGTGCTGTACTTGAAGTCCTCGGAGAGTCGCATCAGCCATGCAGCGGCCTGCGTCAGGCACTCCACCATCAGCACGCCCGGAAGAATGGGGAAGCCGGGGAAGTGATCCTGCAGATACTCCTCAGCCAGGGAAACGCTTTTCGTAGCCGAGATGTACTCGCCTGGACGGAAGTCGTTAATTCGATCGATGAGGAGGAATCGCATGAGATCTGGAGTTCGCCGCAAGGAAAAGGCCACGCGCAAGAGGGGCACTATAGGCCAGATCGTGGCAGGGAACAACGATCCCGAGGCTGGGGCCAAAATCGGGTGACCGGCCGGTTTGCGAATTGGCTCAGCCGCCGGCTGTCCGGTTCAAGCAACACGGCCCCGCAGTTGGCGGGGCCGTTGGTTGCGTAGAGGACATCCATCGGTGAGGGGTCAACCCGATGAGAGGCCCAGAACTACTCCGTAACGCGTTCTGCGATGGATGAGATGACATACATCGCCTTCCCGTGGGCATCTTTGACTACCGGGTCGACTTCGCCGGTCAGACGGACGAACTGTCCATCTTTCAGATTGGCCAGTCCAGGGCTGTCGGACAGGGGGAGGTTGCCGCCGTGTGGATCACTCGGGCCGGGGTTGTCGTCAAAAGTGATGCTCCAGGAGCCGTCCTCATCTTTGCTCACGCAGCCTTGCAGCCAGCGGTACTCCGGATCGTGTCCGTACTCCACGTGAGAGACGTCGACTTTACGCAGCTCGGCCCCAAAAATGTCCTGGGCGGCAGGCGGGTTGGTTGCTTTTGGCACAAAGGGCGATGCTCCCGCAGCGGGAGGTGTATTGGTCTGCACGGGGGCGAAGAACTCGTTTGCCGGCTCAGCTTGTGCGTTTGATCCGGGGAACGGGTTCGATGCGGCAGGAGCGGGCGAGTTTCCAAAGGGAGCGGCAGCGGTTGTGGTTGGTGCGGCCTGACGCACTTCACGCAGTTCGCCGGACAGAGGCTGCAGCGCTGCAGGTTCTGAGAAGTCGTTGCCGGAAACGGGCTGGATTCCGTTGTTTGCTGGCGGGAACTGGGTACTGGTCGACGGACGCTGCATGTACGGATCGGGAACGTTGACCTCATTCCCGTTGTAGTTCGGAGCAGTACTGCCACTGCCGTTGTTGTTGGGAATTGGCTGCAGTCCGCCGGGGCTCCCGAAGGTTGACGGTGGCGCAGAACCGGGAGCCGTTGTTCCGCCCGGAACATAGGGTGCTCCCGGCGTGAGTGTTTGCACTCCCGGCTGGTACATTCCCGGAGCGCCATACGGTGAGGCACCATAGGGAGAAGCCCCATAAGGGGATGCACCGTACGGATAGCCGCCGTACATCTGGTAACAGCCTGAGAGCGCTGAAGCGGACAAGGCCGCCAAAGCCACATGGAGTAATTGGACCGGACGCATGAGGGAGTTCCTCGGTCGAGGGCGCAGTCCACAGCACAACATCAGATGCCCGCCAGCCTCGTAGCAGCGGAACAGCACCGATCGTTGCTTGTGGATTACGAAAATTCGTGGGGATCGCTGGCCGGCTTCACGAACATCAGATGATGCCGTCTGCGGACAGTTGATGGACAGGTTGGATGGAGGACCGACAGGAGATGATTCCGGTGATAGTTCGGCTGAAACTGCCGATCCCGATGAGGAGGGGAGTATACGGATCGAGCCAAGTGTGTCCAGATCGGTTTTTCTGACCGCGTGGTTTGTTGTTGTCGCATGAATTATGCGGCGAGAGCGTGAACTTGGAGCAGGGTTTGGGGAGTCGCCGAGAGTGGCGAATGCAACTTTTTCGCAGTTTTTTGGCCACCGATGAGCAACAAGGCACGCGTTTCGATCTTGACCGTCTGCCGTTCCTTCTGCGAGAAGCCCTACCACTTGTCACTTCCGTTCCGGTGGTGAGCTGTTTTCCCGGTCTGGGACTTTCAGTTTGCCGCCAACCCGTTTCCCACCTTCCTCAACGGGAATCAGATTGATGCGTCTCAACTTGCCGATCCGGTTCTGTGCCGCAAGCCTGATAATGGTGGTCGGCTGCGCGAACCTGATGACCAAGCAGGCCATTGAACGATTCTCAACGGGTCTGCAGGAACAGGACCTCGACCGACTGCGCGAGTATTCGTCGCAGGACTTCGAAACGCGGGCTCTGCGGACGGCGGGAGCCACTCAGGATCTCAAGATTCTGAAAGTCCCGACAGGCAAGCTGAAAATTGATTCAGTTGAAACAGTTGACGATCACGTCCGCAAGGTTGTGGTCAAGGTGGGAGAGAAGGAGCAGCAACGAACCCTCGAGTATCGACTCACCCGGGATCGTCGGACGGCTCAGTGGGTTGTGGACGATGTGACCCTCGATCCACGCCCCGATGGAGAAAGTCCCCCTTCGATTGCGGAGCAGATGGACCTGCTGCTGTCGGCTCGGGAGTTTCTCGATGAGTGGCGCGGCGAAGACCGCGATGCCAAGCTGGCCCGCTGCACCGAAGATTTTCGCGGAGTGCTTGAAACGCTGCCTCCGAAGTGGATGGACCGTCTGATGCAGCAGACGATGGGCGACGGGCGACCACGCACAGCGCGACCGGAAGCCCGCATCAATGGCGATC
>JAGQPW010000010.1:39431-53909 GCA_020426515.1 Planctomycetaceae bacterium | reverse complement strand
AATTGTTCATCGAAATGCGCCACGGTGAAACCTGGCTGGTGAACGATGCTGCTGTGCAACCGAAAGGAAAGGCCGAAAACGGCATCCCTTCGGTCAAGAAACTGGCCCGCACGCTCAATCGGTCGGCCGAGTTCCTCTCCAGTTATGCGGCTGTTGATCGTCAAGGACTGCAGAAAACGGCGACGTCAACGTTCTATGAGCAGTGTCTGGCTGTTGCGGATCTGGCTTCTGTTTCCGTGCCTGTGGCCGATCTGCTGGTCGATGATTACGAGCTGCGGCACTATCCGGATCGCCGTGAACTGCTTCTGGAGTCAAACGACACGACATACATGCTGACCCTGCAACAAACGGATGAAAAGGGGAAGGCCGAGGAGACGTCTTCACCGGAAGTTCGAATCAATGAAATTACCATCTTTGAGCAAGGCGGCGACCAGGTGAAACGGGTCTCTGCAATGTTTCGGTCACACGCTGTCGTGCAACTGTTTGGACGTGCGATTTACGAACGCGATTTGCCAACACTTAAGAAACTCTCCAGTACCGATTTCAATGGCCGAGTCTGGGATCATGAGGCCGCGGCACTGCTGGGTGTGATGCCATTGCCTGAAATTGAGTCGCCGGAAGTTCGCGTCATCTCGACGGTGTTCCGCGGCGACACGACGGAAGTCACGGTTTCTCAGGGAAGCCGGGCGACGACATATGTGCTGGGGCTGCAAAACAGCTGGCTGGTGGTCGACGATGTGATTCTGCCATCGCACAAGCGACCGACCTCGCTAAAGAAGAATCTCGAACTGCTCCTGCCCATGTACGCCTTCACTTCATCGCTCTATCGCGATGATCTGCGAGGCCTGCTGACCTACTCGGCCGATGCACTCGACAAAATTGTGTGGCGGCAGGTCGATCACGTTCCTCAACTGCAGACCGATCTCGTGAGTGCCTTGATGCTGCCTGTGGAATCGGTCAAGGCCGAGGAGCCCTGGTCGATTGTTCAACTGGGCAACAAGGATGTCGGGGCCGAAGTCAAACTGGTGCGAGAAGGCAAACGCTTCGTCGTGCACGACATTGGTGCCTGGGATGCTCGAACCATGACCGCCCGTTACGACATGATGCAGTCATTGCGGCATCGACTGGCGATTGGCGACATTCCCGTGAAAACGTACGGCCAGTCACCTTCTGTGATGCAGGCCGGGGCCGAGGTAGCCGCACCGACCCAGGATGTTGCTCCGGCAACCTCACCGATCCAGCAGTCGGTCTACGAAGTTGAAGTGCCACAGTAGTCGAGTGCTCGTGGCCCGCTATCGCTGACTCGTTTGGCACAGCCTGGTGGCGACTTCCAGTGCCTGCAGCATCCCGTCCGGGTTGGCTTTCCCCTGCCAGGCGATGTCGAACGCCGTTCCGTGACTGGGGCTGGTGCGGACAATCGGTAGTCCGAGAGTGATGTTCACAGCCCGGCGGAATCCGATCAGCTTGAGGGCAATGTGCCCCTGGTCGTGGTACATGGCAGCCACCCCATCGAACTCTCCTCCAATGGCCCGCTGCATCAGTGTGTCGGCTGGAAGTGGGCCGGTGATGTTCCACCCCTGCTGGCGGCACTGCTCAACGGCCGGGGCAATCAGGCGGGATTCTTCATCGCCAAACAACCCGCGTTCTCCGCCGTGAGGATTGAGTGCGCAGACTCCCACGCGAGGAGAGGCGGCACCGAGACGGGAGACGAACTGGTGGACCAGCTGAATCGTCTCGGCAATGCGTTCTTGTGACAGTAGACCCGGCACGCTGGCGATGGATGTGTGGAGGGTGACATGGGCAACACTGATTCCCCACGGCCCCGTGATGGTCTCGCTGTGGGGCATGTGCAGCATCATTGCGAATTCAGCGACGCCGCAGCGTTCCGCCAGAATTTCGGTATGCCCCGGATAATGTCGACCTGCAAGATGCAGTGCCGCTTTACTGAGCGGGGCCGTGACGATGGCATCAATCTCACCACGCAGGGCTGCGTCCGTTGCTGCAATCAGCCATTGATAGGCTGCTTCGCCAGCGCGGGCATCATCCCCGCCGGCGGGAACGTCGTCCAGGCGGAGGTTTGTCGGGTTCCAGCAGGGGATGGTGTTCGGGTCTTCAGGACCACATGATGCATGATCGACGGCGACGAACTGCAATGGACTGCCGGTGAGCTGAGCCGCTCGTTGCAGAATATTCATGTCCCCCACGATCAGAGGTCGGAATTCGCTCCCGGCCTGATCCAGTGCGCGGATGACCACTTCCGGGCCGATCCCGGCAATGTCGCCCAGAGTGATGGCAATTCGAGGCGGGGATTGTGGGGGCGTGCCGGTCATGACGAGGTGAGCAATGCGTGTGGGAGGAGGCAGGGAGACTTGAAGGGCAGCGTAACGCCGGGACTGCTGGCTGTCAGCCAAGTGACTCACGGACGGCACTTCACGGGTGTCGTTTCGTAAGCAGACTGTGAGACGGGGCATCCCCTTTCGGAGGTTCGCCATGCTCTTGGGAGGGAGATCGTTTTTTTGACCACACTTTGCCTTTTCGAGGCGACCTCGCAAGAATGACAGCTGAAACGGGCGCGGACACACTTGGGTGAACTGAAGGAAGCCGTCGGTGGAGTTGGATGCACTAATCGAGAAGAGCGGAGAATGGTTGCGGGGAACCGGACCGGAATCGGACATCGTTGTGTCCAGCCGTATCCGCCTCGCCCGAAATCTGGCCGATACTCCGTTCCCTCCCCAGGCGGATGAGCGTTCCAAACGTGACGCTGTTGAACTGCTGCGGGCCAAGATTCTCGAAAATTCCCCCGTGGAATTCATGGGATACGTCGACGTGCAGGATCTGTCGCGGCTCGACCGGCAGTTCCTGGTGGAGCGACAGCTGATCAGCCGCGAGCTCGCCGATTCCAAGGGGCCGCGTGGTGTGCTGATCAATCAGAGTGAGACCGTCAGCCTGATGGTCAATGAAGAAGATCATTTGCGATTGCAGGGGCTGCGAAGTGGTTACGCGCTGAATGACTGCTGGCAGGAAATCAACGGTCTGGATGATGACCTGCAGGCAGGCATCGCATTTGCCTTTAGCGACGAGTTCGGATTCCTGACATCCTGTCCCACCAATGTGGGAACCGGCATGCGGGTGAGCGTGATGCTGCACCTGCCGGCGCTGGTGATGACCAAGGAAATGCAAAAGGTTTTCCAGGCCATGCACAAAATGAGTCTGGCCGTACGCGGGTTGTACGGGGAAGGCAGCCAGGCGATGGGGGACTTCTATCAGATCTCCAATCAGACCACGCTGGGCCGCTCCGAAGAGCAGATCATTCAGAAGGTTCAGAGCGTCGTTCCTGAAATTCTGTCCTACGAGCGTCGTGCCCGTCAGGAGCTGATTAAGCGCGATCGGGCACGTCTGCACGATCAGGTCTCTCGCGCACTGGGGGTCCTCAGCAGTGCCAGGCAGATTTCCTCGGAAGAAACGATGCAGTTGCTTTCGAGTGTTCGTCTGGGCTTCAATCTCGAACTGATCGATAATGTGGATATCCGCACGATCAACGAGTTGTTTGTGCAGATTCAGCCGGCTCATTTGCAGAAGATTCGTCACGAATCTCTGGAGCAGCCTGAGCGAAATGTCGTTCGAGCTGCGTACCTGCGGGAACGTCTCCACTTGAATTGAGTCGTGGCATGCGAACTGTCGGACTCGATATTGGAGGAGCTAATCTCAAGGCGTCGGATGGCCGGGAACAGTCGGTTTCCGTGTCGTTTCCTCTGTGGCGTCATCCCGAACAACTGGCGGCGATGCTGCGTGAGCTGCTGTCTGGTTTCGGGGCTGTCGATCGGCTGGCAATCACCATGACGGGCGAGCTGGCCGATTGCTATGCCACTCGGGCCGACGGCGTTCAACAGATCCTGACCGCAGCCGAACAGGCTGGCGGGACGGCTCAATCGCTTGTCTGGTGTTCGGCCGGGGAATTCCTCACCGCTTCTGAGGCACGGGAGTTTCCATCCCTGGTTGCCGCCGCCAATTGGCACGCTCTGGCGACCTGGGCCGGTCGACTGGCTCCGGAAGGAGAGGCCATTCTGCTGGACCTGGGGTCCACAACGCTGGATGTGATTCCACTGGAGTGCGGGCTCCCCATGACGGCCGGTCGGACCGATCCTGAGCGGCTCCAGTCGGGTGAACTGGTGTACGTGGGGGTTAAACGAACTCCACTGATCGGACTGATGCACGAAGTTGAGCTTGAGGGCCGCCGCTGGCCACTCGCGAATGAGCTTTTTGCAACCACCTGGGATGCGGGGCTCCTGTTGGGGGAGCAGCCGGCCGAACCCGACAGTAGGTCAACCGCAAATGGTCGACCCGCAACGCCGGCAGAGGCGGCAACGAGGCTGGCACGTCAGCTGTGTGCGGACGAAACGGACTTGTCGCCTGAACAGCTCCGTTTATTCGCTCAGGCTGTGACGAGGGACATATGCCGCAAGATTGAAGTGGCCATTAATCGCATTTGGCGAGGCCGGTCGCTTTCTGCCTGGATTCTTTCGGGAGAGGGAACTCCTCTGCTTCGAGAAGTTCTGGAGGGTATGGCCGGGGCTCGGGATACAGTGTACGAGTTGTCGCAACTTGTGGGTGCTGAACACTCTCGGTCCGCATGCGCGTACGCGCTGGCCCGGCTGGGGCAGGAATGGGACTGACATCTGTTCAGCAGTTTTCTGGTCGTTTCTCGGGGCGGTATGGATTGTGAGATCGCCGATGCGACGGCGACATGAATGGGCGACTTCAGATGTTAAATCCGGGCGGAATGTTCTGGAAAAAATGGCGCAAGCGAGTATGATTCGCCCCCAGCCCTTGCTGTTGGTTTCAGTCTCAAATGGAACCTGACAGGAGGTCGGTCGAATGGGGAACAGAAGGAACGATTCCCTCGAACTGTTGAGTTGCCGTCGACTCGGATGAACACGGTGATCACAGGCTTTCAAGGTTGACCATGACGACCGTTGTTGATTTGCGTGCCGAGCTGGCACTACGGACTGACTGCCAGTTTGTGTGTGCGGACGAGTTCGTTTCCCGTTTGACGTCTCATTCCGCCTACGAGCGCTGCGATGAACCGGCGGCGAATTTGCTGGGGTTGATGAATCCGGAAACGGGGCGGCGATTTCTGGTGGGGGCGGAAGAGGTCTCCCGGCGTCCGTTCGCGGCCCGTCCAGTCTCTGCCGGGGCCTAGGCCAAATACTGTCTGAATGGACTTTTCCGATTGCTGGAGTTTTGCCTGATCGGGGTCCGCGCGGCATACGTTGCCCGGTTGCAGTAACCGGACCACAGTTGACGAGAGGTGAAATTTTCCCAAAGAAGATCTACACAATCTTCACGCTTCATGCTTAAATAGGCTTCGGCCATCCCCTTGGCCGCGATGCCGTCAACTTGCTTGATGGCTTCGTTTTCGCGTTTCGGCGCGATTCCTACCCCATTTGATCGCCAGTCAGGCTGATAGGCGATCCTTTCCGCAGGGAAGCACAGCGTCCATCTGTAGATGGGTGCGTCATCTCAATCAATTCTCCTCATGCGGTGCGCCTCAGTCCCGGGCTCGCGTCGAGGGTTTGTATCCTTCAGGTTGTGGAACGCTCGATAACCATGCAAACACAGGTCAAATTTGTCCGCTTGCTCCCGACTGCCGAGTTGCCCCGATACACCCACGTTCCGGGTTCTGGCACGCCGCATCCCTACCGCGATCCGCGTGGCCACAGTCACGCTCGGCGACCTGTTCCAGCCAAGGCTCTGAGAGAAGAAATGTGGGCGGAGAACCGCAGCTTCCTGCTTGGCCTGGACCTGTTCAACCTGGGGTTTTACTGGGAAGCCCACGATGAGTGGGATCGCCTGCTGCGGGTGACCAATCAGGATTCGCTGTGCGGAATGTTCCTGAAGGGGCTGGTCAAAATGGCTGCCGCCGGCGTTAAGGTTCGTGAAGAGAGCATCCACGGAGTCCGCCGACATGCGGCTTCCGCGGGCGAAGTCTTTGCCGATGTCGCTGCGGAATCCGACCAGGATCGCTTTTGCGGACTCGACTTCACGCTGCTCCAGTTTGCAGCCGACCGGGCTGCACAACTGGCGTATCCGACGACTCTGGAAACGGGGCGCCCACTGCGGGTCTTTCCGTTTCTGCTGATTCCGGAACCAATTCCGCTGGGCTAAGATCAGTCCCGGTTGAATTCAGGGCTCTCTGCGTCGAGAGGATCGCCTGCCGTGTTGGACCGCGAAGAGTACATTGAGCAGGCGTACTTCTTTCGCACAATGCGCGAGCGGCTCGCCCAGGATACAGCTGCACAGGAATTGCTGGAAGGAATTGGCGAAGAAGTTCTGGCGACGACGCGCTTGCCGATCGCGATCGGTTTTCTGGCAGGTGAACTTCAACTGCACGGAAAGCTGGGGGAGGGGATGGCCCGGCTGTCCCACTACTTCACTCCGTTCCAGGCCTTTGTGGTCCAGAAGGCGGAGGAGGACAAGTCGAGGCTCGATTTTCGAATTGCGCTGGAACTGCTGGAACGTGAAGCCGAATACCGTGCGGCCGAGACCCCGCAACTCGCGGCCCTGTTCGTATTTCAATTTGAGTGCATTGCCCGCAATCGCCTCGGCTACGATCACGGTCTGCTCGCCGTCTCCAAGGACCCCTTCTATAGTCCGGAATGGTCCTCCTGGATTGCAAGAATCCGGTTTGAGTTGGGGACCACGGACTTTGCTGAGCTTGTCTATGCCCGGTCGCAGCAGTGGGTGGAAGACGTACGCAAGCGGACGGGCCAGTCTGAGTTCGTCGCACCGTACCCAATCTTGTTCGAACAGCAGGCAGGCCGGATTGCCAAGGCCAATTTTGGCAAAGATCCACTGTTCATGTTTGCTGCGCTGCAACGCCAGCTGGGTTATCCGGCGGTACCGCGGCCGGAGCCAGCGCGTTCACGGTCGGTGCTTGATCCCGTAGTGGACACGCGATTTCAGCGACTGGAAGCCCGGCTCGCCCTGCTGGAGCAGGAACAAAAAGGGGGGCTCGATCTGACCCCGTTCATGAAAGGGCCGCAAGGCCTGGAATCACCCTGATCCGTCACGCTCGGCAGGAGCATTTGGGGTGGCAGTTCCGGCAGTCTGCGAGTGAGTGATTTACCGATCCTGCCCAGATTCTTTTTGCGGGTCGTTTGACTTCCTGCCTTGCCTGAGTTACTTAATCGGCAAGGCCGCTGTAATCCGCAAGGGTTGTTCCGGCGAGTTGGCGCATCTGGAGCTCGGGTGCACCAGCTGATTTCAAGAACATGTGCAGAGGACAGGGGTCTCGGGACCAGCCCTCAGCAATCACTTTCCCCCACCCGAGGACGTTGCCAAGGAGATCCACCATGATGAGTCGTATTCTGGGTGCAGTTGCTGTTGCAGCTTTGCTGTTCGCCACTGTTGACACTGCCGATGCAGGTCGTTGCTGCCGTAAGGTCCGCTGCCGTGCAGTCAAGACCCGTTGCTGCAAGCCAGCTCCAAGCTGCTGCGCCCCACAGACCAGCTGCTCCAGCTGTGAAGTTGCCAGCAGCTGCTCCAGCTGCGAAGCCAAGCCTTGCTGCGCCAAGAAGTGTCGCACCCGCTGCAACACTTGCTCCAGCTGCGCTCCAGCCGCTTGCAACAGCTGTGCTCCAGCTCCATGCAGCAGCTGCACCGAAGGTGCTCCAGCCGCTCCAGCTGCACCAGCTGAAGATGCTCCAGCTCCACCAGCTGAAGAAAAGCCAGCAGCCTAGTTTGGCCGCCTTCGGGCGTCTGACAATTTGCACTGAAATAAACCCTTTCCACGGGTCTGTGGGGAGGGTTTATTCTCGTTACAGGTTTCCCTTCTCCGGCGTTCGAACAGAGAAGCGATCTTGTCCCCAATTGAGAAGGGGGCATATCATTCGCCGCTCGCAATAGCACCGCTGAATGAACTGCCGGGAGTTGTCAACGTGGCTTTGGAACGCTGTATTGAAGGACCAGTTGCTGTCATTGGAGATGTGCACGGGCATGTTGACGATGTGGCGCGGATTGTCGAGCAATTGCAGCAGTTGCCCGACTTTGAACGACGCTGGATCGTCTTCATCGGTGATCTGGTCGACCGCGGGCCAGACCCCAAGGGGGCCATCGATTTCGTGCTGGAGTTGATGCTGCATCACCCCCGGACGACAGCGGTCAGTGGCAACCACGAACTGGCCATGGCAGCCGCTCTGGGGCTCGTGGAAACGCCCGAGTACACGGATTGGGCTCAGCGCTGGCTGGATCATTATGGCTCTCAGGCCACGTTTCAGTCGTACGGCTGCGAATCGGGAGACCTGCAGGGACTGCGAGAGGCCTTGCCGCTGGCTCATCAGGAATACCTCGCAGAGCTTCCCTGGTGTGTGGAGCATCCGGAGTTCTTCTTCGTGCATGCCGGGCTCGATCCACATGCTCCTTTTCGGATGCAGCGGGAGATTCTTCGGGCTCGCGACTTCACGCTGAATCGCCCTCAGTGGCTGTGCTCCAAGTCGCTGCCGTTCCAGGAGCCGCCGCCGGATTGTTCCCAGATGGTCATTTCCGGGCATGTGCGAGTTCCTGATGTGCAGATGACAGCCCGCCGCGTGCTGGTGGATACTACGGGCGGCGATGGTGGTGTCATGAGTTGCGCACTGCTCCCGGAAATGCGGGTGATTCGGTCCGATGGCAAGTCGCGACGGATGGTGCCGACGAGCCAGGACAAGAAACGCAGCTGGTTCTGGTAATTCCTGGCCGCCGCTTCGCGACTCCTGCTCTCTGACGGCACACCTGCTATCATCTGGTTCTTCGAAACCAATTCGGATTCCTAGCAAGGGATTGACACGTGTCGCCGCGGATTTGCCTGTTTGACATTGATGGAACGCTGCTCAATTCGGGCGGGGCAGGGCAGACTGCCATGGAGCGGGCCCTGGCGGAGGTGTTTCAGGTCCAGGGGCCGCACGACGATATTCCTGCCGCTGGTCGCACGGATCGGGCTATCACGCAGGATCTGTTTGCGCATCATCAGCTGGACTATGTCGCCGAAAATCTGGAACCGTTCCTCGAGGCCTATTTCCGGAACCTGCCCGTGGCCCTTTCCGGGCTTGATGGTCGAGTGTTGCCCGGTATTCCCCAGCTGATTGCAGACCTGCAACAGAGAGACGATGTGGTCCTGGGGCTGCTGACCGGCAACTACCGCACCGGAGCGCAGTTAAAGCTGCGACACTTTGAGCTTGATCAGCCTTTCCGATTCGGTGGATACGGTGACCACCATCTGGATCGAGATGACGTCGCCCGTATGGCGTTCACGGAAGCAGCAGCAATGCTGGGTTCGGAAATCGACCCCAGCAATGTCTGGGTCATCGGAGATACCCCGGCTGATGTGCGATGCGGTCGAGCCATAGGAGCCAACGTGATTGCGGTTGCGACCGGAATCTACACGCATACGCAACTGGCGGCGTCTCGACCCGATCATCTGTTCGCGGACTTCTCGGATCACGGGCAGTTCCTCACTTTGCTCAACTGACGGCTCTGCGGTGCTTCACTCTCCTTTCGTCTTGCTGTCGGTGGCAGCTGTCGTTGCCTTTCTGGTCGGATCGATCCCGTTCAGCCTGCTGATCGCACGGTTCGTGGCTGGTGTCGACCTGCGGAAGGTCGGCAGCGGCAATGTGGGGGCGACCAATGTGTGGCGCGCCGTCGGGGCCAGATGGGGATTACTCGCCCTGTTGTGCGATGCGCTAAAAGGTCTGCTGCCGACGATGCTGCTCCCGTTGCTGGCATCCGGATCGACCGCTCATCTCGCCACGCATGTTGCCGTTCTCAGCGGATTGGCAGCTCTCCTGGGGCATCTGTTTCCTCCATGGCTTGGCTTTCGCGGAGGCAAGGGCGTGGCTACGGCACTGGGCGTTGTCATTGTGCTGGCTCCTGCCGGTATGCTCGTGGCCTGCGTTGCTTTCGCTATCCTGTTTGGGGCAACTCGTATCGTCTCGCTGGGGTCCATCGGAGCGGCAGTCACGTTTGCCATCTTTCAGTTGTGCTGGGAAGGGGCCGGTCTGTGGACGGTCGATCGCTGGAGCCTGGGGGTATTCAGCCTGCTGGTTCCCACGTTGATCATCGTGATGCATCGAACGAATATTGTCCGCCTGATCCAGGGGACTGAGCCGACTCTGAAGGCACCCGCTGAGCGGTCGCCAGGAGCTGCGATCGACGCTGCAAGCGATGGACAGGCCCGCAAAGGCTGAGTGCGGCTCACATCCGCCCCGGTTGATGGAGTCAGCGCGGGGAAACGCCTACAATCAGCTGGCACACCACTTCGCTTGTTTCACCTCAAACTGAAAGTCGCCCCATGCAGGCTCGACGTGACCTTTTTCCTCACGTCCTGGAGATAAACCATCAGGCGCGGCGCCGTCTGGGTTGCTGCGTCTATCTCGTCTACGATGCCGATGAGTGGATGCTGATCGATCTGGGCTACGAGGACACTTGGGAAGACACCGTCTCACTGATTCGGCAGCTTGATTTCCCGCTCAGCCAGTGCAGGTATCTCGTGGCCACACATGCCGATGTGGACCACGTGCAAGCGTTGCGCCGGGCGAAAGAAATGATGCCGCAGGCCAAGGTCGTCGGGCACCCGCACGCCAAAACGCTGCTGGAACAGGGGGAGCGGATTGAGACCTATGCGGAGATCTCCGCGCAGGGGATTTCCCTCGATATGCCGTCGGTGAAGTTCGATGCGACCATTGACGAAGGGGACGTACTCGAGCTTGGCAACCTGAAACTGGAAGTCTGGCACACCCCGGGACATGCTCCTGCACAGCTGGCGTTCCGCATGGGGAACCTGTTGTTTTCCGGTGACAACATCTATCGCGATGGGTGCGTCGGCAACATCGATGCGCATCACGGGTCGGACATTCCCGGCTTCATTGAGTCACTGACGCGGATTCGTGACAGTGACGTCGAATGGCTGTTGCCCAGTCATGGTCCCTGTTTCGCCAAGGACAATAAGCAATTGCAGGACACGATTGATCGACTCGATCGCTACCAGCACATGGCGGACTTTGGCACCTGTGCTGTCGACTGGCCACTGCTTGATGAGTGGGACGAAGAACTTGCCCGAGGTTCGGACTGACGAACGCTGTCAGCCGCGGCTCATTCTCTTGACGACCTGAATTCGAAGTAACCGTATGGAACCTTTGCGGATTGGACTTGTTGGTCTGGGGACCGTGGGCGGCGGCGTGGGGCGCATTCTGGAGCAATACGCCGAACGCAACGCATTGCGTGCCGGGCGCCCTCTGGTCATTCAGAAGGCCGCTGTACGTGATTTGACGAAGCCCCGGGAGATTGAACTCTCCGCGTCACAGCTGACGACCGACCCCTTTGAGGTCGTCACTGATCCCAGTGTTGACGTGGTGCTGGAACTGATCGGGGGACTCGACCCGGCCCGCAAACTGGTGGAGACCGCGCTGGAGCACGGTAAAGATGTGGTCACCGCCAATAAGGCACTGATCTGTGCCCATGGCCAGGAGCTGTTCCGCAAGGCTCGCGAACTGGGGCGGACCATCTGCTTTGAAGCAGCTGTTGCCGGAGGCTGCCCGATTATCGCCGCGATTGGTCAGTCCATGGCGAGCAATCAGATTGTCTCGCTGGAAGCCATCATCAACGGCACGTGCAACTTCATCCTCACGGAGATGTTTCATAAGAACGTCTCGTACGCCGATGCCGTGAAAAAGGCGCAGGCGCTCGGTTATGCCGAGTCCGATCCCGCCATGGATGTGGAAGGCACCGATGCAGCACAGAAGCTGGGAATTCTGACACAGCTGGCTTTTGGGACGCGCGTCGTTCCCGAACAGTTTCCGGTGCAGGGGATCAATACGCTTGATCTCGACGATCTGAAGTATGCGGACGAGCTTGGCTACGCGGTCAAGTTGCTGGCGACGGCAAAGCTGGTGGAAGGCAAGCTGGAACTGCACACGCAACCGACCTTGCTGCGTCACCAGCGTCCACTGGCCCAGTGCGACAATGCGTACAACATGATTGAGCTGACGGGTGATTCGGTTGGCAAGGCCTGGTTCTCCGCAATGGGGGCCGGGCAAATGGCCACCGCTTCAGCTGTTGTGGCTGACGTCATCGATCTCGCCATTGGTCGTGCTCAACTGACATTCCTCAAGCTGGATGTCTGGGGATCGCACACCCCGGTTCCACTGCAGGAAGCGGCTGAAATTTGCCGCCGCTACTACTTCCGTTTCAATGTCGAAGACCGGCCACATGTCATTGCTGACTTGGCCGATGTGTTCGGACGACACGAAATCAGCCTGGCATCCGTACTGCAGAAAGAAGCCAGCGAGGTGGACGAATCTGGCGAATCGCACCCCATCGTGCCGCTGGTCTTCATGACGCATCGGACACTGGAAGGGAGCGTACAGGCTGCCAACCGCGAGTTGGCCGAACTCGCCTGCGTCCGCGCTCCATGGGTCTGCCTGCCGGTTGCGGATTAGTTCACACTGCGGCTGAGCGCACTATGTGCAAGCCCGAGATGCTACCGCCATGCGGGGATGGTCTCGTCTGTCCAACGGTCGGAGATTGGTGTTGCCTGGGGGAATGGGGGCGACTGCGACCGTGAGACGGGGCGATCTACAGGTGGGGCTGCTGGTCGTTCCGAGGGGAACGGCAGCGGAGCCGAGGCGGGCCGATCGGCATAGGGGTCCGGGACGAGCCGCTCAGTGGGATCGTTGATGTTCAGAGAACTGCGACCTTCTTCCGCAAATCGAGCAGGGACGATTCCTGATGGTTCGTCTAGCGGTTTTCGATCTGCCAAAGGTTGCGGCGGAATCATCCCGTCGAGCGAATAATTGCCAGACCGGGACACGACGCTGACAGTGTGCGATGCATCGAACTGGCGACCATCGATCGTTGTGAGTCGACCGTGCAGTACGAGTTTGGTGCCGCTGGGTGGAGCTTCGAGCGGCAACTCGGTCTGAAATCCCGAGGAGAGAAAGCCATTGTGCCACAACTTACGCGCTTCCTCAGCGGTGTACTGTTTATGCCCGATGCGCTGCATCCCCCCCGGCTGCGACGGGTCAAAGACCTCCACTTCCAGGTTTCCGGTCAGTTTGACCAACTCACCATCGGCGTCATGCGGAAACAGGAACACATGCAGCTGGTCATCTCCGGCGACTCCGTCACGGTCTTGACCGGCGGTCAGCAGCGTATGAAATTTCAGACCCGTTGCCGCCGCGAGAGCCTGGGTGGTCTCTGCTGGAAGGGCCGGGAGCTGTCCTGCGATCTGGCTTCGCAGCAGGTCTTGTTGCTGCTGGGCTTCTTCGAGCTGAGAGGCGAGTTGGGTCGCTCTCTGTTCCGCTTTCCGCAACTGCAGCTCCTGATTCCGCAGTCGGGCCTCAAGCAGGTCGACATCGCCGCGACTGGCGCATCCCAGGGCAATGAAAGTGAGCCCCAGACACAACCTGATCGCCACTCGTTCACGCGAGCTTCTGGGGAACATCCCTGTTCCTGTCAGGCGCTGCATTGGATGGAGTCTCTTGAGGAAAATGTCGGGGGCGCCCAAGGTGACGCCCCCGGCTTCGTGAGCGTCGCTTAGCCTTCGGTGCCGTGTGGAAGGCGCTCCAGCACGGCGTCCACGAGGCCGTAGCTCTTGGCGGTTTCCGCGTCCATGAAGTTGTCGCGGTCCGTATCCTTTTCAATTTGCTCCAGGGTCTGACCGGAGTGATGCAGCAGAATTTCGTTAAGCTTCCGCTTGATCTTGATCACTTCCTTGGCGTGGATTTCCAGCTCGGTGGCAGTTCCTTCCATGCCGGCCAGAGGCTGGTGAATCATGATGCGGGCATTCGGCAGTGCATGTCGTTTGCCTGCGGCTCCGGCAGCCAGCAGCACGGCTCCCATGCTCGCTGCCTGTCCGATGCAGTAGGTCGCGACATCGCAGCTGATGTACTGCATGGTGTCGTAGATCGCGAGACCGGCAGTGACCGATCCCCCCGGAGAATTCACGTACATGTGAATGTCGGACTTGGGATCTTCGAACTGCAGGTACAGCAACTGGGCCACGATGAGGTTGGCCATCGTGTCGTTGACCTGCGTGCCCAGAAAGATGATGCGGTCTTTCAGCAACCGGCTGTAAATGTCCATGGCACGCTCTTCGCGGCCGGACTTCTCAACAACAAATGGAACAAGGTTGGACATGGTGTTTTGACTTTGATTTCTTGACAGGTGTGTGCGAAGAGACGTGGTGGAGACTAGTTCTTGGTGGCCTCACCGGCCTTCTTCTTCATCAGCACAACCTCGTCGATGATGCCGTATTCTTTGGCCTGAGCCGGGGTCATATAGAAGTCGCGTTCGGTATCCTTCGCGATCCGCTCAACAGGCTGGCCGGTGTGGCTGGCCAGCAGATCGTTCAGGCTGGCCCGCGTCTGCAGGATTTCGTTGGCCTGAATCTCAATGTCGGAGACCTGTCCGCCAACCTGACCGTAAGGCTGGTGAATCATCACCTTG
>JAGQPW010000010.1:3962-39333 GCA_020426515.1 Planctomycetaceae bacterium | reverse complement strand
GCTGGCTGCCAGACCGACGCAGTACGTGGCCACTTTGCATTCGATGAACTGCATCGTGTCGTAAATCGCCAGTGTCGCCGAGACCGACCCGCCCGGCGAGTTGATGTACATGTGGATGTCCTGATGCCGATTCTCAGACTGGAGATACAGCAGCTTCATCACAATCAGGTTGGCCATGCCGTCGTGAATCGGACCATCGACGAAGATGATGCGGTTCTCCAGCAGCAAGTCCCCAATCCCCATCTGGCGGGTTCGGGTGTAATCGCCGTTGTTGTGCGGCTGCACGGGAGAGGGGCGTTCTACGTTGAGTTCAAACATCGTGATCGACAGTTCTTCAAAGTGGCTCAAATGTCGCGAACAGGACATGCCTGTGGCTGTACGGACTTTTCATCCGTTGCTCCAGGAATGGACCTCATTGCGATCTGGGATTCCGGATTGTTCGTACATTGCCCGATTAGGTCAATGCCGAGCCAGCGATTGGCGATCCAGGCAGGCTAGAAAAACTGAAAAACTCAGCCGACTTTGAGGCTCAGACGCCGCATTGCCCCTGGCAGACTTGCCGAAGTCGTTTGCCGTGCGGGTATTTCGATCGAGCGGCAGTCCCGGTTCTGTCACAAAGAGAGAAAAAACGGAGCAGGCAGCAGCAGGGCATGGTGGGCGAACAGCACCAGTCGGCCTTCGGCTCCCAGAAACTGCGTGAAGTAGAGGATGAACACATAAACGCCGACCAGCGGCCACAGGAGCAGGCTGCACCCGACACGCACCTTCCAGTTGGCTCGTCGGTCTTCATCTCGCTTGCGGACAGCGCGTCCGTAGGCCCAGCCGGTGACAATCCGAGTCGGGTAGATGGTGGCAATGAAGACCAGCGTCATCACCCAGATCGCGTCCTGAGGCAGAAGAGCGGCTTTGAACAGGTACAGCGGCAACGCCAGCAGGTACAGAAAAATGGTGGCAACAGTCCATGCAATGGGAGCGTACATCCACAAGTTACGAATTTCCCGCAGTTGCAATCCGCTGCGAAATTGCCCAGTGGCGGCGAAACGGGCCTGTAGGAATGGAGTCCACATCAGAGTTAGGGCCAGCATCAGCCCGCCAAGGACAGTCAGCAATACGGGGCCGACATCGGGTCGACGCATCGCGGCGTAAAATGCAGTCGGGATCAGCAGCCACATCAGCGCCACTGCAAATCCACGAGCCCCCAGCCAGAACAGTTCCCGCAGTCTCAGTTGCTGCACAAACAGCCCGACATTGTGGCCCGCCGATCTCAGGTAGTGACCTTCCCGCAATTGTTGACGTAGCCAGGCCAGGTTCTTCCATGGTCTGACAAAACAGGTCATCGAACCACCGCGGGCCAGTGCCAGCAGCAGATGCACGGTGATGACGAACCAGGCGATGTTCAGGGCGACATGAAGGCCGATGTCTGCCCTCGATCCGGGATCGATGAGGTGAGCATCTGCGGCCCAGCTGCCCAGAATTCGCAATGGCAGCAGGAAGCACCACAGACCAGCGGCGATGACACCAACACGAGGTGCCTGATTGAGAAACGGGAACGCGGTGAGAAATCGGCCCGTGCGGGCCACCCGCCCTTCGACATCCAGCAGAAATCCCAATGCGATGAAATTCACGATCGGGATCGCCGCGACAATCGCCAGAATCAGCAGCAGGCTGACCAGAGCAAACAGAGTTCGGCCGACCCACCACACGAACCGTCCCGGTTCCCGCCAGACGTGAGGACAGGGCGGGTAGTCCGGCTGCAATGGCAGAATGAGTGCCGAGCCTGCCGGTTCATGCTCAGACGGACTCGCAGGCTCGATGGCGGCCTGTTCCGGTGCGGTCAGCGCAGAATCAGCGGGAAGTGAGGACATCAGCAGTGGCTCAGGTCATCCAGACAGTGTGAACAGGCAGACGTTGGTTAAGTTGACTACCCGAGTCACATTGCGTCCGGTTTCAACAGATCTGTTGAAACCGGACGCGAACTCCTGCGGTAGAATGTATGGTCGATGTTTCTCCACCGGGGAATGGCCAAACTGCCTCGTGCCTGTCGAGAAAGTGAAAGTGATGAGACGTTGGTCGGTTCTGTGGGCCGTGGTCGTAATCGTCGGCATTCTGATGCTGACGACAGCGGTGACGCAGCCTCCCGATCCCGTTTCCGTGCCCGATGTGGCAGCAGACGAGTTGGCTTCGGCCCGCGCTGCGGCTGCCGCGGTCGATACTGAGCTGGCCCGACTGTGGACAGAGCGGAGCGTCACACCGGCAGTACCAGCGGACGAACTGACCGTTCTAAGGCGTCTTTCTCTGGCACTCCATGGAACGATTCCGTCGCTGGAAGAATTGCGAATGTTCGAAGCCGATCAGCGACCGGACCGCCTCGATCATTGGTTGTCGACGATGCTGGAGGATCGTCGTTTCGCCGATTACTTCGCCGAGCGTCTGGCTCGCTGCTATGTCGGCGTGGAAGCCGGGCAGTTTCTGATTTTCCGTCGCGACCGATTCAAGGCATGGCTATCGGAGCAACTGCAAACGCATGTTCCCTACGATCAGATCGTACGCGAGATGATTGCGGCCAGCGGCGTTTGGACTGGCGATGGAGAAGTCAACTTCCTGACAGCCGCGTTCGCCAACGGTGAATTCGATCCCAACAAGTTGACGGCGCGGACCACCCGTGCCTTTCTCGGGCAGCGAATCGATTGTGCCCAGTGCCACGATCATCCCTTCGACCATTGGAAACAATCGGAGTTCGAAGGGCTGACAGCATTTTATGGGAAACTGGGACTCACGCCCGCAGGTGTTGTCGATCGTCGCGGCCGTGAATTTCGAATCAAGGAGGCGGAAGATCAGGAAGAGCCTGGCCGGCTGGTTGAGCCTGAGGTTCCGTTCTCGGTTGAGTGGTGTGGCGAGGGCCCGTTGACGCGGGAGCAGCTGGCTCACTGGGTGACCCATCCCGAAAACAGGCGGTTTGAACGGGCGATTGCCAATCGCGTCTGGGGGCTGATGTTTGGGAAGCCTTTCCAGCAGGACCGGCCGGTGGATGACCTGCCAGACCCCGATTTCGATGAGGACCTGCGAACGCTTGATCTGCTGGGGGCGGACTTTCGAGCCCATGATTGTGATCTGCGACGGATGATTCGCGTCGTCGCAATGTCGCAGGCGTTCCGCATGTCGTCCGTGCATCCACTGACGGCCGATGTCGATCTGAATGAAACAACGGAGGTCGAACGGGCCGAGTTGCGGCAGCAACTGGAAACCGTGGAACGATCCTGGGGGGTCTTTCCACTGGTCAGGCTGCGTCCCGAGCAGGTGATTGGTTCGATGCTGCAGGCCACGTACATTCACACGGTCGATCAGAATTCTCATCTGATCGTGCGCGTGATGAGGTACGCCCGTGAAAACAACTTTGTGGAACAGTTTGGGGACCCCGGTGTCGATGAACTTCAGGATCGAGTGGGAACGATCCCCCAGGCTCTGTTGCGGATGAATGGACAGCTTTCACGTGAGCTGACCGAGCCAAACCCGTTTCTGGCCTTGGGGCGAATCATGATCACCTCCTCAACGCCCGAAAAGATGCTGGAAACGGCCTTCCTCGTCTGTCTGACGCGGCGTCCCACAGTGGAAGAAGCCGCGTATTTCCAGGAGCAATGGAAAGGGCAGCGAGGCAGTAATCTGAGTGACGAAGCACAGGATCTGTTCTGGGATCTCTTCAATTCCCCCGAGTTTTCCTGGAACCACTAGGAGCCCGACGATGCAGCGTTTCGTTGAACAATGGTTACAGCGCGTCAGTCGGCGGGATGTGTTGCGCATCGTTGGCGGACTGGGAGTGTCGTTCCTCGTCCCCCATCTGGAGGGGAAGGCTGCCGAGCGTCGCGGGCCGGAGCGACCGACTTCACTGTTGACGTTGTGGATGGCCGGGGGACCAAGTCATCTCGACTCCTGGGACCCGCATCCCGACGTGGAGCATGGAGGTGGTATTCAGCGGATTGGCACCACCGTTCCGGGACTGGAAATCGCGCACACCTATCCACGCATGGCGGAGCAGATGCATCACCTGTCTGTCATTCGCTCGCTGGTCTCAAAGGAAGGAGATCACGAACGAGGAACGTACTTCGTGCAAACAGGCTACCGACCCGATGTGACCGTGGTGCATCCGGCGATGACGGCACTGGTCGCGAGGAAGCTCGGAAATCCAAACGTCGAGATCCCGCAGCACATTGCCCTGGCGACCGGCGACAACTTCGCTGTCCCCCGGGGAGGCTACCTGGGCGACCAGTACGATGCCTTTCGCATCTTCGACCCGGGAAACAACATCAACAACCTTCGGCCGCGTGTTGGTGATGAACGACAAGCCCGCCGACTGGAAGGGCTGAATGTTGTGTCCGATGCGTTTCGTCGTCAGCGACAGCTGCAACTGGAGGCGACGTTGCATGAACATGTGGTCGACAAGGCGCTGCGGATGATGACTTCGGAGCAGTTGAAAGCTTTCGAACTGGATGATGAGTCCACGGAAACGCAAGAACGTTACGGGGATTCCCGATTCGGCCGGGGTTGTCTGGTGGCCCGTCGGCTGATCGAAATGGGAGTTCGCGCTGTGCAGGTCACTTTGAGCGGTTTCGATACGCACATCAATAACTTCGAAGGACAGGCGGCGCAGGCCGAAATTTTGGACCCGGCATTTGCCGCGCTCGTTCAGGATCTTGTGGAACGGGATCTCTGGGATTCGACCATTGTCATGTGCATTGGCGAATTTGGACGGACTCCCTGGCTGAATGTGAACAATGGACGCGATCACTGGCCCATGGGATTCTCGTGCGTCTTGGGGGGAGGCGGATTGACGCAGGGGCTCGTGATTGGTGAGACGAATCCCGAATTGAGCTATCAGGAACGTGACCGGCCGCAAAAAAGCCGCACGCTGCCAGCCGATCCCATCGAAATTCCCGACCTGTACGCGACGCTGCTCACGCGACTGGGGCTCGATCCAGGCGAACAGATCATCACACCAATTGGCCGACCGCTCGCCTTGGCCGAAGGCTCGCCGATTGATCGGTTGCTGCCCGGGTAGGCCGCTCGTTCGGCAACAGTCCCGTTCGACATCTGCTGCATTCTGGTCGAGAAGCCCGCCAGCTGGCCGGTTGAGCGTGCCCGCTTCCGGGGAGAGATTCAAAGAAATCGCTTCACGCGGGTCTTCGACGGGCCAACTCCAATTGCACCAATCCGATGCGCCCCCATAGAATCGGCCCCGCGGGGCGCCTGCCTGTTGCTAACATTCAACGGAACGGCGGCCTGGCGACTGGCATCCGTGTTCCTTGCTTGTTTGAGACTCTCGGAGTTGAGAGTCGAAAGAACGCTGACAACTCCACCCTGAAATCATGCCCCGGCCTACTGACATTCGCGTCGTCGATATCAACATCACCTACGACGACTTTCCATTCCGGACCCCGCTGAAGTTTGGGGGGCGTGTGATGGATCGGCATAAGTTAATCAACGTGGAAGTCACCGTTGAGAATAAGGCCAAGAAACATGCAGTCGGCTTTGGCAGCATGCCGGTCGGACAAGTCTGGGCCTGGCCGTCGAACGAGCTCTCTCCGGACGACACCAGCGCCGCCATGGTCGACTTCGCCGAGCGCATCGTGCTCCTGGTCGAAGGTCTGCAGGAGTATGGTCACCCGATCGATCTCATCTTCACGGCATCGGCGGAATACCATCACTCGGCCAAGGTGATTGCAAATCGACGCGGATTGTCCGCCCCACTGCCAGAACTGGCTCAACTCGTTGCGGCCAGTCCGATTGATGCCGCTCTGCACGATGCTTTCGGCAAGGTCAACGACGTCAACAGCTACAACGCGCTCTCCAAGGAGTACATGCACCACGACCTGTCCGAGTATCTCGACGAACAGTTCGCAGGTGAATACCTCGACCAGTACACGCTGCGTGAGCCCAAGGCCCGCATGCCGCTGTACCATCTGGTGGGCGCTCTCGACCCATTGACGGCAGCCGATGTCGAGGCCCCCATTGGCGATGGTCTTCCAGAGACGCTGGCCGATTGGATCAAGGCCGATGGACTGACGCATTTGAAAATTAAACTCAATGGCGAGGATCTCGACTGGGATGTGAACCGGGTGCTGGCGGTTGATGCCGTGGCTGCGGAGACGCAGGCGGCTCGTGGCTGCTCCACCTGGTTTTATTCTGTCGACTTCAATGAGAAGTGTGAGAACGTCGACTACGTGCTGGGATTCCTGAGCCGCATTCGTGAACAGAATCCCGCAGCATTCGACCGGATTCAGTACATCGAGCAGCCGACGCACCGCGACTTGAAGTCGCATCCCGATAACAAAATGCACAAGGCCGCGGCGATTAAGCCCGTGGTCATTGACGAATCGTTGATCGACTACGATGCCCTGCTGCTGGCCCGCGAACAGGGCTACAGCGGCGTGGCACTCAAGGCCTGCAAGGGACACACCGAAGCACTCTTCGCGGCGGCCGCCGCACAGAAGTTCGGTATGTTTCTGTGCGTGCAGGATCTGACGTGCCCCGGATATTCGTTCCTGCACTCTGCGAGTCTGGCCGCTCGCATTCCCGGTGTGGCTGCAATCGAAGGGAACAGTCGTCAGTACTGTCCCGCTGCGAACAAGGTCTGGGCTCACGACTTCCCGGGCATGTTCGACATCACCGACGGCACGGTCGATACCTCGCTGCTGCAAGGTCTGGGACTCGGCTTCTAGCGGCGTGCCCTTCGCGGTCGAACAAGCTACGATCGGGGCTCGCGCAACAGCCTTGCCCCGTGAGAGCAGTTCATGGCCGATACTCTGTACATCATTGATACGTTTTCGCTCGTCTTTCAGGTCTATCACGCCATTCGGCAGCCGATGACCGGGACGCGCGGACAGCCAACCAATGCCATCTTTGGCTTCACTGGTGATCTCCAGCACATCATCAAGGAGAAGCAGCCCACGCACCTGATTTGCGCGATGGAGTCGCAGGGCGAGCAGGAACGGGTCGCTATCTACGATGACTACAAGGCGAATCGCGGTGAAATGCCAGACGATCTGCGCCCGCAGATTCCCCTGATTCTGGATGTGGTGGAAGGTTTTCGCATTCCGGTTGTCTCGTGCCCTGGCTGGGAAGCGGACGACGTGATTGCCACGCTGGCCCGGCAGGCCGAAGCGGCGGGTATGGATGTGCGGATCGTCACCAGCGACAAGGATGCCCGCCAGCTCATTACGCCAAAGGTCAAAATCTACAGCATCCGCAAGAAGCAGTTCCTGGACGAAGAAGGGCTGCTGGAAGATTGGGGAGTACGCCCCGATCAGGTGATCGACTTTCAGTCACTGGTCGGAGACAGCGTCGACAACGTTCCCGGCGTTCCCATGGTCGGGCCGAAGAAGGCCTCGGCATTGTTGCAGCAGTTCGGCACGCTGGAAGAGGTGCTCGCGAATGCGGACAAGGCTCCCGGCAAGAAACTGACCGAGAACCTGAAGACCTACGCCGATCAGGCGCTGATGAGCCGCGAACTGGTGACACTCCGCACTGACCTGCCAATTCAGGTCGACTGGGAGACCGCCCGGGTCCACGAACCGGATTACCAGCGGCTGTATGACTTGTTCACGGACTTCGGCTTTCGGCGCTACGCCACTGAGATGCAGACCGCCCTGAACGATGCCAGATTTACGAACAAGGGAGAACACAAGCGGCACTGGGAAGTGATTCGCAATGCGGATCAGTTTGCCGCGTTTCAGAAAAAACTGGAGGGTGTTCGAAAGTTGTGTGTCGATCTCGAAACGACGAGTCTCAACCCTCTGGAGGCGGACATCGTTGGCTGGGCGATCTGCTGGGAATCCGACACAGGCTACTACATCGCTGTGGATGGACCTCGGGGCTCCGAAGTAGTTGATCCACAGCTTGTGCTGGATGCCCTCAGGCCGCTGCTGGAAGATCCCGAGGTCGAGGTCGTCAACCAGAACATCAAGTACGACATGCTGGTGCTGCGGCGGGCGGGTGTGGAGTTGAAAGGTCTCGGACTCGATCCGATGATCGGCGACTATCTGCTTGATGCTGGTGCCATCAGCCATGGGCTCGATGAACTCAGCAAACGCTACCTGTTTCGCGAAATGATCCCCATCAGCGATCTGATCGGGAAAGGCAAGAAGCAGTTGCAGATGTTTGACGTCGACGTCGACAAGGCGGCGGAGTATGCCACCGAGGACGCAGACGTTGCCTGGCAGATTGCCGAGATGATTGATGTCAAACTCCGCGAACAGGGGCTGTGGGACCTGTACTGGAACCTGGAACGGCCGCTGATTGATGTGCTCGCCGAAATGGAATGGAACGGCGTGCGGATTGACGTGGAGGAACTCAAGCGGCAAAGCAAAGCGGTCTCCGTCAAACTCGATGCCCTCGTGGCGGAGATTCACGAGATTGCCGGGCAGGAGTTCAACATTGCCTCGCCCAAACAGCTGGGCAAGATTCTCTTCGATGAACTCAAGCTGCCGGTCATTAAACGAACCAAGACAGGGCCAAGCACCAACGAAGAAGTGCTTGAGCGGCTCGCCGAGAAGCATCCTTTGCCAGCCAAGATCATCGAACACCGAGGACTCGCCAAACTCAAGGGAACCTATCTCGATGCCCTCCCTGCGCTGGTCAATCGCCGCACACGCAACGTGCATACATCCTTCAGTCAGGTCACTGCCGCCACGGGACGGCTCAGCTCAAGTGATCCGAACCTGCAGAACATTCCCATTCGCACCGAAGAAGGCCGACTGATTCGCAAGGCCTTTATTCCCTCGCAGCCGGGCTGGAAGCTGGTGTGTCTCGACTACTCGCAAATTGAACTGCGGATGCTGGCTCACTTCTGTCGCGATGAAAACCTGATGCAGGCGTTCCGTGAGGGGCTCGACATTCACGCGGTTGTGGCCGGTCAGGTGTATGATGTCCCTGTGACCGAAGTGACCAGCGACATGCGACGGGTTGCCAAGGCCGTGAACTTTGGTGTGATCTACGGGCAGACTTCCTACGGTCTTGCTGCGTCATTGAAGATCAGCCAGGACGATGCAGCAGAATTCATCGACGATTACTTCAACACCTATGCCGGCGTCCGCAACTTCGTCGAAGAGACACTGACCGAATGTCGCGAGACCGGGTATGCCCGCACCATCCTCGGTCGCCGCCGGGAAATCTCCGGGATTCGGCCGAAACGCTTCGGCAACCTGAATCTGCCGGAGCGGACTGCGGTGAATACCGTCATTCAGGGATCGGCCGCGGACCTGATCAAGCAGGCGATGCTGAATGTGCGAGAGCGTCTGCATCGCGAAGCGCATCCCGCCCGTATGCTGCTTCAGATTCACGACGAACTGGTCTTTGAGACGCCCGCCGAACAGGTGGAGTCGCTGCTGGACCTGGCTCGAACAGAAATGGAGCAGGCATTGCCCCTTGCCGTCCCAGTCGTCGTCGACAGCAAGGTCGGCGACAACTGGTACGATGCGGGGTGATTTCGATTAGCTGAAGGCTTCGTCGAGAATCTGCTGCTGTTCCAGCTTGTGGCTGCGGGCCGATCCCGTTGCCGGGCTGGCCGAGGCGGGACGTGAGATGCCGGAGAACGGGTGCCGTTCCAGCACGCGCTGACCGAATTGCATGCCAATGAACGGCCAGGCACCCATGTTTCGAGGCTCTTCCTGTACCCAGACAACGGGGGTTTCCGCGTTGTATGTGTTGAGGATTTCACCCAGTGCCGTGATGGGGAGTGGGTACAGCTCTTCCAGGCGAATGATGGCCACATCGTCCCGGTCTGTCTCACGGCGGCGGTCCGCCAGATCGTAGTACAGCTTGCCGGTACACAGCAGAATCTTCTTCACCTTTTGAGGGCTGACCGTGTTGTCCCCAATGACCGGCTGGAAGCTGCCAGTGGCACATTCTTCCAGTGTCGAAACGCATTCCTTGTGCCGAAGCAGGCTTTTGGGCGTCATGACAAACATCGGCTTGCGCCACTTTCGCAGCACTTGTCGACGCAGCATGTGGAACAGCTGGGCCGGCGTTGTGGGCTGCGTGATCTGGATGTTGTCTTCGGCAGCCAGCATCAGGAATCGCTCCAGGCGAGCACTCGAGTGCTCAGGGCCCTGGCCTTCGAATCCATGAGGCAGCAGCAAGACCACACTATTGAGTCGGTCCCACTTGTCTTCCGCGCTGGCAATAAACTGATCGATGATGACCTGGGCACAGTTGGAGAAATCGCCGAACTGTGCTTCCCAGATGACCAGACCTTCCGGGCAATCGAGGCTGTAGCCGTACTCGAAGCCCAGGACACCTGCTTCGGACAATGGGCTGTTGTGAATATTCACAAAGCCCTTTTCGGAAACAATGTTCTTTAGAGGCAGGAAGACGTGCCCGTCTTCGTAGTCGTAGAGGGCGACGTGGCGATGACTGAACGTGCCGCGCCGGACATCCTGGCCGGTCATCCGCAGCGGACGACCATCAGCGATGATACTGCCATAGGCCAGCAATTCTGCCGTCCCCCAGTCGAGTGGCGTTGTCCCCTCTGCCATACTGAGGCGTTGTTCCAGCAATCGCTTGATTTTTGGATGGGGATGAAAATTCTCCGGCAGTTCGGTTTGGAGTTTCAGGAGCCGACTCGCCGTCTCCACAGGGATCCCGGTGGAAGGATTGTCAGCAGCCGCAGCCGGCCCGCCGAAATACCCGGACCAGATTCCGCCCCAGTGGTCAGCACAGCGAATGAAGCCTTCGCGCCGAGCCTCCGCCAGTTCGTTTTCAAGCTGGTTGCGACGCTGATCGCTGATCTCCTGAGCCTCGGTCCGGGTGACCCCCTTCATCGTCGACAGGTGTTCCAGATATCCCTCGTAGACGCTGCGATGGTTGCGGATTTCGCGGTACATGACCGGCTGCGTGAATTCCGGTTCATCAGCTTCGTTATGTCCCTTGCGGCGGTAGCAGTACATGTCGATGACGACATCACGCTTGAACTTCTTGCGGAAGTCGAGTGCCAGGGTAATCACCTGGGCGACAGCTTCCGGGTCTTCGCCGTTCACGTGGAAAATGGGGATCTGCAGCATCTTCGCGATGTCAGTGCAGTAGGTTGTCGACCGACCTTCCTCGGGCGAAGTTGTGAACCCCACCTGATTATTGAGGATGATGTGGATCGTGCCACCAATCCGATAGCCCTTCAATTCGCTCAGGTTGAGCGTTTCCTGAACGATGCCTTCCCCGGCGAAGGCCGCATCACCGTGAATCAGGATGCAGGCACCACGTTGACGCTTGAAGTCTTTGAAACGGTCCATCTTGGCCCGCACGCGGCCCATGGCCACGGTGTTGACATATTCCAGGTGCGACGGATTAAAGCACAAGGACAGGTGGACCGAGTGTCCCTTGGTTGTCACGTGATCGGCACTGTGGCCCATGTGGTACTTCACATCGCCCCGACCAAAATGCAGGTGCGGGTCGGCGTCGTCGAACTCACGGAAAATGACACGCGGACTCTTGGCCATGATGTTGGCCAGGACGTTCAGACGACCACGGTGAGCCATGCCGATGACCACTTCGCGAGTCCCGTCGTCGCCCAGCTTTTCGATCGCCATGTCGAGCAGTGGAATCAGCGTTTCGCCGCCATCGAGTGAAAAGCTCTTGGCTCCCACGAACTTCTTGGCCAGGAACTCTTCGAAGACGACTGCATCCGCCAGACGGGTCAGGATCCGCAACTGTTCCTCACGGGACAATTTGATCTTGTTGCCAGACTTCTCCATGCGATGCTGCAGCCACTCACGCACCTGCAGGCTGTCGATGTGCATAAACTGCGCACCAATCGTCCGGCAGTAGGTGGTTTTCAGCCAGGTGATGATCGCCTGCAGCGTACGGGTCTCTGGACCGGCCATCCACGACGTGGAGAATTCCCGCTGCCAGTCTTCATCCGAGAACCCGTAGTAGGCAGGGTCGAGTTCCGGCGGCGCGGGGCGGACGGAACCGAGCGGATCCACCTGAGCAACAATGTGCCCGCGGACGCGGAAGTTGCGGACCAGCTGGTCAATCCGCTCCTGCTTGCGGGCCATGCGGAACTGTCGGTCGGTCGACGTCTGAGGCGTAGAGACCGAGGGGCTGCCTGGCGGATTGAACAGGCTGCGCTGTGGAAACGGGGGACGCGTCGACCAGGCGACCGGCGTGGGATCACCGTTCTTCAGCTCGGCAAAGTACTTCTGCCACTCTTCTGGAACAGCGGTTGGGCTGGTCAGGTATTGGCTGTACAGCTCCTCGATATATGCGAGGCTTTGGCTGTTGAGTTCGATTGGAATGTTACCCATGGGAAATTCTGTCCTAAAGACACTTGGCTCCGCCGGAACGTGGATTGCAGCGAGGTGCCCACCTCAACTGTCGCAAGAGATTATTCTCCTGGCAATTCCGGCAGGATGTGTCCCATCTTTGTTCGTTTTGCATCCATGTAGCGGGCGCGGTGCTGATGCGGAGGAGCGATGATGGGAACTTGTTCGACGACTTTGAGATCAACCCAGTTTTCAAACGCTTCCGTCTTCTTCGGGTTGTTCGTGAGAATTCGGACTTTCGTCAATCCCAGATCCTTGAGGATCTGCAGACCGACCATGTAATCCCTCAGATCTGCCTGAAATCCCAGGCGGTGGTTGGCTTCGACCGTGTCGAGTCCTTCGTCCTGCAGCTGGTAGGCCTTGAGCTTGGCTGACAGCCCGATTCCCCGACCTTCCTGCGGCAGGTAAACGACGGCTCCACACCCTTCTTCGTTGATCATCTGGATGGCCATGTGCAACTGGTCGCCACAGTCACAGCGCAACGATCCCAGGACGTCCCCGGTGAAGCAAGATGAATGCATTCGCACCAGCGGGGCCTCTTGGGAGGACAGGTCTCCCCAGACAATGGCCAGCGGTTCCTGGTCTTCATGATCGACGCGGTAGCCGATGAACTTGGGCGTGCCGTAGAGTTCAGTTGGGATATCGACTTCCACATCCCGGTGGATCAGCCGTTCTCGAATACGCCGGTGCTGAATGATTTCGGCAATGGAAATCATCGTCAGGCCGTGCTTGGCCGCGAACTCTTTCAGTTCGGCATCTTCCGCCATGCCGGGACCGCGCTGACTGCAAATCTCGATCAGGCAGCCGACGGGCGTCAGGTCAGCCATCCTCAGCAGGTCCACGGTTGCTTCGGTGTGTCCAGCACGCCGCAGCACGCCTCCCTCGCGGGCGAGCAAGGGGTTAATGTGTCCCGGGCGGACAAAGTCGGAGGCAATCGAGTTGGGATTCGCCAGAGCCTGCAACGTCAATGCTCGGGCCTGAGCACTCACTCCCGTACCGCTCTGGCGGTGATCCACCGGAATCAGAAACGGAGTCTGGTGCGGGGAGTCGTTTGACTCCGGATCGACCAGCGGTGGCAATCTCAGTCGGTCGGCGACGTCTCTGGTCAGTGGAGCACACAGCACACCCGCACCCTGACGCAGCATGAAGTCGACCGTTTCCGGCGACATGGACTCTGCGGCGCAGATGAGGTCCCCCTCGTTCTCACGCTCACGGGCGTCCACCACAATAACCATCTTGCCCTCCCGCAAATCGCGAAGGGCTTGATCGAGTCGTTGGGCGGAACTGGGGAGAGCGTCAGGCATCGAAGGTAGTGGTTCTTTCGCCCGAAGGGTGGGGAAGCGGCACAAGTTCCCTGAGTATATGCAGCAATACCCCGCTTGTCCCGCCCGGACCGACGGAAGTCCTTCAACTGGGGCAGGAAGCGGTCCTCAAACGTCAATGGATTCCTATTCGTTGGAATCCACGGACCCGGCACCGGGGCGGTCCAATGTGGACCGTGAAGAAGGAGGCTGGCACCTGCGCAGTGTGGCTTTGAAGGTGCGAGCTGGCCGGAAAGTCGTAACCCGTTTAGCGGATCCCTTCTGTAGGCTGGTAATTCCGTCGAATGAGTGATATCAATTGTCGTTGAATTGCACCACTGATCGTGTGCCTTGGTTCAGGTAATCCCTGCTTGGAAACAGCGGCGGACGGACTGACTCGCCCTCTAATACATGTTTGGCCCAGGAGACGGAAAACGATGTCCTTTAATATTGGCGAAGCCCTGTGCGGCGAAGGAAACGAAGTTGCTCACATCGATCTGATGATTGGCGACAAGAGCGGCCCCGTGGGAATCGCCTTCGCAAACGCGCTGGCAACCCAGTCTCACGGTCACAGTAACCTGCTGGCTGTGCTTGAGCCGAATCTGGCCGTAAAGCCTGCCACCGTGATGATCACCAAAGTGACCATTAAAGGTGCCAAGCAGGCTGTACAGATGTTTGGCCCTGCTCAGCGAGCTGTGGCTGACGCGGTTGCAGATTGCGTTGAGTCTGGCGTGATTCCCAAGGATCAGGCTGAATCCCTGTGCATTGTGTGCGGCGTATTCATTCACTGGGAAGCTGCCGACGACAAGAAGATCTATCAGTACAACTACGAAGCGACCAAGCTGTCGCTGGAACGCGCCATGAAAGGCGAGCCCAGCGCTGAGGAAATGGTTGCCAAGAAGGGCTCCGCCAGTCACCCGTTCTTCCAGAAGTAGTCGGGACCTGTCGATCGCAGCTTACAGCGGGGCCGATCGCAATTGAGTGATCGGCCCTGTTTCGTCTCCATTCCGTCCCGACAGCCAAGCTGTTGCCGATGAAACGTATCCTGATTCAGCTTGATACCGACGCACGTCCTTCGGTGTTTGATCGCGTGGTGGCCGTCGATGCCGGTTGCGAGCAGCTGTTTTCTTACGGAGGGATTACTCCGGAAAACGTGGTGCCTCTGATTCACGGAGCCATCTTCACGCGCGGTCCGCAGGACTTGAAGTCGACGGCGATCTTCGTCGGAGGCTCGCAGTCCGATGCCGGTGAAGCTGTGCTGAAGAAGATCACCGAATCGTTCTTCGGCCCGTTCCGCGTTTCGGTCATGCTTGATGCCAATGGGTCAAACACCACGGCCGCGGCGGCGGTCCAGTCGGTCACACATCATCTCGAATTGAATGGTGCCGAAGCAGTGGTTCTGGGGGGAACGGGGCCAGTTGGCTTTCGGGCCGCTCAGTTGCTCGCTTTGTCTGGAGCCACCGTGAGGGTGGCATCGCGTGTGCTGGAACGGGCAGAGACCGCTTGCAGCAAGCTGCGCGGGCTGGTCGAAGGGGCCAAGGTTATCCCTGCGGAAGCGTCCGACGACGGATTGGCAGCAACACTCGATGGCGCGCAGGTCCTCATCTCGGCCGGAGCAGCGGGTGTCCGCTTCCTGACCGCCGATGAATGGCGCAGTTTGGATACCCTCAAGGTCCTTGTCGATCTCAATGCCGTCCCTCCGGCAGGTCTTGAGGGAGTAGAGCCGACCGACAAGGGAATCGAACGGGATGGCGTCATTTGCTACGGCGCCATTGGTGTTGGTGGATTCAAGATGAAGATCCACAAGGCGGCCATCGAACGACTGTTCGCGGCCAACGACCAGATCTTCAACACGGTCACCATCCACGAGATTGCTTCCGAGCTGAGCTGATTCTTCCCGGTAAGGCATGACCATGCAGGATTGCTGGAGACTTGGCCTGCTGCTGGCGCTGTTATGTTCGGTCCACGGGCAAACCGCGACGGCGGACGATGTTGATCCAGCCCTGGCGCTGCAGCGTCGGGTGGTTCGCGTCACCGCACAGGTTGAGCCGGCCATGGTCAGCATTGTGCGAGTGATTGCCAGTGCGGAGAGCCCGTTGCCGGCAGACTTCGATCCCTTTCGTCCGCTGCGTCCCGAGGAATCTGGACCAGTCGCGGATGGTTTTGGAAGCGGCGTGATCCTGAAGGTTGAGGGATCGACCAGACTGTTGATTCTGACCAATCATCATGTGGTCACCAGCCGGGCTGGTCGTGACGAGGCTCAGACCGACCGATTGTATGTCCGCACGATTGGCGGGCACACACTTCCGGCCACGCTGCGTGCCTTTGATCCGCGCAGTGATCTGGCGGTACTGGAGGCGGAACTGACCGCCGTCACCGCTGACGTGTTGAAGATCATTCCCCCGCAGATCGGTTCCGGGGAGGATCTGCACAAGGGGGACTTTGTTCTTGCCCTGGGAAATCCATGGTCGTTGGCGCGGGACGGTTCGTGCAGCGTGGCGGCGGGAATGGTGGGGAATCGTGCTCGCCGACCGCTCGAAAAGCCCGATCAGGATCGGATCGATTCGGCGGCCACGATTCACGAACTGGGGACCCTTCTCCAGCTTGATATGCGATTGCCGTTGGGAATGAGTGGCGGAGCGCTGGTCAATTTGCAGGGCGAACTGGTTGGTTTGACGACATCGCTGGCGGCACTTCAGGGAGATCCCACTGCAGCCGGCTTTGCGATTCCGATGACTCCTGGAATTCGACGGATCGTTGAGAGCCTGCTGAAAGGAGAAGAAGTTGAGTATGGTTTTCTCGGTGTGGATCCCGATGATGGCTATCCGGAGGATCTGCGTCCCGCGCGTCCATTCATCACTCAGGCCACCGCGGCGCGTGTGGGACGCGTTGCTCTGAAATCCCCGGCAGCACTGGCTGGACTGGAAGAGGGAGATCAGGTTTACGCGGTGGGTGAAGTGTCGATTCGCCGCGGCAGTGATCTCGTTCGCGAGATTGGACTACTCGGTCCCGGGGCAGTGGCTGTGCTCAAGGTGTTCCGACCACGCAACCGACAGATGCTGACGCTGGAGGTCGCGTTGGGGAAGTGGCCGGTGTACGACGACCGGCGGCTGGTCGTGACACATCCTCAGTATCCTTCCTGGCGCGGGCTGCGTGTGGATTACCCGACAGGTCGGTTTCGGTATCTGCCCGACAGCTTCCTGTCGGTGTTCCCTGAAGGAGTGGTGATTACCGATGTCGTTGCGGATTCCCCTGCTGCGCTGGCCCAACTGAAGCCAGGCATGACGATCAGGCAGGTGGCGGGTGAGCCAGTGAAATCACCAGCCGCATTCTATGCGGCAGTTGCGGCTTCGAAGGAGGCTGTTTCGATCCAGCTTGCTGCCGACGACCTGCGGGTCGTCCCTGAAGAATGAGGTCTGCTTTGCTGGCTCGGGCTATACGCGCTTGAGAAACGTGACTCGACCCGCATCAACCCATTCGGTGACGAAGATGTTGCCATCCTTGTCGAAACAGGCATCGTGCGGGTGAACAAACTTGCCGGGCTGGAACTTGGCCGGATCGCGTCGAACCTGCATGCCGTCCAGCACATGTGCCGTCCACTCCGCATCGTAGCCGAGGTTGGCGACGAGTTCGTTCTGGCCGTTGAAGATCAGAACTCGGGCGTACAGGTCTGGCACCAGCATGTATTCGCCCTGAATGTCGACATCCGCCGGGAAGCTGATGCCCGCCACGTTGCTGAGCGGAATCTCACGACCGTCGGCGGCCTTCAGGGGGGCCTGCGGTCCTTCCTGGCTGGCATCCTTAACGCCCTGCATGATCGACTGAGGTTGCCCATCAAGTGAGAAGTACTGTAGCCGGGCATTGGCACGGTCGGCAATCACGAGCGATGGCTCACGTCCGGGGCGAGCATCCAGCCACTGTCCGTGCGGTGTTCTCATTTGTCCGGGAGCAGTGCCTGTCCCGCCCCAGCTGCGAATCCAGCTTCCATGAATGTCGTACTGATGCAAAAAGCTGGAGCCGTATCCATCGCCGACATAGAAGTCGCCGTTGGGACCAAAGCAGACATTCGTTGGTCGGAACTTATCCAGTGAGGGATACACGCCCGCTTCGCGCGGGTAGCGTTTCTTCCAGACCCACTCCCCGTTCAGATCGCACTTCACAACCTGGCCGTTCAGCGTGTCGGAGAGATACAGAAATTCCTGACCGTCTTCGGTGCGGATGTCGATTCCATGACCGCCACCAGCATACTCCAGTCCAAAGGACCGCACGAACTTTCCGTCGGCATCGAAGACAGCCACGGTGTCGCAGGACTTTGGTGCGGCCTGATGCTTGATGTAGATCAACCCGTCCTTGTCGATCGTCACGCCATGTGTATTGCGCCAGGAGATGCTCTTGGGGAGCTCGCCCCAGTTGTGATGGCACTCAAAGCGAAAGTCTCCTTCGCCAATGATTGGGATTTTTGTTCCCGCTTTGTCTTCGGCACCGAGAATGACGGGAGTTGTCCCAGCAAGAAAGGCCGCAGCGCCGGTGGCTGACAGGAATTCCCGTCGCGTTGTTGGTTGCATGGCAACGACTCCCTAGAGGCCAGAGGAACGGTTAGTTGTTGGCAGAGAAGTTGAATGTGAAGGTGTCGGTATTGCCGACTTCCTTCACTTCGACAATGGCGCTTCCCTGAAGAAACTTCGGCGGAATCTTCTTCATCACATCAGGAGTTGGAGTCAGCGGTTCCATGAAGACCTTCACTTTGCCCAGTGGAGCCCCTGCAAGTCCGGGCAAATACTCCATGTGAAAGTAGCCATCCTTGTCAGTGACACCCACGGAAGAACGCAGGCGAATGTCCTTCCCGGACGTACTCTTCGCTTCGACCGTGATCGGAGACAGGATCACTTTGACGCCTGAGATCGGTTTGCCGTCGTAGCTGACGGTGCCGGTCACGTTGGCCAGTGGCGGCAGTGGGAGCCGATCTCCCATCATGTAGTCCATGATCCAATACGCCAGCAGTCCGACCACCAGTGCTCCGCCAACGTACGGGAGCCCCTGTTTCAGCTGAGATTTGATGACCGAGAAATCGTATTTGGGGCCCTGTTTTTCACCGGGCATCGTGCTCGACTTGGCACGGCTGTCTTCGGCGGCTTTCGTCAGCAGGTCATGGGCGTTCGCGGAGGCATTGGTACCCCCGGAACCGCCGGGAAGTTCAATGGGACGCTGAATCCGGGCCGCTCCCGGAGGCGCGCTGATTGGCTTCCGGCCACCCGGTGTCGGCTTTGAAGGCTCCGGTGTTCCCAGTCCCGCAGAAGGCCGCGAAGGGCCATCGTTGCCTTCCATGAGGAAGTCGGCAGGATCGAAATCGTCATCTGCCGCAGCAGCCTTCTTGGGAGCAGGGGCCGCTGGTGCTTTGGCTGCCTTGGGTTTGGATTCGGCCTTCGGAGCATCGTCCGGCTCCGGCACAACGAATTTGCGTTTGCACTTGGGGCATTTCCCGTCGGTTCCGGCCAGTTCGTCCTTGATCTTGAGGACCGAGCCACATCCCTCACACTCGTACCGAATGGTCATTCGTGTTCTGCCTTCAAGCTGTCCCAAGTCCGGAAATCGTCCCAACCCATATGGTAAGCAAGTCGAGACCTTCCGCAAACCTTGCTTCAAACTTGCGGTGTCTCTGTCAGGAATGATCGGTGCGGAACGATCGGGGCGGTTCTTGAGTGGCTACAGAACGTTGAACTCACCGAGATCGGTTGCAATTTCCGGTTCGTCAATATTTCCCAGGTGGCGACGATACTCGGCCAGCCACGCATCATCCGGCAATCCATAAGGTCGGAATTTCTCGGCGGTTCCGGTCTCTTCGCGATACAGCAAGGCGCGGTGCGTTCCGAGTCGACTGGCGGCGGGGGAGTCAATCAGGTTGCTGGAATCGTTCGCGTTCATCTGGAAGGCAATCCGCTGTTCGAGTTCGCGAAGTGTCTGTCGCGAGAACCAGCGTTCCAGATTGTTGTACGAGTCGCACCAGATCATGGCGTGAATGCCGACATCAGGCCCCCGCTTCAGCAGTTCCGAGAAGATCTGGCCAGGTTCCAGCGCCTTTGCTTCCCCACTGCTGCCAAATGCAGACATGCCGTAGTCATCCTCTCCTTTGCGGAGATCTCGGAACTTGGCGATGTTGAACACGGGGACCAGCAATGGCGGATGCGCAGCTGTTGGATCAGTTTCGCGTTGGGTCAGCAACTCATGCAGTTCGTTGAGGGCCGTGCTCGTATCGCGCGGAGCCACGTGACGGATTGGAAGCGGAATGGCTTCAAGAAGTCTCTTCCATTCGGACGACTCCGGTGTGTCAGGCGGGGCCCCGTCGAACAGGTAGGCAATCGGGGCCGAGGGCAGCAACGTCTCCGAAGCGGCCCAGGTCAACAGTGCGGCACCCATGATGCCTTGAGCCGCTTCGGCATCCTGGCCGACCAGCAGCACATGACTGCCGCTTTGCCGGTGAAACGTAATGGCCGAGGGGGGACTGATCTCGACGGCGTCACCCAGCCAGACGGTCGGGGCTGTGAGTGGTTGTTCACGCGCGCCGAACTTGGAAATCAATGCATGCAGCTCGTTGTTGAGTGACAGTTTGGAGGGGATGTTGCCTTCAAAAACGATGGGAGCGTCCATGTGGAGTCCCTGCCGCTGCGTACGCTGCAGGATCTGCTGGAGATACTGTTCTCGTTCTTCGTCTTCCAGCCAGGCAATCTGGAATGGGTGGTTCCCTTCTGAAAGTCCGTTCGCATCGTTGTAAATGGCTTCACCGGGACGCGTCAGCAATCGAGCCGCCGTGTTCTCTTCGCTCAAAATCAGGTGAGAGTCCGCCTCGCTGCACTGTAGCGCAACTCGCACTGCCACCTGTCCCAGCGTACTGCGAGCCAGTGAATAGGCACCACCCAGGGTCTGCGATCCGAGTACGACGTGCATACCAAACGCCCGCCCCTGGCGGACCAGCCGGTCGAGCAATAACGAAGCCGATTGACTGAGCTTGTCATCCTCGATGAAAAACTCCTGGAACTCATCCACGATCAGCAGAATGCGGGGCAGGGGAGTCTGGGGATTTGCATTGCGGAACCCGGCAATGTCCTGCACGCCATGTTTGCGGAACAGTTCCCCTCGCTCCTGCAGTACGGCATCGAGTTTCTGCAAGGTGCTGATGCCAAATTCCCGATCACTCTCGATGGCGATGACCCGGGCATGCGGCAATCGCAGTGTGGCGTAATCTTTGAACTCCACGCCCTTCTTGAAGTCGATCAGGTAGAAGTTGACTTCATCCGGGCTGTAGTGCAGGGCCAGATTTGTGATCAGAATATGCAGGAACGTCGACTTTCCGGAGCCGGTCTTGCCGGCGACCAGCATGTGCTGTGATGTGCCGCGACCGAGCTTGAGGCGTTGCAGCTTGGTGGCACCAGCGCGGCCCAGCGGGATCTCCAGTTCACGGCGACTGTCCTGAGACCAGATCGCCCCCGCTGCAGGGGCGATGCGGGAGAACGAGACTTCCACACGCCGGGCATCTTTGGACGCTTCACCAATTCGGCGGACGAGTCGGGTGAACAGTTCTGGACTGGGCGGTGCATTGACCCGTACGGGCCAGTATGCGGTGTCTTCCCGTTCGGCGTGAAAGGCGCCTTCATGCCATTGGAAGCGTTCCATGGCCGATTCGATGTCGCGGATGTTGAAGTTGTGAGGCAGCTGCTTTGTGGGATCGACGCTGAGCAACGTGTAAACGCCGCACCGCGGTCCACTGTTAATAATGCTGACCAGCCGCCGGGCAGCGATGTCGCTGAACTTGGCGGGAAAGTCGCTGATGATCAGAAAGTGGTAGGGCTCGGCCACTTCACCGGCAGCGGCGTTGTATTCTTCGATCGTCTGGAATTCGTTCCGCAGATACTTCTGCAGCACGTTCTCCATGTGCTCGGTGAGATCCGCGAGCTGCGTTTCAATCTGACCCGGCTCCGTCCAGATGCGGCTGGTGACCATCAGTTCGTCAAAGTCGGTCAGGTGCATCAACCCGGCGAAGCTTTCTCCCAGCCCAATCGGATCGATGATGGTGAACCGGAGCTTTCCCGGTGGCAGCAGCGTGAGCAGCCGCAGAGCCAGCGTCTGCATGGCGGCGACCGCCTCGGTTCGGCTGGCACTGTCTGGCGTGCGGAACAGGACGGAAGCACGTTCGGGAAACGTCAGCGTGGCGGGTAGCCGATGCTGTGTGATGCGAGGTGCCAGTCGCATGTCCTCGGAGATAGCGCTGGGCCAGTTATTCAGGTCGACATCGTAATGCCCGAAGGGGATGAGCGGGGGAATCGTCTTCGCCGACTGCCACTGTTCCGCCAGTTCGTTCCAGGGGCGGAATGCCTGGGCCGCTTCGGCATTCACGCGGTCCGCTCCCTGCTGAAATTCGCTGTAGGATTGTTCCCACGCTGACTTCAGCTCGATCCACAGTTCCATTTGGCGTCGCTGGCGTTCCCGTGAATATTGCGTCAGAGCTTCCCGCCGCTGCTGAACTTCCAGTGCTGTTCGCTGGTCGGCGAGTCGGGACTGTTCCTGATAGGTCTGACGAACCGCAGCCTTCTCGCTGTTTCGCTGGTTTTCGAGTGCTTGCCGTCGGGCTTCGAATGTGTCGACGGCATTGCGGTGCTCCTGCTCACGTCGCTGCTCGATTTCCTGGCGGCGTCGCAGGTGTGTTTCTTCAAAGCGTTGAAGCTGTTCTTCGCGTTCGCGGACCATTCGCTTCTGTCGCCGCTCGCATTCCACCTGCTTGGTGTTCAGGTCGTCGCGAGCCATGCCCAGCCAGAGTTGATGAAGCCAGCTTGCTTCTGCTGTCGATTGCTGCAATTGCCGAAAAACTTCCGACTGCTGCATGCTGGCCAGCGTGTAGATGATCAGCGTCAGCAGCAGGCTGCCGACCGCCCCGGCCCCTCCGGAGATGGCCACCCATGTGGGAGTGAGGCGTTCGACCGAGGCCCCGATCGACAAGGGCTGCACGAACAGGAAGAACGGAATGGCAATCGTGCAGGCGAGTACGAAAAACAGGATCAGTGATCGCAGCCCCATGAACAATCTGGGTAACAGCAATCCCCGCAAGGTTTGCAGCAGCTCGCGCGATTCGCGAACGCGGTCACCAAACCACTGCTGAGCCATGTCACGACTCTTGGGAGCCTGTTCGGGCTCGATGGGAGGTGGACCCGACCAGCGTCGCTCTTCGACAATCGCCTTGAAGTCCTGGTCGATGTCGGTCCACTCGGCGATCTGCTCTTCTCGCAGCTTATGAATCTGGGACTTGAAACGTTCAAACTCACGTTTTGGACTGTCGTCGGCGGTGTCGTCCAGCACTGAAGTGACGACCCAGGAACTGTCAGATTTCTGTTGCTCCAGTGAGGTCAGCTCCCCCGAAGCACGCGACTCGATCTGGTGCAGCAGTGCACGCTGTGCGGATTGCAGTTCGCTCAGGTCGGTATTGCAGCGAGCATCGATTTCGTCTTCAGCTGCGGCTTGCTGCCGGGCAAGTGATTCCAGTTCCGTGGCACGTTCCGTCTCCGCTCGCTGAGCGGCAGCAAACAGTTCCTGCTCAGTGGAATCGGGGCCATGGCCGAAGGTGTCTTGAAGTGTCTGTTCGGCCGCCGCTCGCTCCTGAATGGCGCGGGCAAAGCTCTCCAGCAGGGGGCGATAGTCAGACATGGGGTGGTCAGACGTGGTTGTGGTCGGCTTGGATGCAACGGGTACCTTCCAGTCAACCGACCAATCGGACGGTCTGGAGGTGTCTCCCAGTGTAGCGAATTCCGGGGGATTCATCCGACCATTGTCCCCAGTCTCAGGGACTATCGAAGACGGTGTTGCCATGAGTTGATGTCCACAGAACGTCGCAGCATCGACGTCGCAGGCTGAGAATGGCTGGGCAGCATCGACGGCCAGCGGCTTCCGGAGTGGAATTCCCGACCGATCGCGAACTGTCCAGAGATGTGAAACTCAAGAGGGGAAGAACGCGGAATTGCCGAAATGATTGCAAATCAGGAAATACAGCCGCGCCACTTCACGCCGCATGCGAGGTGAAGTGGCGACGACTCAATCGAAGGGATCCAATTCACTAAACGTGACTCAGCAGGCCAAATCCACAACGGAAAGCGGAAATTTCCGATACCGGTGATCGAGACGGTGGCCACTCAACGTGGCTCGAATGGGGGAACCATTCCTGCCAAATGGGGTTGCAATGGCTAGCTGAATCCCTAGGGTGACTGGTCGCGAGCGCGCAACAGATTTTCGGCTGGCCGGGGCGGCCGAACTGCCGGGCGCATCTTCTCACTGCTTTCCCTGACTGACTTTTCACCCAGATCTGAAAGGACGAGCCCCGTCTGATTCATCATGAACAAACTTGCTACGCATAATGTCTGGACTCAACGGCTTCAACAAATCGACACGCCAGTGCAGGAAATTCGATTTCCCGCCGCATCACATGAAACAAGACGGCTTGATCAGGATGAAGAGTGGTGCGAAGCCGTGATCGACGGAGAACCGCAACGACTCCGGTTTCACGATTACCACGAGATTTTCTCCGTCCCAGGTCTCTACGAGAAGCTGTTCTACGAAAAGCTTGAGTGTTGCTCACCCAGTTGCATTGTGAACCTGCTCACGCAGATTCGCGATGACTTGGGGATTGGACCAGAAGAGCTGCGGGTCCTCGACTTTGGTGCGGGGAACGGAATGGTGGGAGATGAATTCCAGGCATCCGGGAGTGACCGAATCGTAGGGGTGGATATTCTGCCCGAAGCAAAAGAAGCCGCCATGCGGGACCGTCCGGGCATTTATGATCGGTATGTTGTCGCCGATCTGACCGCACCAGACCCTGCTGTCGACGATGTGTTGCAGAGCAGTGAATTGAACTGTCTGGCCAGCGTGGCTGCTCTTGGGTACGGAGACATTCCGCCCACGGCATTCCTGCAGGCGCTGGACTACATTGCAACGCCGGGCTGGCTCGCATTCAATATTAAGGAGGACTTCCTGCAGGATACAGCAGGGCCTTTTTCGCGAATGGTGCGACAACTCAACGAACGCGGAATCATCCAGACGCAATGCTATCGACGTTATCAGCATCGCGTCTCGGTGGCCGGTGAGCCGCTGTACTATGTGGCCATGATCGCGCTCAAACAACAGCCCTTGCCTGAAGAGTTTAAGGCGGAATGGGGACTGGAAGCCAATCTGGCTTCCGCGGACTGACTGGATCGAGTTCCGGTTGGTATCAAGATGAACAGCCCCGCAGGATCAAGGCGATCCTGCGGGGCTGATTCGTTCTTCACGCGATATTCACGGCTGGGTCAATTAACGACCGAACAGCCATGCATTCTTGCGACGCTCCAGTTCCATCAGCCGTGCGAAGATGCCAGGACCGCTGGCGGTCCGGGTGACGACTGGGGTCCGCGGGTAGGCGACGACGCGACGGGCACGTGCCGCATCAGCCATGTTTCCGATAACGAGAGTTGCAGCCACAGCGGCAACAGCAATGATTGTCCGACGCATAATTCAACTCCAAGTGGGGCAGGTGTCCGAGGAAACGGATACACATTCTGGGGTGGGGACATCCCACTCGCTGGCGAACGCGTGCCAACGATGAGCTAACTTTGCGCTCCATTGGCCAAACGGCAAATTCGTTTTGCCACATTCTCATCATCTTGTTGCCACAAGATGGAAATCTGAGGGTGTGATCCGTCGGACCATCGAGATCAGCCCGGAAGACAGGCATTGCGCAGCTTGCGCAATCAGAGAATTCCAGAATCAATGGATTCGGAAGTTGCGGCTCAGCGCAATCAGGCTCAAGTCAGGGACGGGTCCCGATGAGAATGTAATCGCCCCGACGTTCGACGCGCAGGCGATGGGCTTTCACAACAACAGCAAACGATTGCTCCAGGTCCGCCTCGGTGAAAGTGCTTGTGAACTCACCATCGACATTCGGGTCAATCACCACCTGCCAGCCAATCATTTCACCCACGGTCATCAGCACATCGCGAACGCTGGCCTGTTGAAACTGGAGATTCCAGCGGTCTGTTTCCTGGCCTGCCGAGATCGAAATGCCATCTCTTTCGAGACTGGTCACCGTTTGAGCTGGTGTCTGAACCGGTGCGGGTGGCGCGGGCGAAACTCTCAGCGGAGCAGGTTCGAACTGTGGTGGCAGCCGAGCGGGGATCGGACTGAATGTTTCGGTCCGCTTTGGAATGGCAGACTCGACGGGACTTGGTTCGACTGAACTTTCGAGTGTATCTCGGGTGGCCCTGAGTGCGGCCAGTTCATCGCGCAATGCCTTCAGTTGCGATTCCTCGGGGGCAGTTTCCGCCTTCTGGGCTTCGGCTGTCTCGGCAGGTGGCGGGGGGAGCTCTTCGTAAACACCGTGCGCTTCGGATTGAGCCCAGGCCGGGAATTGACCGAACGAGAGGTCTGGATCAGCTGAGGCAATTCGAGCCCGTGGAGCAGCGGCAGGTGCAGCAGTGCTCCCGCTCCATGGCGTGAGAGTCTCGTCTCTTGAGGCGACTTCCGCCGCAGGACGTTCGGATGTCAGCAGCGGGTCAATTGGATCGAGCGGCGAATGCTCGTACGGATCGGGCACAACGACGTCTGGTCCCCGGACACCTTCGGTCTGCGACGCTGTACCGGCAAAGGAACCAGACTGCTCCAGAGCAAATGGGTCTCGCGAGGCGACGCGGACAGCGATTTCCGGGGCGCGATCTCCGGGGAAATCCCGTGATGTCCCCAGCTCAATGTCGGAAGCGGATTGACCAGCGAGCTGCGTCCCTTCGGGGGTTGCCAGTGTCTTGGGCGGATAGCTCAGCGCAAGGCGAGCGTTGCGGGTATTCGTGGACGCAGCGACCACGCACAACCCGACAGAAATCAACAAAGCCCAAGAGGCGACTCGAAAGGACGTATTCGGCATGTGCCTGCCGTGCTGACCTAACTGGAGGAATGGATGCAAAACCTGCGCACTCACTTCCCCTATCGGTTACCGCTGGCCTCGACATGTGTCAAAAGCCTCAAATTAGGAAGAATTGGTAGAATCGTCCCCCGCGGGCCCTTCGCTGCAAGTGCAGTGCGAAGGCGTAAGTCCAGTTTTGCTAACTTGTTGTGGTTTGCTCGCGGTGGAGGTGATTCATCTTGTCCCGATTTCCGCCGGGCTGGTACCTTCCCCGGGGCCATCGCTGCCGGTCACTCGTCTGGCAGTACGTTGAGGCCCCATCCGCCAATCCATTGGCCCTCATTCAGGAGCGATTGTCTCTCTGTTCGCATGATTCGACTTGGCATTGTCGATTTCGACTCGTCGCATTCGGTCGAGTTCACGCAGCGGTTCAATCACCACGGCGTGGACCGAGACCAATGGGTGGAAGGTGCGCGCGTCGTGGCGGGGTGTCCGGGGGAATCCCTGATGTCGCCGGAGCGGATTTCACAATTCACCCCCCAGGTTGAAGCCTGCGGTGTTGAACTCGTCCAGCAGCCCGAGGACTTGTTCGAAAAGGTGGATGCCGTCCTGATCTTGTCCGTTTGCGGGGCGGCTCACCGTGCTCGAGTGCTGCCGTTCTTGCAGCGGCAAATTCCCGTCTATGTCGACAAACCATTCGCCAACACCTGGAGTGATGCCGAAGTCATGGTGCAGACTGCGGCCGAGCTGAACACGCTGTTGTGGAACGCGTCGGCCATGCGGTTCACGGATGACATCGCCGAATTGCGAAACCGGAAACCACAACTGGGGCCGCTCTTTGGATGCACCAGTTTTGGGCCCGCCTGGCATGTGGAGGGAAATCCCGGACTGCTGCACTACGGAATCCATGTCGTCGAGCAACTCTACGCCCTGCTGGGGCCGGGATGTCAACGCGTCTCGACCATGTCGACCGCCACGTGCGATGTGGTGACAGGCATCTGGCACGATGGCCGCATCGGGACCGTACGCGGACAACGTCAGGGAAGTACCGTCTACGGGCTGACCGTGTTTACTGAGCGGGCCACTATTCCGCAGTGGACTTCGACGCGGAATGCCTATCGCAATCTGTGTCGGAAGATCGTCGAAGGATTCACCACCGGGGTGGCGCCTGTGCCGCCCGCCGAGACGCTGGAAGTGCTGCAGTTCATTCTGGCCGCCAACGAGAGTGCCCGCTGCGGCGGGATTCCCGTGGAACTGAGTGCGGTGACCTCATCCGCATCGACTTGAACTCAATCAACGCGACACGGAGGTCGCTCATGCTTCTCACCAACACGAAGTTCACACCCTGCCGAATGATCGCGCCACTCCTGTTGGGAGTGCTGTTCACTTCATCGGCGCTCGCGCAGGATATGCGTGTCTTCACCACGGTCTCGATGATCAGCGGCGAGAAGTTGCGAGAAGAACCGGTTTCGCACAGCCTCACGCTGTTCCATGCCGGCAAGGCCTACGACTACATGGAAGATGTGGGCGAAGTCGTTGTCTACGAACCTGGCGGACATCGCTTTGTGATTCTGGGGGGAGACTACCTCGCCACCGAAGTTCCCTTCTCCGAAGTTCATCAATTCCTGGAAGCTGCTCAGGTCAAAGCCCGCGAATACGCTGCTGATGTGGCGAAAGATCCATCACCACAGAATGAGAAACGGGCCGCATCGATTGCCTTTCAGATGAATCCCCAGCTGCTGGCCACGTACGATGCCGATCAACAATCCCTGGGTTTAAGTGGCGATTTGCTGTCGTACAAAGTGAGCACCGTTGCGGCGACGTCCCCCACGTTCCACAAGCAGTATCTGGAGTACGCCGACTGGGCCGCCCGGCTGAACTACGTCTTGCACCCGCATTCGGTTTATCCCACATCCCGTCTGCAACTCAACAGTGAACTTCGCGATCGCCAGTTGCTCCCTATCTCCGTCGAACTCTCCGCCCGACTCGATGCCCCCGTTCGCCTGAAGGCTCGACACGATTTCCGTGAGATGCAAAACATCGACCGCAAACTCATCAGCCGCTGGGAACAACAACTCAAAGCTGAAGATACCCAGTGGCTCACCTTCCACGAGTACCAGCAAAAGCTGCTTGCACCCAAGAAGTAGCCTGCGTCATTTGGTGTGGACTCCCCCTCTCCCCCACAATGAAGTCTCCATTCCAATCAAACTCCATTGTGGGGGTGAGGGGCTCAGTGAAGGTCGCTCGTTTGCCTGTCATCGAGACCAGTATCAGGACCTCCCCCGTGCTCTTGGAACGACGATTCGGGCTCACCGCAGAGTGCGCAGAGGGACGCAGAGCAGGTGTCCAGCTTCCTCTTGTTTGATCTCTCAAGTCATCAGGCGATACCTCGTAAGTATGGTGAGTCCAGTAACGCTGTGATTGCGGAACTCTCTGCGTCCCTCTGCGTGCTGCGGTGATTCTCTTTCGGCCCTCTCGCTCTACCCCTTCCCCCGGTCGACGCGGTACGCTGTGCTCAGCAAGTTCTGCAGCCAGCGAGATCGACCATGAAGTCCCACACCGAGTACCTCACCTTCCAACTCCCCGCCCGGATGGCGTTCGAAAACATCACGCCGACCATCGCTGCCATCGTCAACAAAAGCGGCATTCAGGAAGGCCTGTGCCTCGTCAATGCGATGCACATTACGGCGTCTGTGTTCATCAACGATGATGAACCGGGGCTGCATGAAGACTACAAGAAGTGGTTGGAAGGTCTCGCACCCTTCGACGCCTCACCCCAGCGATACGCCCACAACCGAACCGGCGAAGACAACGCCGATGCCCACATGAAACGGCAGGTGATGGGCCGCGAGGTGGTCGTGGCCGTGACCCACGGCAAGCTCGATTTCGGGCCGTGGGAGCAGATTTTCTACGGGGAGTTTGATGGTCGTCGGCCGAAGCGGGTGCTGGTGAAAGTGATCGGGGAATGATTCCGGTGTTCCGGGAATGCGAAGTCGCGAGGCGAAAACTGCCCTGTCAACAACAGGATCGTTTTCCGATCGACAGGGAGGGGGCAAATGAAGAAGGTGCTGCGCTGTTGACCTGCGGTATCGGTGAGGCGATAACGGCGTTGTGAATGACTTTGCATGTCCTTTCCTGTGGCTGGCATCAACATGGTGCGGGCCCTACCGGTGAACAGCCTCATGCTTCCACGCCTGCTGAAATACATTCAAGGGCCCGACTACCGTCCCATGAAGCCACAATCGCTGGCGAAGAAGATGGGCGTGAAGAAGAAGGAGATGGGCCGGTTCGAACAGGCGCTGACTCAGGCGAAAGCGAGTGGAGAGATTCGATTCTCCGGCGGCGGACGCGTACAGCCGGGCAAGGCGGCGACCGGCGGGCTGATTGGCATTGTGCGTCGCAATTCTTCTGGAGATGGGTTCATCATTCTACATGAGCCCAAGTTGAACGTTGAAAAGCCGGATATCTTCGTTGATCGTCGCGACCTGAAGGATGCCCAGACGGGCGACGAAGTACTGGTGAGGCTGAACAACCGCCGCCGCTCCGGAGGGCAGCGGTGTGGCGAAGTGGTCGAGGTTCTGGAACGCCGCACGAATGTGTTTGTGGGGACCTACTTCGAGGACAACGATGCTGGTTGGGTGAAGATTGATGGCAAGGACTTTTCGGCTCCGGTCTGGGTGGGTGACCCGGGAGCCAAGGGGGCGGCCGAAGGGGACAAGGTTGTCGTCGAGATGCTGCGGTTTCCTACGCACATCAACGATGGTGAGGGAGTGCTGACGAAGGTGCTGGGGGATCGGGCGACTCCCGGCGTCGATACGCAAATGGTGATTCACCAGTTCGGGCTGCCGGATGAGTTTCCTGAAGAAGTGCTGAGTGAGGCGCGTCTGGAAGCGGAGAACTTTGACGAGAAGTCGCTGGAAGACCGTGAGGATCTGACCGGCGAGACCATTGTCACGATTGACCCTGCCGATGCCCGGGACTTTGACGATGCGATCTCCCTCACCCGCAGTTCCGATGGGCACTGGCATCTTGGGGTTCATATCGCGGATGTCTCGCACTTTGTGCAGCCGGGGACAGCGCTGGATCGGGAAGCGGAGAAGCGGGGCACCAGTGTGTACCTGCCGACCAAGGTCATTCCGATGCTGCCAGAGGTGATCTCCAACGGGTTGGCGAGCCTGCAGGAGAAGCGGGTGCGGTATGTGGTCTCAGCCTTCATTGAATACACGGCTGATGGGATTCCCGTGCATCGGCGGTTCGCCCGCTGCGCGATCAAGGTGAAGAAGCGGTTCGCCTATGAAGAGGTGTTGCCGGTCATTCGAGGCGAGAATGATGCGCACAAGGCGGTTGCCGCTCCCATTCGCAAATTGCTCACGCAAATGCACGAACTGGCGATGCTGCTGCGTCGTCGTCGTTTTGAGAAGGGGGCTCTCGAACTCGACATGCCGGAAATCCGGCTGGAGTTCGACAAGGATTTGAAAGTGATTGGAGCGAAGGAACGCTCCCATGATGAGAGCCATCAGATCATTGAAGAGTTCATGCTGGCCGCCAATATTGCCGTGGCGACTGAGCTGGACGACCGTGAACAGCTGTTTTTGCGGCGGGTTCATGCTGATCCGGCGGAAGCGAAGCTGATCGCATTTGGTGAATTTGCCGGCATTCTGGGCTATCCGATCAAGCGGGTGCAGAGCCGCATGGACTTGCAGAATCTGTTGCGACAGGTGAAAGGAAAGCCGGAGGAACATGCCCTCAACTACGCCATGCTGCGGAGCCTGAAGCAGGCGGAATACTCTCCCGTGGATGAAGGTCACTACGCCCTCTCGGAAGAGAATTACTGTCACTTCACCAGCCCCATTCGCCGCTATCCCGACTTGCTGATTCATCGTCTGATCACCGGACTGGTGACGGGGAACGAAACGTATCTGGGACGCAGCATGTCGGACTTGCTGCGGGAGGGAAAACACTGCTCGTTGACCGAGCGTCGCGCGGAACAGGCCGAGCGGGAACTCATCAAGCTCAAGCTGCTGGCCTACATGACCGACCGAGTTGGCGAGCAGATGGAAGGGTACATTACCGGTGTTGAACGCTGGGGGTTCTTTGTACGCGGCACGCAGATTCCCGCAGAAGGACTGGTTCACATTACCAGTCTGCCGCCCGATGATATCTACGACTATGACCAGCCTGCGATGGCATTGATTGCGAGGCGGTCCGGCGACGTCTTTCGCCTGGGGGACCGGGTGATGGTGGAGGTGGCGCAGGTTGATCTGGATCGTCGCGAGTTGAACTTGCGCTACATCGGTCGCGCAGGAGGGGCGTCGACGCAATCGGCCGGTGGCAAGAAGCAGCAGTCCCGCAAACCCAAGGGAGACTCGCAGCAATTCCGATCAGGAAAGAAGCAGAGTTCCAAGGGAGATTCCAAGGGGAAGGCGAAAGGCCGCAAGACGGGCTCACAAAGTCGCTCGCGACGAGATCGTGGCTCCCGCTGAACTTCATTTATTCACGAGTTCAGTCATGCGGATGCTTGTTGGGATCGTCTTCGAGATGCAGATCGTTCCAGTGGAAGTGCAGTTTGGGACGCTCCTTTAATAGCGCGGAGAGTCCCTCGTCTGTGCAGTTTCCTCCATCGAGATAGAACGACTCCAGGTGCTCGCATTGGGCCACTGAGGTCAGTCCCGCATCTGTGATGGGGGTGTTGATCAAGTGCAGGTACCGCAGGGATGGAAACTGCGGCAGGGCATGCAAACCTGCATCGGTCAGAGCAGGTGAATGCAGCCTCAGCAGCTTCAGTCTGGGGAGTGCTGACAGCAAGGCGAGTTCCTGATCGCCGCAGCGGGCATCGGGAAGGTTGAGGACTTCGAGGTTTCCCAGTCCGGCGATGTGTGGAAAGGCGTCTGCGGGGACCGTCGAACCGAGCTTGAGTTGCCGCAGTGAAGTGAGTTGCGGCAGAACTTTGGAGAGTGTTTCCGGTGAGACCTCTGTCCGGTCCAGCAGCAGGACTTCCAGTCCATTGCACTCTGTGAGCAGTTGGCGGAATTGGTCCTCGGTGACGATGGCCTCTGAGATTTCGATTTTCGGCGAGACGTTGCCACGCACAGCATCAATCTGCCGTTCCCAGCTCGCTTCGCTCGGAACTGCTGCTCGTGGCTCCGACGTGTCTGCTACAGGTTGACTGCAACCAACGATGATGAATAACAGGAAAAGCAGTGCATGGCGCTGTGCAGAGGATGCGGCAAAGGTGGCGTGGGTGGGAACAGGCATCGGCGGAGTGAAGAAGTCGATCAGAGGGGCGGTTGTTGGAACGCCATCGTGGTTCATCTCCGAATTGAGGGCAAGTCGCTCTACTCGCCGATCTTCCGGTTCCCTATCGTTCTCGCATTCCCGTTCCGCATCCCACAGGAGCCCGTGTTGAGTTCGCGAGGGGTCATTTCGAATTTGCGCATTGTCAGCGCGTGCACCTTGCTCAGTCGCATTCTGGGCCTGGCTCGCGATATGGCTCTGGCGGCGATGTTTGGAGGAGGCCCTACGCTGGATGCGTTTATCGTCGCGTTTCGCCTGCCGAATCTGGCTCGGCAACTGTTCGGTGAGGGAGCACTGACAACCGCATTTTTGCCTGTGTTTGTGCGGGATATTGAACGAAACGGTCAGGAGACCGCCCGGCAGACACTGTCGGCCATTGCATTGACCGTGGCCGGATTGCTGGCGGCTATCGTGCTGGTGGGCGAAGCGTTCATCTGGGGGATGTTGTCGCTGGGGACCGTCTCAGCCGAGGTGCGTGAGGTGCTGGAACTCCTCGGGCTGCTCTTGCCGTACATGCTCTTCATCTGCCTGGCGGCACTGCTCTCGGCAGCGCTCCATTCACTGCGTCAATTCCTGTGGCCCAGCCTTGTTCCGGTTGTGCTGAACGTGGTGTGGCTGCTGGGGCTGCTGTTGGCATGGGTGTTCCTGGACAGCGACCTGTCTCGCGTCCAACTCATCTGTGTGACGATCGTGGTGGCGGGAGTTCTGCAGTTCCTGCTGCCGCTGGTGGTGTTGTCCCGCGAAGGCTGGTGGCTGACTCGCCATTGTCCGGAAGGCTGGCTGCGCGTGCGTGAGGTGTTTATGGCAATGCTCCCCGTTGTGGCGGGTGTCGGACTGACACAGGTGGGAGCGGTATTCGACAGCGTAATCGCCTGGGCATTCGCACAGCCCGAAGCTGGAAGCGTGGCGGCCTGTCAGCGGCTGGGGTTTGATCCCATCCTCGAAACGGGAACCGCCTCGGCACTGTATCTCGGACAGCGGCTGTATCAGTTTCCGCTCGGCGTGTTTGGTGTTGCGTTGGGAACGGTTCTGTTTCCGGTGCTCACGCGTTTTGCCGAGTTAAAGGATTTTCAGGGGCTGCGCAATGAGTTGACGCGCGGTCTGCAACTCGTGGTTGCCGTGGCGCTGCCGGCTAGTGCAGGCCTGTTCCTGCTGGCCGAACCGGTGACCTCGCTGCTGTTTCGACATGGTCGATTCGATGCCGCTGATACCCGACTGGCGGCGGCCATAGTGGCGACGTATGGCTCCGCAGTGTGGGTCTATATCTCGCTGCTGATCATCAATCGCGCATTCTACGCAGTGGGGGATCGCCAGACGCCGATGCGGTTTGGGCTGGTGGCTCTGCTGGTGAATGTGGTGCTGAACCTGACGTTGATCTGGTTTCTGGGTGGAGTGGGACTGGCGCTGGGCGGAGTGCTCGCCGCTGGAACGCAGTTGTTGCTCTCGCTGCGGCGACTGGAGTCGCGGCTGGGAAGATTGCGGTGGAGTGCCATTGGCTGGACGTCAGTTCGCGTGGCGGTGGCGACCATTGCCATGGGAGTCACGATTGAAATGGCGTTGTGGCTGGTGCCCCGGGACGTGACCGTGACACATCGACTGACGAGACTGCTGATCGCGATGGTGTGCGGGACGGGTGTATTTCTCATTGCCTGTCGCTTTTTGCAGATCAGCGAAATCTGGTCGTTGATGCGTTCCGATCTGGCGGGCAGGGAATATCCCGACAGCACAGTGGACGAACCGGGCGAGGGTGAGGCATGATGCGGTGGCCTCTTCAGTGTTTCACAATTTACTGACGTTCATGTCTGTCGCCTCTGATCACGCCAGTCCGTTGCCGCTTCCCTGCACGGGATTCGAGCACTACATGTTCACGGACGAGTGGCCTTCGCATCCGATGGTGAGTTACCTGGAGGTGGAACTCACGGGGCCGCTGGAATTGGAAGCGTTGAGTGAATCGCTGCAGGACGCATACGCTCGCCATCCGTTGCTGGCCGCGGTGATTGAACGCAGGCGAGGCCGGGGAATCTGCTGGGTAGCGGCTGATCCTCCGACGCTTCGGCTGCTGGAGCGGGGCCCCGAAGATCTTCCCTCAGTGGAATCCGAATATCTCGATCTGTCTGCTGAACCGGGCTCACGTGTCTACCTGCACTGGGGACCCGAGCGTTCCACGCTGTACTTCTTCGTGCACCATGCCTGCGCTGATGCACTGGGGATGTTCACGTTTCTGGCGGACTGGTTGAATGCTTACGGGCGATTGCTGGGACGGGACACCAACCTGCCCGACTTGCCGCCCGTCAACTGGAATCTGCTGCATGACCGCGAGTCTCTGCGGGGGGTTCGGTCGCCGCTTCCGTTGCGGGAGCGGCTGGCGAAGTTCGCGAAGATTTTACGGACATCAAAACCGCGGCCTCTCGCTCTGGGAGAGGAAATCGCCACCGAGCGAATGTTGAGTCCGGGGCATTGTGAGTATCGCTTCACCGTCGATGAGTTTCGGCAGTTGAAAACGTTTACGCAGCGCGAAGGGATTACCCTGAACGACCTGTTGACGGCGGCGATGTTGCATG
>JAGQPW010000010.1:0-3865 GCA_020426515.1 Planctomycetaceae bacterium | reverse complement strand
TGCCTTGGCGGTCTGGCAACGACAGCATGGCGACGCTCAAGCGGACGACCTGCTTCGACTGATCGTCCCTGTCAGTCGGCGCACACTGCAGGACCGAGAGCTGAGCGCCGTGAACAAGATTGGCTACAAGTTTATTTCACGCACGTTGCGGCAGGTGGATCAGGGGGTACTGCGTGATGTGCACAAGGAACTGGAGTTCGTGCGGCAGAATCGCCTGGGAATCATCAATCTGTTGAAAGCGGTGACCTGGATGCAGCGTCTGCGACTGACTCGTGTGATGTTGCCGAAATCTCGGTGTTTTGCGACGGCGGTGTTTTCGAACCTGGGGGATGTGGGGCGATTGCTGTCGGATCGATTGCCATTGCAGGACGGTCGCTGGACCGTTGCGGGGCTGACGGTCCAGCGCGTGCAATGTGCGCCGCCCCGCCGACCACTGACGCACACCACAGTCGTCGTGATTGGGTATGGCAATACCGTGACGCTGTGCTCCCGTGGCGATGGTCGCGGGCTCGGACCTGCGCAGACACAGTCGTTCCTCAACCTGCTGGGGCAAGAAGTCCGCAGGTTGGCGGAACTCGAGATGCGCTAGCGGCGCGGGGTGACTGATTTCCCCATGGCTGTTGGCCAGAGAGTCGCCGCGAGTCTGTCATTCGCTGGACGTTTTGGATGAGCTGTCGCTCGGCTTCGATTCGGTCGGCTTGCTGTCCGCCGGCTTACTGTCGCTGCCAGTCTTGGCATCAGCGGAAGCGCCCTGTTTGTACGAGTCGCTGCGGTAGTCGGTAATGTAGAATCCGGAGCCCTTGAACAGGATTGCTCCGCCACCACTGATCAGTCGCTGCGCCTTGTTCTTGCCACACTCCGGGCATTTCTTGATCGGTTTTGCCTTGATGGACTGAAACTCTTCCCACTGGTGCTTACAGGCCTGGCATTCGTAGTCGTAGGTCGGCATGGTTGTGACGAAGTCAAGTACAGGAAGATGGATCGAACGCTGAATACGCTGTCCAGGTGAGCCAGATTACTCTTGAGGTGGCGCGACCGAGACGATGACTTTGCTGGGGCGTACCACTCGGTCGTGGAGCATGTAGCCTCGCTCGAATTCATTGATCACCGTCATGGGCGGATGATCGGCAGATGGCATTTGCTGTAGTGCTTCGTGGAACTGTGGGTCAAACGGCTGTCCGAGGGCCGCAATGGGCTGGGCTCCGTACCGGCCCAGAATTTCCTCGGTCTGCTTGAGCACCATTTCCACTCCCAGCAACAGCGATGCGGCGGGAGAGCCTTCTTCGGGAGCGGACTGCTTGCAGGCATCGACCGCGCGATACAGGTTGTCCAGTACCGGGATGAGGTCGCGGACCAGAGGCAGGCTGGCGTAGCGTCGCTCTTCGTCCCGCTCGCGATTTGCCCGCTTGCGGAAGTTGTCCAGCTCTGCCTGTGAACGCAGAAACCGTTCCCAATTGTCGTTCTTTTCGACCAGTGCTTCATGCAGTTGCTGTTCCAGCGTCGGGGGCGATTCCAATTCCTGCTCCTCAGGTGGGACGGCATCTTGCGGCATGTCGGTCGGTTGATCGTTCATGATGAATTTCCAGATCTGATCCTGCGATATGGACGTCAGACAATTGAATGAAAGAGGGAACCGAGGGGTCAGTTTTCAGGTTCGCTCTTGAAGAAATCCGTCAGTTTGTCGAGCCAGGATTTCCGGTGCGGATGGACTTCCGCCTCTTCGTGCTTGGCCAGTTTGCGAAGCAGTGCATCGTGTTCGTCGCTCACTTTGCGCGGGACGACGACCTGGACTTCGACATGCAGGTCGCCGACATGGCCGTTGCGGGCATCAGGCAAGCCTTTGCCTCGCAATCGGATGACTTCGCCTGGCTGGGTTCCGGGTGGGATCTCGAGGCGATCCTTGCCCTGGATCAACGGGATCTCCACGGTGGTTCCCAAGACGGCCTGGCTGTACGAAATGGGGACGCGGCAGAACAGGTGGTTGCCTTCACGCTGAAAGATCGCGTGATCTTTGACTTTCACATCGACATACAGGTCGCCGCGCGGTCCGCCCTGCAGTCCGACTTCGCCTTCGCCACGCAGGCACAGCTGCATGCCGTTGTCCATGCCGGCGGGAATCTTGACCGTCAGCTCGATGGATTCATCTTCGCGGCCCGAGCCGTAACAAGTGTTGCACTTGTGGCGAATCACCTTGCCCTGACCACGGCAGGCGGGGCAGGTGGTTTGAATGCGAAAGAAGCCCTGCGCCTGGACGACCTGTCCGGCACCGCCGCAATAGTCGCAGACTTCCGGAGTTGTGCCGGGTTCCGCACCTGACCCGTTGCAGTGATTACAGGTTTTCTTGCGGGAGATGCGAATCGTTTCTTCACATCCTGTGGCAGCCGCGACGAGATCGATGGTTACCGAGGCCTGAATGTCGGCGCCGCGGCTGGTACGCGCTCCGCCGCCTCCGCCACGTCGCCCGCCGCCAAACATGTCACCAAAGATGTCGCCGAACGATTCGAAAATGTCGTTCAGATCGTGGAATCCTGCTCCGCCTCCGCCGCGTCCGGCTGCTCCTCGCAATCCGTCATGGCCAAATCGGTCGTAGCGGCCGCGTTTGTCGGGATCGCTGAGCACCTCATACGCTTCCGCCGCTTCTTTGAAGCGTTCAATGGCTTCATCGTCACCACGATTGCGGTCGGGATGGTGTTTGAGCGCGAGTTTCTTGTACGCCTTTTTGATCTCCTCGGCCGTTGCCGACTTGGAGACCCCCAGGACTTCGTAGAAATCTCGCTTTGTCGCCATTGCACTCATAGTTTTTGCGAAAGATGGGGAGCTCCCATCCAGTTGATCAATTCAGATTCTCTATTCATGGCACGAGCCACCGGGGACCCGGTGGCTCGTGACAGAGTTCAGCATCCCACGGGTCGGATTAACGAACCGCGCCTTCGACGGAGGCACGTTCGCCTCCATCGGGGTTATCCGTGCGGGTCACGAGGACTTGAGTCGTCAGCATGAGGCCAGCGATCGAGCCTGCGTATCGGAGCGCACTCTTCACGACTTTGGCCGGATCGATAATTCCGTCCTTGATCATGTCGACGTACTTGCCGGTGACGCCATTGTAGCCAACATTTGTTGACTCATTGTTCTTCACTTCGTCGGCGATGACCGCACCATCCTGACCGCAGTTCCCGGCGATCTGGCGAATCGGAGCTTCGAGAGCACGGGCGATGATTTCCACACCAATCCGCTCGTCGCCCTTGGCCTTCACTGCCTGAACAGACGGGATGGCTCGCAGCAAGGCGACGCCACCGCCCGGGAGGATGCCTTCTTCAACTGCTGCACGCGTGGCGTGCAGGGCATCTTCCATGCGGGCCTTGGTCTGCTTCATTTCGGCTTCGGTGACAGCACCGACCGAGATGATGGCAACGCCGCTGGTCAACTTCGCGAGGCGTTCATGGAATTTCTCGCGATCGTATTCGCTGTCGGTTTCTTCGATCTGCTTACGCAGCTGACCGACGCGTTTCTCGATATCTTCCTTCTTGCCGAGGCCGTCGACGATGGTGGTCGAGTCCTTGCCGACTTCGACAGTCTTGGCACGGCCAAGCTGAGCGAGTTCGACGGATTCCAGCTTGATGCCGAGGTCTTCGGAGATCACGGTACCGCCGGTCAGCACAGCCATGTCCTGCAGCATCGCCTTGCGACGATCGCCGAAGCCTGGAGCCTTAACGGCACAGACTTTGAGGATGCCACGCAGGCGGTTGACCACCATGGCGGTCAACGCTTCGCCGTCGACGTCTTCGGCGACGACCAGCAGCGGCTTGCCGGACTGGGCGACCTTCTCCAGCAGCGGAATGAAGTCCCGCAGGTTGGAGATCTTCTT
>JAGQPW010000109.1 GCA_020426515.1 Planctomycetaceae bacterium | reverse complement strand
CGCGAGGCAAGAACTCGGCAGGGCATCCGTCTTCCTTTGTCCTGATTCAAGGTGAGAGAGCGCAGCTACGGGACGTGTCCCACTACGGACCTGAATCGGTGATGGTAGAAGACGCAGAGCGGTCCCGCCAAGTCGCGCGGACCAGTTTGCCGCCGCAGATGCCGAAGATTGGATCGCAGCGAACGCCAACCAGCCGGGGTGTGGCGTGAGAAAAGAAAGTTACCCGGCAAGGATTCGAACCTTGACTAACAGTACCAAAAACTGTGGTGCTACCGTTACACTACCGGGTAAGCCAGTCCCGTGAGACACGGAGACCGTCACGCAGGTTCGAAAACCAGCGCTGGCGGGGAGTCTAGCAGGTCTTGCGTGTCGGACAAGCCCGCCTTGTCAGGCTGCGGAAGGGCCAGCATCACAGCCATTGGATCAGACTGATTCGTCGCGACATGCCTCGAAAGATCGCAGGCTTTGTGATCACTGCGAATCCGGGCAGCATGCTGTTCCTTAGATGGCGGCAGGTCGCTAAGATTTCGTCCGCCGAATGGAGAATCCATTCGACCAGAATCTAGCAGGGATGTCACGGATGGACATGTTTGTTGTGCAGGGAGGGCACGCGCTGTCCGGCTCACTTTCCGTGAGCGGGGCGAAAAATGCCTGCCTGCCCATCATGGCCGCCGCTCTGGCCGTCGATGGCTGCACCACCCTGCACCGGGTGCCGCAACTCGCCGATGTCCGCACACTCTCCTCTCTGCTGACGAAACTGGGCGTCAATGTCCGCCGTGAAGCGGCTGGCAGTCTGCTGATTGACCCGACGGGAATTCGCAGCAGCATTGCCGATTACGATCTCGTTCGCACCATGCGGGCCAGTGTCTGCGTGCTGGGCCCACTCGTGGCTCGACTGGGTCGAGCCTGCGTATCCCTTCCCGGAGGCTGCAACATTGGCCACCGCCCCATCGATCTACACCTGAAGGGGTTGGCAGCGCTGGGAGCATCGGTTCGTATTGAGCGAGGCTACGTGCTGGCCGAAGCGAACCGACTCAAAGGCGCTACGGTACATCTGGCCGGCCCACAGGGGACGACTGTCACCGGAACCTGCAACATTCTCGTTGCAGCCTGCTTCGCCGAAGGAACCACCCGCATTGAAGCCGCCGCCTGCGAGCCGGAGGTGGTCGATCTGGCAGACTACCTCAACCGCTGCGGCGCCCGCATCAGTGGACACGGGACACCGGAAATCACAATCGAAGGCGTCGGACAGCTTCAGGCTGCGGAACACACGGTCATTCCAGACCGAATTGAAGCCGCAACTCTGTTGATTGCCGCCGCAGCGACTGGCGGGACGTTGCAATTGAATGAAGTTGAGCCACGTCACCTGCTGACCGTGCTCCACATTCTGCAGGAGTCAGGCTCCCGAATCGAGGTCTCCGATCGGAGCATTTCGATTACCGGGCCGCAGGAAATTCAGCCTGTCGATTTCGTCGCACAGCCCTACCCCGGCATTCCGACCGATGTTCAGGCCCAGTTGACCGCCCTCCTCTCACGAGCCCGAGGGACGAGCATCATTCGCGATCTGGTCTTCCCTGATCGATTCATGCACATTCCCGAACTGTGCCGCCTGGGAGCCGATATTCGTCGCGAAGGAAATTCCGCCATCATTCGAGGCGTCCCCCGACTCTCCGGCGCCCCATTGATGGCATCCGACCTGCGGGCCAGTGCAGCGCTCGTCATCGCCGCTCTGGCCGCTGAGCAGGAATCCTCCATCCGGCGGATCTATCACCTCGACCGAGGCTACGAGCAATTGGAACTCAAGCTGACCGCACTGGGCGGGCACGTGCAGCGGCTCGTTGACAGCCCTGCCAGCCTGCCCCTCCCGCAGCCTGCGGAGTCGCTGCCGGTTCGCAAGTCCGCTTAGCTGAGAGACTCGCATCAGGTGGCCAAGGCGATCCGCGCAGTGGAAGCCCTTTCGAGCAGCCTCCCAAAGTCATGGAGCCCGTGATCCGGGAGTGTGAGAGCTTAGATGTCTTTGAGGCGTCCCCAAACCAAATCGTCTGGTTTGCCCTGCTTCACTCACTGCCCCCGCCACCCGTGTCTTTTGACCGTTTTCCGGCTGAAACTGCCTCTCATCGGCAGAGATTGCAGCTCTCGGTCGCAATTGTGCCGAACTTGAGCGAAAGCTCTGGCAACAATTGAAATCGTGGCATAAAAGCCACCCTCGTCCGGTCGGCGTTGCAGGCCGGATGCAAAACACACCCTTCCCTCGGCTGTCCATGCCACCTGTTCAGGTGACCGCATGAGACCGCTCCCCAATATGGGACCTTGCGTCCTCCCCTCCCCATCGAGTGGCTCGATCTCCTCTGTTGGCGGGACAATCACGTCCAGCCAGCAGAAGAGCACAGCCTCCCATCTCCAGCTTTTGACAACGGAGTTCTTCCATGATGAAGGACCTGCGTTCAGTGCTACTCATTGTGGCTCTGCCGGTACTTTCTGGCTGCAACATGGCTCCCGCCTGGCAAATGCGTCAGGCGCAGCTGCGGACGTACCAGATCTACCGCCAGAACCAGGCATTGCAGGCTCAGTCGGCCCAGTCCCAGCAACTTGCTGCCCAGATGCAGCAGGAACTGAGCATCGCCAACGAGCGACTGACCAACCTCAATGCGGAACGCGCCCTGCTGCATGATCAGTACCAGAGCATGCTCGCCGGCCTCCCTGCGCCGGGAGGCCTCAGTGAATCACTCAAGGCCCAGCTTTCGAATCTGGCTCAAAAGCACCCGCAGTTTGAGTTTGATCCCATCGCCGGAGTCGTGCGATTCAACGGCGACCTGCTGTTCGCTTCCGGGAGCGATGCCATCCAGCCCAACGGCAAGAAGCTGCTGCAGGAACTGGCGAAGATCATGAACTCCCCCGAAGCAAGCCCGTTCCACGTCCTGGTCGTCGGACACACGGATGACCGCCCCGTGGTGCAGCCAGCCACGCGAGCCAAACACGAAACGAACTGGGAACTCTCAGCACACCGGGCAACTCGTGTTGTCCGTGCGATGGCGGCCGAGGGTGTCTCCGAACCACGCATGGGAATCGCAGGCTACAATCAGTATCAGCCAGCGGCATCGAACTCGGACGAATCAGGTCGTCAACACAATCGTCGGGTGGAGATCTTCATCCTGGCCCCCGAAACCTCGCTGGCCGGTCGTGAAGTGCCACGACGATAGTGCAGCCGCGTGAGCGAGTCCCAGGCATGTTGACCAACCAGTTTCCGCAGTTGCAGTTTCCGCTCACTGCTGCAGATGCACAACGACTACCCCGTAACCCGGCATATCGTTATCGGGTCTGTCCCGATCACCTGGAACTCGATCCGCAACCACGTTGTGGACACGCCCTGCTGACAACGGATTCGAGCGTTGGAGTCAGAGACTCCGCCGGAGGCTGGACAGCCCGGCCGCTCGCCGCATCCGACTGGCCCTCACTGACAGACCTGTTTCTCGATGCCTTCACCAGCACGCTGCCGCTCTCGGTCTTGAGCGCGGAAGACTGTCAGCGAATTGCTGAAGAATCGCTGTCGCGAACCCGGGCGGGCGACGATGGATTGCTGATCGACTCGGCCAGTTTCGTGATTCGCCAGCCCGGTCACCAGGGGATCATCGCGGCCATACTTATCACACTCATGCCTGCGGGGAACTTGCGAAACTTCACCGATCCCATCTGGCAGGAGTCTTCGCCGAAGGATGCACTCACGCAGCACTGGGGTCGACCTCACCTGACTTGGGTGATGACATCCCCGTCATATGCTCGACGCGGACTGGCCCGTCATCTGCTGCAGTTGGCCCTGTTGGAGCTGAAGCAGCTCGGGTACTCCGAACTGGCCAGTACCTTCCTGCTGGACAATGTCCCCAGCCTGCTCTGGCACTGGTCCTGCGGGTTTCACTTGCAGGCGGCTTTCAGCGAGTAGTACCGAAGCTGTCATCAGGACGAGCGGATTCCCCGCTTCGGCCCCGCTTCGAACAGTCTCGCCAACAGTGGTTTTCCGAAACTGTCCCAACGAAGAATCAACGTTTGCAGTGGCGGTTTGCCATGGGAGACTTTCTCCGCTGCCTTTGGCGGCGTACAGTCTGAGCAGTTTCATCCGCCACGACTGACAAGCCGACGATGTCTGAATTTCACCTTGTATCTGAATTTGCTCCAGCCGGGGATCAACCTGCTGCCATTGAGTCGCTGACGCGCGGACTGCTGGAGGAGAAGCGTTCGCAAGTGCTGCTTGGGGCGACCGGAACCGGGAAGACGTTCACAATGGCAAACATCATTGCCAATGTGAACCGTCCCACACTCGTCCTCGCGCACAACAAAACGCTGGCCGCGCAGCTGTACTCCGAATTCAGCGAGTTCTTTCCGGAGAACGCCGTCGCGTATTTCGTGAGCTATTACGACTACTACCAGCCCGAGGCCTACATTCCGCAGCGGGACATCTACATCGAGAAAGATTCCTCGATCAACGAGGAAATCGACCGGCTCCGCCTGCTGGCGACAAGTGCGCTGGCAACCCGGCGCGATGTCGTGGTCGTGGCGAGCGTATCGTGCATTTACGGTCTCGGTTCTCCCAAGGACTATCTGGAGATGATGGTCTCGCTGCAGGTCGGCAAGACCATTCCTCGCGACGAACTGCTGATGAAGCTGGTCGACATTCAGTACGAGCGAAACGACATCGACTTCCAGCGAGGTCGGTTTCGCGTGCGTGGCGATGTCATCGAAATCTGGCCGGCATACGAGGAACACGCCTACCGCATCGAGTTGTGGGGCGACGAAATCGAACGGCTGTCAATCTTTGAACCCGTTTCGGGGGTCGGTGAAAAGTCTCAACAGGACTTGTACATCTACCCGGCCAAGCACTTCGTGCTGCCGCAGAGCCGCATCAACGAAGCGATCGAGGAGATCGAAGGAGAACTTCATCAGCAGCTGGCGAAGTTCCAAAAGGAAGGAAAGCTGCTGGAAGCCCAGAGGCTGAGTGCCCGTACGCGGCACGACCTCGAAATGATGAAAGAAGTCGGCTATTGCCCCGGCATCGAGAACTACTCGCGTGCCCTGGCCAAACGTAAGCCGGGCGAGCCACCCTTTACGCTCTACGACTTCTTTCCCGATGACTTCCTGCTGTTTGTCGACGAATCGCACCAGACCGTGCCGCAGATTCGGGCGATGTTCAATGGCGACCAGGCCCGCAAGAAAACGCTGGTCGATCACGGGTTCCGCCTGCCGATGGCGCTCGACAACCGGCCGCTGAAATTCGAAGAGTGGAACAACCGCCGCAGCCAGGCGATCTTCGTTTCAGCCACGCCTGCCGACTGGGAGCTCGCCGAGGCGGAAGGGGAAATCGTCCAGCAGATCATCCGTCCGACTGGTCTGATCGACCCGGAAATTGAAATCCATTCCGCCCGTGGTCAAGTGCCGCATTTGATTGAGCAGATCAAGACTCGTACAGAACGTGGTGAGCGAACCCTCGTCACCACATTGACCAAGCGACTCTCGGAAGATCTCGTCACCTACATGAAAGAAGTGGGCGTGCGATGCGAGTGGCTGCACAGCGAACTGGATGCTCTGGAACGCGTGGAAGTGCTGCGGGAACTGCGTCAGGGGAAGTTTGACGCGGTCATCGGCGTGAACCTGTTGCGCGAAGGACTCGACCTGCCGGAAGTCTCGCTCGTCTGTATCCTCGATGCCGACAAGGAAGGTTTTCTGCGCAGCGCGACCAGCCTGATTCAGACAATTGGACGAGCGGCCCGGAACGTGAACTCGAAGGTCATCCTGTACGCCGACTCCGTGACCCCCAGCATGCAGACGGCGATCGACGAGACGAATCGCCGTCGTGAAATTCAACTGGCCTACAACAAGGAGCATGGCATCACGCCGGAATCGGTTCGCAAAGCCATTAAGCGTGGAATCGAAGACGAAATCGCCGCCCGGCAGGTGGAACGCGGTGCGACCGGCACGAGTGATGAAACGCAGTACGTCACAATGGAGTTCATCAATGAACTCGAAGCGGAAATGCTCGCCGCTGCCGAAGCCCTCGAATTCGAGCGGGCCGCCAATCTGCGTGACCGCATTCTTGATTTGAAGAAGCAACTCTCTTCGGGTGGAACACGCATCCCCGTGGGAACGGAGGACTCACCAGGCTTCGCCACGTCTGGCTCGCGCAGCGAAGGGAAACGCGGTCGAAAAGGTAAAGGTAAAGGGTCCTCGGGGCGTGTCCCACGTCCCCGGAAAGGATAGTCCCGCTCCAGCATTCAGCAGGTCATCAAATGATGTTCAGGACTCGTTTCAAGCCGTTGCTGCTGGCGTGCCTGCCGATCATCGCAATGGCAGCTCGGGTGGGCGTCGCCGAAGACTGGCCGCACTGGCGTGGTCCCGAACGAAACGATCACGCCAGGATTCATTCCGGCTGGCAGGGAAACAGTTGGGGGCTGGGAGAAGAAACATGGCGGGGCGAGTTCGGACTGGGGTCGGCTTCGCCGATTGTCGTCGCGGACAAAGTGTATGTGCTGGGCTGGCAGAACGAGTTCGATACGCTGCACTGCGTGGATGCTTCATCCGGAAAGGAACTGTGGACAGTCTCCTATCCCGCGCCAAAGTATGGGCGCAAGGCAACGGGAGATCAGGGACTGTATGCCGGTCCCTGCTCAACTCCCGAATATGATCGCGAGACCGATTACCTGTACACACTCGGAATTGACGGCGAACTTCGCTGCTGGGACACGCGGCAACAGGGGGCATTGATCTGGAGCAAGAATCTGTACGATGAGTACGACGTTCCTCAACGACCGCGGGTCAACCGGAGCGGATTGCGCGACTACGGATTCACCTCATCGCCCCTCATCCAAGGAGACCGGCTGATTGTTGAGGTGGGGGCAACAACAGGCACACTCATCGGATTTGACAAGAAGACCGGACAGGAACTCTGGCAGTCCGAAGCGACCAGTCCCGCTGGACATACCGGCGGGCCGGTTCCAATGCTGATTGAAGAGACGCCGTGCGTCGCCGTCCACAATTTCGACGGCCTGCTGATTACCCGCATCGACGGGAAACAGGCGGGAAAGACCGTGGCGGAAGTCCCCTGGAAGACCGACTTCGCCAACAACGTTGCCACTCCGGCTGTTCTGGAGAACAGCGTCGTCCTCACATCGAGCTACAACCAGCATAGAATTTCCCGACTGCAGATCGACCTGAAGGGGAACGTCACAACGGTCTGGCAGCTCGACGAAGCCTCGAAGGTTTGCTCTCCAGTGATCCACAAAGGCTACGTGTACTGGGCGTGGCGGGAGATGCACTGCGTCGATTTCGAAACGGGCCAGCAGATGTGGAAAGGGGGCCACTGCGGGGACGCTGGCTCCCTGATTGTTACCAGCGACGATCGCCTGATCGGCTGGGTCAATCGCGGAAATTTGCAGCTGATCGACACGGCGACTCGGTCCCCCAGAGACTTTCAACAACTGGCCGAACGCACCGTCCTCAACAGGTCCGACGCCTGGCCACATGTGGCGATCGCGAAACATCGCCTGTTTTGCCGGGATTCCGCCGGGTCGCTCGTTTGCCTTCCGTTGAATTCAGGACCGGAATAATTGTTACGAAACACCGGAGAAAGAGACGGATCGCGGGCCCCCATCTGGACAATGGACACTTGACACCCAACACTTAACGAAGAGATGCTGAACGAAGTTGCGTACGCCTCCTGGTCCCCGGCGCAGCTGCACAGTCCCATCTCGACTGAACGTCTGTCACCCGTCAACTAACCCGCTGGAAATCACCGATGCCGCTTGTGCTCGTGCCACTCAACGGGGATCGTCCGGTTCCGCTGGACAAAGCAATTGTCTTTTTCGGTCGTGGCCAGGAGTGCGATGTCATCCTGACCAACAGCCGCAAGGTGTCGCGCCGGCACTGCTGTGTCGCCCAGATCGACGACCACTACATCGTCCGCGACCTGGGCAGCATGAACGGCGTGCGGATCAACGGGAAACTCGTGAAGCAGGAGGCGGGAATCGCCGTTGGGGATGAGTTGTGCATTGGCGATCAGTTGTTTCGTCTGGAGACACTCAACACCCGTGTGGCGCCGAAGAACAAGATTCCGCCGCCAATCAATCCCGATCTGTTGAGCGGCGACATCCCGGTCGCGCTGCCCGAGGAATCCGAGGACTTCGCTGTTGAAGAAACTGGCGCACGACACATTCCCCCGCCTCTGCCAGATCAGAATAATTCGTCCGACGTGATCAGACTGGTCGACGATGATCTGGACGCGGATTGAGCGGGGTCCCGGTGCCTGAACTCCTAGCGCTGCTCGATGTTTCCCGGTCCCTGTCGTGGATCTCGCCATCGGCTTTGCTCACATTCCTGGTCATCGGCCCGATGCTGGTGGCCGCGATCCTGCTGCTGTTCCCCGTCGATCGCGGAGCACGACGCTGCGGAATCATGTCGTTGCTGGCAGTGGGACTCGCGATTGGTTTGCTCTTCCAGAACACGCCGGACCTCGATCGTGACGGGCCATTGCGCAGCGCGTTTCTGGCCGGCTCAACAAACGCGCCCAATCACACCGGGTTCGTCTGGACGGGGCAACCGGACCTGCAACCGGTCCATGCGTTTCTGATCATCCTGACCATGGTCAGCCTGTGGACATTGCCCGCATCGGAAAGTCATCGTCAACGGGTTGCCGCACTGCTCGGACTGCTGGCAATGAGCCTGCTCCTGTGTGTCGCTGATGATGTCACCTCCCTGCTGACCGCCACCGCTGGAACAATTCTGCTGTTGTGGCTGCGCATGCGAAACCTGGGACTGGATTCGAGACCGTCGGATCAATTCCTGCGTTGGCAACTGGGAGCCTGGATCTGCCTGATGCTGGGACTTGCCGGCTTGATTGGCGGCATGTCACTGGTGCGTTCGGCGCCGCATTCTGCTCCTTCCGCTACCGGATTTCTCCTTTCCGACGACCTGTTGCAAATCCCGCGTGTCTGCCTGCAGCATCCTGCTGCGTTGGCCGTGTGGGAGCAATGGCGAGGCTGGGCATTGCTCCCACTTCTCGCCGCCTGCCTGTTGTGGACAGGCAGCTTTCCGTTTCATGCCTGGACCCGGCAACTTCCCGCCAATCTGCCTCTTGATGTGCGTCTGTGGATCAACTGCTTCCTGACGAAGATTCCCTTGCTCCTGCTCAGTCAACTAATCGCTCCCGTGTATCTGGGGAGTTCGGAACTGCTGGTGCTGTGGCTCGGCATTCCAGTGCTCCTGGGTCTGTTGCTGACAGCCGCAGCGTTTGTTTCGGCTCCCGTGACCGCGGAACGTTTCCGCCTGTGGCCGATATTGTGGGGCAATCAGCTGGCCCTGTGGCTGCTGATTCAAACGGGATTCACCACGATGGGCGCAGCCCCGCTAATTCTTGCACTGATGGGGGCCGCCAATATGCTCTGGATCCTTGGAAGCCTGCCGTGTCATTCCCGATGTGCTTCGAATCTCACGTGGAGACGGTTGTCGTTATGGATTGCGGCCTTAATGCTTGGCAGCGTTTCGGTGCTGGCCTGGCCTTTTTCCTCGTATGATCAGGCACTGACTCCACTGCGAACGGGCACTCTGTTCGACACACTGGCGCCGTTGGGAATCGCGCTGGCAACTCTGGTGATGGTCGTCCGCCTGCTGCCAGCACTGGCCGAACACAACCCGCTGGGTTCATCTCCGACGGAGCCCTCGGCAACGGGAGACGGCACATGACGTGGCCTGCCTCTCATCAGTTTGCCGGAGCCGTCCTGTTCTTTTCTGGACAGTTGCTGTGGACTCAGCGACGGCTGGATCTGCCTCGCTGGCACTGGCTGCTCGCGGTCTCGGCAACTATCGCTGTCGGCTTGTTTGCGTGGTGGCCCACCCCGGAATGGTCCTTTAACGTGAGTCAGGGAGTGCTCTTTGTCTCCCTGTTGTGGGGCCTCATGGGCAGTTGGGCCTTGCGTCACAACACCCGTTCCCGTGGTTTGCTGCTGTGCGGTTGCGGGCTGCTCGCCTGGACAGCCGGAGCCAGCCAGATATGGGAATTGTGGTTCGCAATAGTTGCCCTGGGGTATCTGCGCATCGCCGATCGTTGTGAACGGAACTCTGCATCGCCAGGGAACACCGGGATCGCGGCGGACGTCCTCGGGCTGGGGCTGGCGAGTCTCGGCTTTCTCTTGCTGCAGCAGTCTCCCGACGCTGAATGGCTAGGAATTCCGTTTCCCACACTCTCGCTCGTTCTGATCCTCTCCGGCGCAGGATGGCTGATGCGGACATTCCCGTACCCTCAACTGCCCATTGGTGATGCCGAATCCCCTTGGGACGATGTGGGAAACCATCTGCTTCCCGTCTTGCTTGCACCGGTGCTGTGGATGAACCTCCTGCCTCATCTGCTGATCAGTGAACGACAGCTGGCCATTCTGATGCCAGCCGCCATCCTGCCACTTTTGCTGACCGGACTGCGGGCCGACCACCGCTCCCGATCGGAAACCACTTTGCGGCTCATTCCGTATGTTGCCAGCCTGGCCGGAATGGCTGCGGTCATTCTGTCGGGCTGGGACTTGCTGCAACCGGACTTGTCGCTGCAGGAAGCCCATCCCCTGCTGACCGGCAGCGAACTGCTGCCATTCATTCTGCTGGCGGACTCAGTCGCCTGGATGATGCTCGCCGCCGGCGATTCGCGGTCTTCCGGGACTTCCGGATGGTTCCGGAATGGTTGCCTCATTCTGGGCGCGCTTAGCCTCGCCGGACTCCCCCCGTTTCCTGGCTACTGGTGGCGACTGCAGTTGCTCTCAGCACTCGTCATTCCGCACTCCCGGGCTCCTCTGCTGGGACTCTACGAAGTGACCCCCGGAAACGTCATCTTCTCCGGCCTGCTCGCGACAGGGCTGCTCCTGGTCATGCGTCCCATCTTGCGCATGTTGCCACGCGAAATCTGACGTCTCTTGCCACCGCCGACCTTTTCGCCGTCGTTGCCAGTGGCAACACAGAAGTCGCAAACAACCGCCAGGGAACACGTTAGAGACACGAACGCCTCACAGGACCGTTATTGACTCATTTTGAAAATCGGGCGTATACTCCCGACCCCTTTTGGGCGGTTCCCCTGTCGCCCGTAAAAAAATCCCCCCCCTTTAGCGAACGGACCTCGCGTGTCGACCCCTCGACCGCTCTACGCAGGATGCGTATGGGTGGGGCTGGCCTGTGTGCTCAGCCTTGCCGGCACTGCGTTTGCGCAAACAGGGCACAGTCTGGACGCGTTGAACGAAGCCCATTCGACAGTCATTGAGCTCTCAGCTCGCACTGCTGACCGCTTCCAGGTCGACGGGGAGCAGACACTACTTCTTCGAGGAAACTGCCGTCTGAAACAGGGCGCCCAATCTTGGGAAGCTCCGCAAATGGTGGTGTGGGAATTGCGGTCCGAATCCGGACAGCCATCCACGGTGTTGTGCTACGCCGAATCGACCCCGGAAACAGCTGCGAGCCACACTGTCAACGGGCGGACGGAAACGCGTCCCTGGTGGCTGTTCACCGTGACCACATCTGAACTGAAGGCCTCGTTTGCTCCTCAGGAAGCTCCTGACAGCCGGGCCGATCCAGTCGTGAAGCGAGCTCTGGAGCGTCGCCGTGGCCAACGGGGCATCTTGCTGCAGACGCAGTACGAAATTCCCCCGCCCCCATCGAGCGCCGGAAACGGTTCTCCGATGGACATGGCACAGCTGCCAGCTCCACAGTCGTTCGGCCTGCGTCGGCACGTCAGCATCAGCCCGCGCGTGCTGGGTGAACGCTTTGAATTTAAGGTCGCCCCGTCATCCGGAGCCGTACCGCAGGAATTTGTGGCCACAATTACCGGGGGCGTGAACATCGTCGTTGACAATGTCCCGTTGTCGATGGACGGCCGCATCATCCTGACTCGACTCGACCTGACCGCGGACCGCGCTGTGATCTGGACCGACGCCAACCGATTCAGCGAAGTCAGCGGCTTCGATATTGATGAAAACACGCCGTTCCAGGTGTACCTGGAAGGGGACATCATCGTCCGACAGGGGACCAACGAAGTCCGCTCATCGCACGCGTTTTACGATATCAATCAGCGTCGCGGGCTGGCGATGAACGCGGAGGTCCGCACCTTCCTGCCCGAACTGAATGGCACCTTGCGGCTGCGAGCCTCGGAGCTTCGGCAGCTCTCGGAAACCAACTATCACGCCCGCAATGCCTGGTTTTCGACCAGCCAGTTCGGCCAGCCAAAGTGGAGAGTGGAAGCGAGCGATGTGTTCCTGCAGGAACGGGCCAACGCCAACTTCTCTGCGATCAATCCATTCGCAGCGGAGAAGGACCCCAGCACGCTGTGGGTGTCGAGTCTGAACAATCGGTTCTACTTCGAAGACGTTCCGCTCTTCTACTCGCCCACCTTCAGCAGCCCGGCCGAAGATCCGCATATCCCAATTCGGCAGTTCAACGTCGGTTACTCGGGAATCTTTGGAGCTGAAGTTCGCACCAAGTGGAACATGGGGGGACTTCTTGGCTTCGAGCCCATGCCGGGAACCGATTGGGATCTGGTCCTCGACTACCTGTCACAACGCGGACCAGCGGCGGGGATTGAATCCAACTACGACTTCTACGGAGCGCTTCTGGGAGCCCCCGCCCATTACAGCGGGTTTACTGACGCGTACTACATCAACGATTCCGGACACGACAATCTCGGAGCCGATCGCCGTTCCCTTACGCCGCCCAGTTCCAACCGTGGACACCTGTTGTCCCGGAATCGTATTGATCTGCCCTACAACACCTGGATTGCTGCAGAAGCGGGTCACGTCTTCAACAATGACCGCAACTTTGAAGAACAGTATTTCGAAAACGACTGGGATACGGGCAAAGACCTGGAAAACATGCTGGGCCTGTGGCACCAGATGGACAACATGCAGGCCAGTCTCTTCACGCGGCTGCGTTCCGACAACTTCATGAACTCCACAGACTGGTACCCCAAGGCCGACCTGAGCATTCTGGGAGAACCGATCCTCGGTGGTCCGGTCACCTGGAGTTCGCATTCATCCGTTGGCTACGGGCATGTTCGTCCGGCCACGGCTCCGCCAGACACCGTCGCCGATCCCTTTGCCCCGCTCCCCTACTATGTGGATTCCGAGGGCTACGTTGCCATGACGCGGCACGAATTGAGCCTGCCCTTCGACCTGGGGCCGGCGCACATTGTTCCTTACGCTCTCGGAGAAGCGGCGGCTTGGGAACAGGACATTTCACAAGACAGCTTGCAGCGTCTGTACGGCAGCGCCGGTGTTCGCGGCAGCTTGCAGTTTTCGAAGTACATGCCCGGAGTGTACGACCCGATCCTGGGACTGAATGGACTCGCTCACAAGGTCATTTTTGACTTCGACTACAGCTACTCGCATTCGTCTCAGGACCTTGCTCAAATCGCGCAGTACAACGAGTTCGATGAAAATGCCCAGGAGCGTTTCCGCGAACGATTCCTCGCGTACCAGTTTGGTGGAACTCTCCCCGCAATCTACGATCCGCGATTCTACGCGGTTCGCTCAGGCGCCGGTCGTGGCGTGACGGACCCGTATTTCGAACTGGTCGATTCACAACAGGTATTGCGATTTGGCATGCATCACCGCTGGCAGACCAAGGTGGGCCCACCCGATCGCTCGCGGATTGTCGACTGGATGGAACTCGACCTGGGTGCGTCTTTCTTTCCAAACGCAAATCGCGATAACTTTGGCGAGCAGTTCGGCCTGGTCAATGGACGCTACGCCTGGCACGTTGGCCCGCGCACGTCGCTGCTCGCCAACGGCGTATTTGACTTCTTCGATGGAGGCCAGAGTGTCTGGAACGTCGGCGTGCTGTCTCAGCGCTCGCGACGGGGCAGCATGTATCTCGGTTTTCGTTCGGTACAGGCCGGCCCCATCGACAGCCAGTTCGTCACGGGAAGTTTCTCATACGTGATGTCACCAGACTTGTACGTCGCCACATTTGGCTCATCGTACGATATCGCGGAGGGCATGGATCGAGGTCAGTCGATGACCATCACCAGGATTGGGGAGTCCTGGCTGTTGCACCTGGGACTGGGTTACGACCGCAGCAAGGACAACGTGGGCATTGCTCTGATGCTCGAACCAAAGTTCGGTTCTTACGGCGGCGGATCCATGCAGCTGAATTCATTGCTGGGAATTCAGTAGCCACGCCGTGTCGTCAGGGGACGCACCCGTGGATCGTGAAGTTCAGTCCAGCAAGTTCATACATCACCATCAGGTTTACCGGGGCGCAGGACACCAAGGATTCAACGTCATGCTCTCATCTGCTTCACAAATCGAGCGCGAGCAGCCCTCGGGATCGGCACAGCGGCCGGAATGGCGACGCGAGCTGGTCGAAGCCGAGTCTGGCTTGCGACTGGGATTGCGTGCGGACAGCACGTTCTTTGTCGACTTCTTTGCGGCATCGATCATCGTCATGACCGCTTTCATTCTCGGTGTCAGCTGGAACGGCTGGGCATTGCTGGTCCTGGCAGGGGGTGCGGTCCTGGCCACCCAACTGCTGCGACTCGGATTTCGCGCACTCGTCGTGCAGCTTGACTTGTGTGACAAAGGTCGAACACAGGTGCTTCAACTCGCGACAGCGGCCGTAACGACTATCCAGGTGGCGGCATTCACTTCGGCTCTGATCGTTCTTGCAGCCACGTTTCAGTAGTTGCGTTGAACGATTCCGGAACATTCCACTCAGTTGGTGGCCAGTTCATCCATGAAGCGGGCCCACTGGATTTCGAACGTCCGCAGGTCGTGGCCAAAGACTTTCTGAAAGTCGGCCAGCCGGTCTTGAGGTGAATACTTCTGTCGCAAGTCTCGCTGTTGCAGATGTTGCAGGTAGCGAGAAAACTCTGCGGGGCGTGTCTCCATCAGATAGAACGTCAAGGCCCAGGAAACCGCGTACGCATCAAGAGTCTGCTGCTTGAACAGCGGCCCGTCATCGGCCAGGAACTCCGGCAGTGACCAGTTCGGTTCCAATCGGCGGAACCTGGTGTAGGCGGCAAGGCGTGACGACGAGGCCCGCTCCATTCGCGTCCCTTTGCCTTCGCGATTCGCATCTTCTTCCAGATTGATCGCCAGCCCTTCCACCAGCCACGTCGGCAAATCAGCCAGCCGCTGAGTGAGCCCCGTATTGAACGTGAACTGATGAACCGATTCGTGAATGACGGTGCCTCGCACAAACGATGAGATGTTTCCGGCGGCGTCGGCCTCGTCGTAGAACACCATCTGATTGGACTGCCGCTCATACTGACCGCGAAGATGCTGACTGACCTTCTGGCTGCCGCGTGCGGCCACGAATTCCAGGAACGCCTCGTGCGATGGCAGGATGATAACAACGAGTGGATGCTCTGGTTCCCGGAGCCGAAAGCCGCGCCTTGAAAAGTAGCTCCAGTTCGATCGAAACGCATCATTGAGCAGCGTCCCGTACAGGGCAACGCGGCCTGCAGGGCCCGCAATCAAGTAGTGCCCGTCGGCCCGCATCTCGAAGTCCTTACCCAGCTCCTTGCGTAAAGCACTGGACTGCTCGAAATGTGTCGACGCCCGGTAGGGGCCATCCAGTTTGCGAAAGCTGACGACCTGGTTCAGATCGACTTTCTCATATCGCCCCAGTGGCGTTTCAAGCCAGCAATACGACGAGGAATGCACCACATTCCGACCCCGGTAGACAGACTCCTTCGTCACCAGTTCGACCAGCGGATCAGCGCCGTGAACGTCGCCGAAGAAGCCTGTCACACACAACAGAACAATGGAGAGCTTTCGAATCATTTGGCCGGAGCATCGCTGAAATGATTGGGAAGTGAGTCGGTGCCTCAATGTCAGCACGAGGAAACCCTAGCCCACGTGTGGCAGACACAACGTCCGACACAACACGGGTTCCCCAAGTCGCTGCTCCAACTGCAGCGGTTATTCCGATTGCAGCGGCCTCCGACACACTGCAATCCGCTTGTGCAGCGGCTACACTCCCCACATTCTCTGCCTGTTCGAAGACCGGATCGGCGATTTCCTTCGACTGTTCACCGCCGGTCCGGTGACGGAACATGAGTTGCGCAAGAGACGATGACGGAAACTATCCAGGGTGATCTCTACGACTTCCCTCAATACTATGACCTGCTGTTTGGTTCCGACTGGCAGGCAGAGTTCCTGTTCATGCGCAAATGCTTCGAGCGCTATTCAAAGCGCGAAGTCCAACGGATCTTCGAGCCTGCCTGCGGCACCGGACGCCTGCTGATCAAGCTGGCACAGCGCGGGTACGAAGTGGCCGGCAACGACCTCAATGAGCGCGCCGTCAACTTCTGCAATGACCGGCTGGAAAAAAAGGGCTTCCCACGCACAGCCACAGTGGGCGACATGGCAGACTTCACGGTCAAGCGAAAGTTCGATGCCGCTTTCAACATGATCAACACTTTCCGGCATCTCCCGACGGAGGCCACGGCAGAAGCTCATTTGCATTGCACGGCCGCCGCTCTGTCCAAGGGAGGGCTCTATCTCCTGGGGATTCATCTGCAGCCAACCAAAGGAGAACGGATGGAATCGGAAGCCTGGGTTGCCCGCCGGGGTAACCTTCAAGTCAATTCCTACATGTGGTGCAAGGACCTCGACCTGAAGAAACGCAATGAGCACCTGGGGCTGACAATTGACGTCTACACGCCCACCCGTCACCTGCAGATTCAGGACACCATGGACTACCGCACCTACACGGCGACCCAGATGTCAAAGCTGCTCAGTCGCGTGCCAGAGTTTGAAATCGTCGCATTGCACGATTTTCGATACGACATTCGCCATTCCATTGAAATCACACCCGAAACGGAAGACGTCGTCTACGTACTGCGGAAGCGCTGACATCTGAGTCTGGGCAAATGAAACACGGAGATTTCAGCAGTTTGTAGTCGCGACCGGCAGCGGTCGCTAAGCTGCGATGACCCTCTACAACTTCGTTTCTTCCCGAGAGGAGAATACGATCTTGAACTTGCGGAAATTCAACAGAGGCCACTTCATGCAACGTCCCCGACTCGTCTCATTGTTCATCACGGGATTCGCCAGTTTGATGCTGATGGCTGGCTGTGGCAGCGCCGGCCCCGATCGACACGCCGTCTCGGGAAAAGTCACGCTCGACGGGTCCCCGGTGGAAAATGGAACAATCTCCTTCATGTCATCGGGGGATGGCCCTCCGGAATCGGCTCACGCAAACATCGTGAATGGTTCGTACACCATCCCGGCAGATCGCGGACCGCAATCGGGCAGCTTCCAAGTCATGATCTACTGCCCCAAGCCGACCGGCAAAACAACCATCGATACGGACACGGGCGCCGCAGTTCCGGTGATGCAGGAGACCATTCCGAAAAAGTACAACGAAGAGTCTACGCTGACGATCGAGATCGCCGGAAGCGAATCCCACGACTTCGAATTAACGACCGACAACTAGTCACAAGACACTGCCATTACGGCAGCACCTGCGGCATCAGCCCGCCAGCCTGAAGGTGCCACTATGGCACTGTCATTTTCCACTCTGCGCGTAAGCCTTAGCAAATTCAGTCGTTGAACTCTTGCCAGAACGATTGGCACGAGCCTTGCTCCCACAGAATCTGAACACTCGGTTCGTGATCAAGGGAGACGCACAATGGCTTTTCGCATGGACAAATTGACCGTCAAAGCACAGGAGGCGGTCCAGAACGCACATACCGTCGCGCAGGAAAGCGGCCATCGCCAACTGACGCCGCTGCACCTGCTGCGTGGCCTGTTGATGGATTCTGAAGGCATCCCGCGCGCACTGCTCTCCAAGTTGGGCGCCAACGTGCGTCAGATTGAGTCTCAGGTCACCAGCGAGCTTTCCCGGCTGCCGTCATCAACCGGTTCCAACGCTGAAATCGGCGCATCGCGCGAATTGCTGCAGGTTTTCGACGAAGCCCAGAAG
>JAGQPW010000108.1 GCA_020426515.1 Planctomycetaceae bacterium | reverse complement strand
GAAGCGCTGTCGCTGGACGAACGTCGCGAGCGGCTGCGGCAGTGGAAGTCGCAGCTCACATCGGCACTCGATGGACAGCAGCATGCCTCCATGTCGGAGGTCTTTCCGGCACTGGTTGACATGGTGCAACGTCATCACGTGCCGCGTCAACTGCTGTTTGATGTGATCACCGGTGTGGAATCCGATCTCGCCCCACGACGATTTGCCGATCAGACGGCCCTGGAACGCTACTGCTATCACGTCGCTGGCGTGGTCGGTCTGGCCTGCATTCACATCTGGGGCTTTGATGGATCGGCTGAAGCGGAGCAGCTGGCGATTCGCTGCGGACTGGCGTTCCAACTGACCAACATCCTCCGGGACATTCAGGAAGATGCCCGACGAGGCCGCGTTTATCTGCCTCAGGATCAGTTGGCTCGATTCGGATGCACGGAAGCCGATCTGCACGCCACAACCTCCAGCGAAGCATTACGGGCCGTGATTCGCAGCGAAGCCGAACGAGCGGCCGCTATCCACCGAGAAGCCGCGGACCTGTTGCCGCATCTCAGTGCCGATGGCCGACGGGTCTATCGGGCCATGCACGCGGTCTACGGCGAACTGCTCCGGAAGATCTGTCGGCGAGAGGGGGATGTGCTTGGTAATCGCGTGCGCGTCTCTTCACTCTTTTCGGCCAAAACGATTGCCGGTTGCCTGTGGAGCCGCTGGTTGCGGCGCTAACGCGGCCTGCATCAGGAATACGGGGCCCGCGTGCAGTCGAGGGCAAATTTTCTGGATGGTCCGAGCTGTGGTTTTGCATCAGCGTTGGGAGATGCGTTAGCATCGAGCGGACTGGATGCATTGCCAGTTCGAGTGCCATGCGTTTCGGCACCCTATAAGTATCCAACGCCAAGGAGCAGCCACTTGTCGACGCAGAGAACAACCCGTCGTGACTTTCTGAAGACCACCAGCATGGCCGCTGCGGCTGGCGCGGTGATGCCGTACTGGTTTCAACAGCCTGGACTCACACTGGCGGAACAGGCCGCTCGCAGTCCGAATGAACGACTCACCGTGGGTTGCATCGGAACGGGCAGCCGCTGGGGGCAGGACCCGTTTCGCGTGAGCAACTACGGGGACTTCGTCGCCCTGTGCGATGCCGATGCCAACCACCTCGCCGCTGCACTGAAGAAGACACAGGGCAAGCAGGGGACTGACCGTGAGATTGCCACTCACGAAGATTACCGCAAAGTACTGGATCGGAAAGACATTGATACCGTCGTCATCGTCACCACCGATCACTGGCACAGCAAAATCGCTATCGAAGCAATGCAGGCAGGCAAAGATGTCTACTGCGAAAAGCCCCTGACCCTGACGATCCACGAGGGCAAACAGATCATCAAGGTCCTGGAGGAAACGAAGCGCGTGTTCCAGGTGGGAACGCAGCAGCGTTCGGAAATGGGCCACCGCTTCCTGCAGGCCATTGCCATGATTCGTGATGGTCGCATTGGTGATGTGAAGAAGGTGACCTGTGACATCGGCGGTTCCTCGGACAGCGGGCCAATCCCTGTGGCCGAGATTCCCGAAGGTCTCAACTGGGACCTGTGGTTGGGGCAGGCACCAATGGTCGATTACCGCTACGCGGAAGGTGGCCACTGGGGCAAGACCCGCTGCCACTATGAATTCCGCTGGTGGTACGAGTACTCGGGCGGCAAGATGACCGACTGGGGAGCCCACCACGTCGATATTGCCCAGTGGGCGATTGAGCAGAACGGTCCCGGCCAGGGCCCCACCAAGGTCACCCCAATCATGTCCGAGCATCCGGTGCCATTTGAAAACGGCATGCCGACGATGGACGACCGCTACAACGCGGCGACCAAGTTCGATGTGCAGGTCGACTTCCCCAATGGCGTGGAGATGCACATTGTCAGCAATTCCGAAAACGGCAACGGCATTCTGTTTGAAGGGACCAAGGGGCGATTCCATGTCTCCCGAGGCAACATGCGCGGCAAGCCTGCAGAAGACCTGAAAGACATGCCACTTCCCGAGGGAGCCCTCGAAGCGGTCTACGGCGGACCGCTTGCCGAGAACCATCAGGCGAACTTTGTGGACTGCATCAAGACCCGCAAGAAGCCGGTCTCAGATGTCTGGACGCATCACAAGGCGATGTGTACCTGCCACCTGGCCAACATCGCGATTCGCCTCGACAAGACGCTCGAATGGGACCGCGAAAAGGAAATGGTCACCAACGACGAACAGGCCCGCAACATGCAGGCCCGCGAACAGCGCAAGGGCTACGAGATTGACGTCTCGGTTTGATTCGAACTTGCCTCCGGGGGTAAGAACGAAAAGGGGCGGCATCCCGGGGATGCCGCCCCTTTTTTGTTTGCAGTAGAAACCGTAGGGTCCGCTGTGCGGACCATGAAATGGACGTAGTGCTTACGCTTGGTCCGCTACTCGGCTACTCGGATTGAACCTGCAAAGAAGTCCCGTTTGTTCCGGAACAAAATTGGCCCGAACTGCGTCTGAGATTCGGTCTTGATGTTGCCTCGCAGCGACAGACCGGTTCTGATGATGGAGAGTCCATGTTCCAAAGCCTCATTGCCTGAGGAGACAAAGGATGAACGGAATCCTGAGAGGACTGTGTCTGTTCGCGCTGTTGGGGGCGTTCAATCCTGCTGGCCTGCAGGCGGCGCGGCCGATTCCCGCCTCACCGGACTCGCAGATTCGGGAGCAGGTCGCGGCAAAACCGCTTGAGTCCGATTCTCAGTTGAGTCCCCATGCCCCACGGACAGCCAAAGCGTCCACGCAGACGTCTCAATCATCGTCGCTGCCAGGTCGACCTTCGAAACACGCAAACCGCATTTTGAACATCAACTTCGGGTTGGCGCCGAACGATTCGAAACCGAACGGAATTCTCGGCGGGCCTCATGATTTCTGGACGCTGGTTGATGTCCGAGAAACCAGCAAGACCGCCCTGCCCATGGCCGACGGCACCACGACCGATGTCGTGCTGGAGCTGTCGGAAAACGATGGCAAGTGGGGCATTTCCGGACCAGCGGACATCTACCATGCATACCTGTATCACAACTGCCGCTGTGTGGACCTTTCCGTCACGTTGAAGGATCTTCCCCGAGGCCTGTATGAGGTGTACGTGTTCGCTCACGGAGATGCCCCGGACCAGAACGCGGCCATTGAAATCCAGTCGGGCGACACCACGTACTCGGGCAAATGCACACTCAACGACGGAACGTATCGCTACCGCAGCCGGGATTACGAAGAAGGCAACCAGTACGTGAAATACACCATCGACGTGCAAGTAGGGACGCCCGTAGTCATCACCAGCAAACGTGCTGGCAGTTCCCTGTCGATGTTCAACGCAATCCAGTTGAAGCAGTTGAAGGTCAAGTAACGATGTCCCCCGCCGCTGTGCGGTCCAGGCGTACGCACGTGAGTCAACTCATGGTCCGCATAGCGGACCCTACTCGGCTAGTTCACGCGGGGAGGCTTCGTCTTTTTCAGATCACCAATCAAGAAGTCATAGGTGCTGCCATTCCGGTAGGCACTGTTTAGAATAGTTTCGGTGACCTTCACCCGACAGACGCCTTGCCCAACACTGATGATGACACCGGAAATGAAATCACTGCCAGTCACTTCGTCACCTACCTGAAATGGAGCATTCAAGTTTTCACCCCACTGCTCGAGTCGCGCCAACTTGGGTGAGCTGATCTTCCCTCCAGCACTGCTTGCCAACAACCTGAAGTAGCTCGTAAGTGCTTCGCGGTCATCCGAACTCACGTTGGACACATCAAACGTCAGGACATCAATGGACTCCGTACTCGTTTCGGGCGGCAGTACGCCTGTTTTTGATTTCAAGTCAGGACGATTCCTGGTCACATTGTTCCAGGTTCCGCTTTTCTTGCCGTTCGTAGTTCTCAGGAGAATGACAAATTCGTTCTCGTCGAGGCGGCGTAGCAGAACGCCTTCGGGGTCGACGTCCTTGAAGGAAATGGCTTGCGTGGTTACCCATTCCATTGCTGGTCGTGGGCCCTCAAGAAAACTTGCAGAGGTGCCAGTGACATCAGATTTGAGCTCTCTTGGGGTCACCGTGATTCGATGCACGAAAAGTTCACTGAACAAGCCATAGTTGACATGGGATTTCCGTTCGATCGTCTTCGTGATGAACAGACAGGCTTCCTCCACAGCCCTTGCGTTCACCTGCCTGTCCTGTTGCGGCAACTCCCGATTAGTGGCGGTCGTTTGGCCTTCCAGATTTCGACGTTGATTCTCAACGCTATGACGCGCGTCTATTTGGGCCTGTAGTTGCCCTTGCTCGTCCACTAGTTCCTGTTCGCGTTTGCGCTGGGTCTGCACAAACGCAAACACCTCGTCCCGCCGAGTTTTGGCCAACGCCAACTCGTGTCCCAACTGTTCGTCATGCAAATCTTCGCCGAGTGCCAGGGCAGTATTGTAATGGTCCAATGCCTGCTGATACTGGTTTTCGGCAGCAAAGTGCGCTGCATCTGCAATTTCCTTTTGAATCGCCATACGCGATTCCGCGATGTGAGTTTCCCTATGCATGTCATATGCGACAAATGCGAGAGCTGACGACACCGCAAAAAACACGAACAAGAATAAAACCAAAGTGGTCCGGTCGATTCGGGGCTTCGCCTGAACTTCCTCGTCATCCCCCGTCGGATTAGTCGACAACTTGATCGAAGTGCGGCACTTTGGGCATCTGAGTAATTGAGCGGTTCCAGCAGGATCGGGCGCAGTACCTTGAAAATGACACTTCGGGCAAGAAACCTTCATCCTTCAACCTCCACGGCTTTTGATCCACCTTTGATTCGTAATCCCGAACAAGCACATTTGGTGACTCTTCGCAGGGTGGCCCGACCGCTGCACTTTAGGAGTTGGGGGCCGCAAGCACAAAATGACTCATCGTCGGCTCCCAGCCTACTGAACTCCGCGGAGACAAAGAGGAAGGAGATGGTGACACGGAAAACCGCGAAAGATCAGGAAGTAATAAACAAGTTGCACCGAATGGAGGCAGGCCCTCCGAACAATGCTTGGTCGATGAGATTCAGTGGAACGAACAGACGGGACAAGAAATCGTGGGAACTGGAACCATGGGTCACCGCAATGTGATTAACGGAACCGTAGAGCAGGCCATCGCCCCTGAGTTTAGATGCTTGCTGAATGCCGCGGTTACTAGGTGCGAAATAGGAGCCGAAGTAGATGGCCATGACACGGCTCTGCGCCGCTACGCTTCGCCGCGACTCGGGTACTTCTTGCTGGCCTGTTGCAGGAACTTGCGTTCGGCGTCGGTCAAGGAGTCCATGCCCTGCTGGTGGACTTTGTCGAGCAGTTCATCAACCTGTTGCCGAATCTGTTCGCGCTCACGCTGTTCTTTCAAACGCTGCTGCTCGGCCCGTTCCTGCTGCCGACGCTGATGCGGCGTGAGATCATCGTCGTCATCTTCGAACGCGGCGTAGCCCTGTGAGAAGTCGTATCCCATGAAGCTTTCGGTTCGCTGCTCGCTGCTCCAGCCCCCCAGGGCCTGTCGGAACTGCAGCATGTAGAACTCATGCATGCACAGGGTCATCAGCAGGAAGCCGAAAAACACCACCGGAGAGAGATCCCACGTGGCCCCCACAGCGGTGATGATGATGCACAGAAACAGTCCGAACCACAGCGTCCCCAACCGGGCCACTTCACGGGGCCGGTACTGGCTGGCCACGACCGTCACCATCTGGCTGCCATCCAGCGGATAGATCGGAAGTAGGTTCAGGATCGCCAGTTTGAAGTTGAGCGAGCAGAACAGGGTCATCGTGTCGCGGAGAAATGATTCGCTCGTGAATGACAGATCCGGAACGTAGATCATTGAGAACGTCCCAACCGGAGCCCCGTTGATCAGGACGGCGGGCAAGGCACACAGGCACAGCAGAATATTCGACAGCGGCCCAACCGCCGGAGTCCAGAACTGCGACACGAATGTAGGAGCCGGTTTGACCCAGGCCAGACCGCCCAGCGGCCAGATCATGATTTCATCGCCAAAGCCACCAGTGCGGCGGGCGGCGAGAATGTGGCAGAACTCGTGGAACAAGATGCTGACCAGCAGCACTGCCGTGGCCGCCAGCCCCAGCCGCAACCCGAGTTGGGCACACAGGATCACCCCAAGCAGCGGGAAGAACAGGCTCACGCGAACGTTGGTGCCCCACCAGCGCCCGAGCGAAAAGCCCAACAGCAAAGGGTTTTGTCGAATATCCATAGCCGTCAACAGGTCAACGGTGTCGAGGCTGCGAAACGTAAGGTGCAGCCACAGGTTGCATCTCGAATCGTATCACCAGATTCGGATGGGGGCAATTGGCGAATACAGAAGTGGCCCCGGTCTCTCCACAACGAGAGTCGGTAACGGAAATTCCGCGTCACTCGAAATCAGACGCTACGCCTTCTGACCAAGCACGTTAACGCCACTGCCGATGAGCAGGTTCTGCTCGTAGACCCAGCGATAGAAGGCTCCGTTTTTTTCCGGAGGGAGAACCTTCAAGTTGACGAAGCCCGCCTCTTCGTACCAGCGGCACAGTTCTTCGACAGTGTGGTGATACTGATATTGCGGTGCATACCAGTCGAACGTATCGCATACGCGATTCTCGTAGTTCGGATGGGCACTGAAGTTCACGATCTTGTTCAACGTGCGGTTGATCAGGGGCAGCCCCCCCAGCCACGCGCCCCATTCGCACCAGCGTTCCAGCTGGTCGGGAGGCATTGCAGTGGTGCGGCGTCTTAATGCAGTGTTGATCCACTCCTGCCACCACTGATTCCGGCGGTACAGCCAGATGGCCATCCGTCCTCCCGGACGCACCATGCGCGCGACCGAGTCAAACACCTTGCGGGTATCGGCATCGTGATGCATTACACCAATGGAGAACACGAAGTCGAACGACTCCGGCGGGAACGGCAATCGCTTTAAGTCGGCCTGAATGAACTGCACATTCGGCAGATGCGAGCACAGTTGAGCCGCCTTGTTGACGGCGTGTGTGTAATCCACCCCGACAACATTCGCGTCTGCTTCTGCGGCCACCTTGCAGTAGCGACCGCCTCCGCAGCCTGCATCCAACACACGCATTCCCGCCAGCTCGGAGAGCGAGATGCCGGTCTTGGCCTGAAACGTGGCTCGGTCTTCGTCGTCATGGGCAACTTCGTAGCGGTTCCACTGACGTCCAAAACTTTCCAGATGTTCGGCCTGTGTGAATCGCGGAATTCCATCTTGAATGGGAATGCGAGTTTCGGACGATGAGCCAAGCAGGGCCTGTGCAGCATCATCCCGAGTCAGGGCTTCGCCTGTTTCAGGAAGTATCAGCGAGAGTGAGGGAGAGTTGCGTTCCGGCATGTGAGCACTGGGCACGAGTGGAGAAGCGTGCGGAGTGTACGCGAAGTCTTGATGGAAGGCACGGGCGAACTGACGGGATCAGGGGAGGTCTTCCATTCTCTCGATCTGATTCTGCCAGCGCGCCAGCTCATCCGGTCCGAGTAACTCCGGTGATGAGATGGATCGCGACAACCAAGTCATACCACTCAGCAGCAGTCCACTCCGGTCGAGGACCTGCATCAGCTGCAGTTCGCTGGGACTGAGGTCACGAATTTCGGTGTAGGCCGCGAGCGCGGCTTCCCATCGGGACTGATCATTTCCAAACAGGCTGCCCAGCAGTCGCGACAGGTCGGTTCCGACATGTTCCGTGCGTGTGGCTGCGGCATCGATGAATCCGGAGACCTGCTCCTCTTCAAGCAGAACGTGCGCATTCCACAGGTCCCGCCAGCACGGATGCAGGCGAAAGTCGGTGTCTCGCAACAAGAGCAGTTGCCTTTCCACTTCCGGAGCGAGTCGAAGAAAGCAATGGAGCATGCGGGGTTGTAACTGCAGAATCGTTGCTGCGTTGCCCTTGGCCGCCGACTCGACACCCAGGAACAACGATGCGTCGTCAGAGGTTCGTGCGAGCCGCCGGGAGAGGGCCTCGGGCGACCAGCGTTTGAGTGTGGTCAGACGCTCCTCGATGCTGGGACAGGGACCATGTCCCACAGTACACCAGCCGGTTCCTGCAGGCGATGCTTCGTACCGTTCGGCCACGAGATGCATGCGCGCAAGCGTGTGCATCGTGTTTTTCAGTTCCTGCTCCGAATGCGTGAGATCAATGGGCGTTCCCGGCAGCCAGGGTTCCAGTTGCCAGATCCTCTGAGCGCCACGCACAATGGCGGTCCCGGTGTCGTGAACCGGATACGGAGATGGAACGGGAAACCCAGCCAGCTGCAAGAACTTCAGAAAGCGATGCAGTTCCCACAACCGGTCAAACTCGCGATAGCCCACCGGCCAGGCGCGCAGCGCGAACAGCGGCGAGGACTTGCCAAACGTCAATTGAAACACGCAAGCTCCGCTGAAGCCGCCGGTGATCGGGGTCAGCTGCGCATCATTACCGCCCAGCGGCGACCAGGCACGAGACACCTCGCGAGCAACATTCAGAAGTTCGGACGAAGTCGTCGTCATGCCGTCATTCTTCCAGACGCGCGCCGCAAACGGGAGGCACAGCGGACGCGTTTTTTCACGTCGTCAGCAATTCTTGTGCATGCGGAAACGGATCTGTGAGGAGCCTGACTATTCGGTCTCCGGGATCAGACGAAATGTGTTTGGGTCCTGATTGATGGCGGGCATGGCCGCCTGCACTTTTTCCCACGCCTCCACGTCGGCCGGTGAAGCGTGAATCTCCACTTGGCCGGCACGAGCATGAGCAAGCAGCAGCACCTGCGGCATCTCAAGCACCTTGGAGGAGTTCAGCAAAGTTGGCCCATCGCGATAGGATGTTGGCGGACTGGTGAGCTTCAGGTGATTGATCTGGTCGTCGAACAGGCAGGCATGTGCGGCGATTCCCCCCAGGACACCGCGACCTTCGAGAGCCACGTGACCCGCTGCGGGCTTCAGGATTTCCCGAGTCGCCTCCAGTCCTCGTGTCACATCCCACAATCGCTGCCCATCGAGGCTTTGCCCCAGCAGCAGAAATCGACGCAGGATGTGTGTGCGTTCCTTCTCGTTGCGGGTCCATTCGGTGGGGCCAATACCGCGGACGGCCAGTCCCACGTAAACCGTTCCCGGCTGATCTTTCAGCGACTGAATCTGCTGCGGGAGATTCGCGTCAGAGGATTTGTTGTAACAGGCCTGTCCCCAGTTGGACCAGTCGGCATCATCCAGAAGATGCACAGTCACAGACTTGGGGGCCTCCTTCGTGGAAGCGGCGGAACGCAGCACGATCAGCGGCAAACGATACGGCTCCTGACTCGTAAATTCATACAGTTCACCCTGCAGTCCATCCAGCGTGAATTCGCCTGTCTTGCGGACGTCGAGTGGTTGTTTCTGTTCCGGCCATGCTCGCAATGACTGCTCCTTCAACTCCTTCACCCACTCCTTGCTCTGCGCATCGAACTGGGCGGACGATTGTGGGAACCTGTCGGCATCCGCAGCCGGGACGAACCACTCATGCGTCGTGGTCACGAGTTCGTCAGCGGGCAGTGTTTCAAAGACTTTCAGCTGCTCCGGGGCGAACGGCTTCTCCACGCGAGTGTCGATCTCGCCTTCCGATCCTTTGAGGAAGCGTTCCATCCACACATAGCCGTGCGTCCGCAGTTCCTGTGTATCCTGGTGAGGTCCTTCCGTAATCTGCAGGCCGAGTTTTCGATCGGCACCGTACAGTTCGTAGATGTGCCGCACTTTGCGATGAACATCGACGACACCATCGAGCGGAAAGATGCCGTCCTTGTCGGAGTTGGAAATCAACAGCGGGCGGGGAGCGACAAGTGCGGCCAGCACGGGAAAGTCCCATTGGTATTTGTTGACCATGAACATGCAGTCGCAGTGACCTTCGATACAGTCATCAACGATGTGATTGTGCATGCTGGTGATGCCGGCGACCGGGACAGCGCACTTGACCCGTTCATCCAGTGCTGCAATCCACCACGAGTACGCTCCGCCCCCGGAACGTCCGGTCACGCCGAGTCGATTTGGATCGACTTCCGAACGTGACTGCAGATAATCCAGCGCCCGAATGCCATTCCACGCTTCGACGCCAGCCGGGGTGTAGCCTCGATTGGCCCACCACCACCAGCCCTTGTTGTGGGTGCCGTGATGAACGCCCTCGATTTCACCCAGTTGAATCGTGTCGATCATCAGGCAGACGTACCCATGCCGGGCGTACCAGTCGCCGTGATAGTGGTAGTGCGTCTTGTTGCCGTAGCTGATGCCATCTTTCACAACGCGACCGTGGCCGCAGACGTACAGCACGGCCGGGAGTTGCCCCTCCTGCTTCGCGGGGCGATACAGATTGGCCGTGACATACAATCCGGGACGGGACTGGAACTCAAGATTCTCAACAATGATGTCCCCTTCCTGTCGCGTAGCAGTCACAACAGGCTGCAAATCCGTCCGTTCAGGCCAGGGCTCGAGCCCCAGCATTTCCTGAAGTTGGCGGCGGTATTCGGTTTTGAGTGCTTCCCAGTCGGCGAGCGTCTTGACCTCAGACAGGCACTCATCTGTTACTGCGGCCGTTTCACGGCGAAAGTAGTCCCGCAGCAGGGCATCGCCTTTTGAGGAATCGAAGTCCTGAGCCTCGACAATCGAAAGAGGCAGGCAAGCGAGCAGCAACAGAAGTCCGGTCATTTTGGACATAGGGAAGCTCCATGGGGCGGGACCGTGATTGAATCAACCGGTGTTGATTGGCTTTTGAGCTTACCGAGTTTGGACAGTCTCCGCCAAGCGACACCACGCTTCCCCGTGCGTGGCAACGTTCAGAACGCAAACGCAAAAAGGCAACGAGCCGCGCTTCAAAGAAGCGCAGCTCGCTGCCATTGATTGAACTGATTGCAGTCCTGTCGACTAGCCGAGCTTGGCCGCCACGAACTTGCAAATCATTTCCACGGTAAACAAGTCGGCGATGTGCGAGACCTGTGGGTCTTTCGCGAACTTGTCGACGTTGGCGTGTGGCATCTTGGCCCGCATCTCGGCGATACCGGCTTCGGTGACCTTGCCGTCCTTGATCAGGCCGGCTTCGGCGCTGGCCAGGTTTTCCGGGAACAATTCGGCACGGGGAATCTGAATTCCGAATGCCTTGTCCAGCTGGAACACGATATCCAGGAAGTCGATCGACTCGGCTCCCAGATCGCCAATCAGCGTGGATTCCATGGTGACTTCATCATCATCGACGCCCAGCGCATCCACCAGCACGTCACGGACCTTTTCAAAAATTTCTTCTTGACTGGGCATCGCAGCTCAATCTCCGTTATTGCCGCCTCACTTGCGGCAGTTGCTCACCGAAAAACCCCAAACCAACGGTTGGCTTGAAGATCCCGGTGAGGTCGATCTCCAGCCATTACTTCTTCATCGGCAACCGGCACTCCATTCACGACCCACTTCGTGAGAGGAGAGCGAACATTTTGCCGTCTCTGCCTGTTGACAAACCCTCATTCAAAAAATGAGGGCTGCGGATGGTGACAAGTTACCAGCCTGTTGGCAATCGTGAAAGGAAATACAAGTGGCCAACCGTTCACTCTCGCAGTACTCGACTAGTGGCCTTCCGCAGCAATCGGAGTCTTCAGCGTCGACAGGTATTCCACCAAATCGCGAATTTGTCGCTTCGTCAACTGCTTCACCAGATCCTCCGGCATGCCGGATTTTCCTTTGACTGACTCCTCCACGGAACTCTTCTGAATGGTCAGCACCTCCCCGGTAGGAGTGACCACACGATAAGAGCTGTCGTCCTCGGAACGGACAATCCCAGCAACGACCCGGCCATCTTCCAGCGCAAAGACTGTGGTTTCAAAGCCTTTAGCGATTTTCGCATTGGGCACCACCAGCGATTCCAGCAGGTAGTCCCGAGGCTTGTCTTTCGAAACTCCCGAGAGATCCGGCCCCACCTCGCCGCCGTTACCGTTCACCTTGTGGCACCGGCGGCAGGATGCCGCTGCGTTCCCGAAAAAGACATCTCGACCTCGCTCGGCGTCGCCCCCGGCCAGACATTCCCGGAATTGGTCCAACGGGTTTGCGGCGTCGCGGCTCGCATCAAACCTGGCCAGCGCATCCTTCAGGGCTGGTGTCCCCCGTTCTTGCGCGGCGAGCAGCAGATCGAGGGCGACCTCAGGAGCGACTTCCCCTCGTTGCAGTGCCTGAACTTGCTGCAGCAGTACAGCGTCTGCGGCCTCCGACTTCAGTGTGCTGAGTACATTGATGGCGGCCTGCTGTTCGGCAGGCGAACCGGCTTTCAATACGGCGGTGAACTCCTGGACCGCTCGGTCGGGAGCCAGCGAAGCCAGTTGCCGCCGACCTTCCGATCGGACGCCCGGCTGATTGTCTTTCAGTGCCGCTTCAACAAGTCCGGCCAGCTCGCCCGACTTCAAGACCCCCAGTGCCGCGAGAGCTTCCACACGCACAGGAGCGGGCAAGTCCGAGTTCGAGAACATCTTTGCCAACTCGGGCCCTACATCCTGAATGCCATATTTGCCCGCAAGTCCGATCGCCTTCTCTCGAAGTTTGTCACTGCCGGAGAGCATTGATCCCAATGACCGGCGGACCGCTTCGCGGGCTTCGTCGGCGGAACGGGTTGGAATGGGCCGGAACTGATTGGTAACGCGATCAAGCCGAGGTGGATTGCCCCAGTCCATCAGCTCCTGAATCGCTTCGAGTCGAAGATGTTCTGGAAGCTGAGAGCTGGCGGCCATCTCGGCGACTGCCAACGCCTGTTCCGCTCCCCCCAGGCGGAAATTCGCATTCATCACACGACGCTGAAGCAAATCAGACATCCCGGACCGCCGGGCGAGTTTCGCCAGTTGCGGCAAGGCCTCAACAATCGGCTCATCATGAATGGCCCGGGCCGCTTCTTCGACAATGCGATCTTCACCATCGTTCAAGAAGCGGGCAATCTCCGGACTATTCTGCCGACGCAGAGCCAGCACCAGCCCGACCCGGACCGCCGCTGAGGGATTTGAGGAGAGGGCCACAAGCTGTTCGGTCGTGGCACATCCAATCAGTCCCATGACTGCGGCATGGCGAACAACGGGATCGGCATCGGCATTGCGTTCCAGCAGAGTGACCAGCGCCGGGATAGCGGAATCGGTCTTGAGTTTGCCCAGTGCAATCGCTGCAACAGCCTGCTCACGCGGAGTCCCCTTGCCGAGCAGATCAATCAATGCCGGGCCCCCCGCGATGATGCGAGCATCCCCCAGCATCGCGGCGGCCTGCGTGCGCACTTCGGGATCGCTGTCGTTCAGGAGTGAAATCAGTGTCAGTGCCTGATTCGTTTTCACTCCGCGGCGCTGCAACATGCCCAGCCCCCAGATGGCATGCAGTCGAGGCCGCGTTGCCGCGTCGGACAGAGCGATCTGCTGCAGCGTGTCGCTGGCCTGCTGGTCGACGAGAGCCAGTTGAGCACGTTGGCGCACTCGGTAGTCTGCATGCTGCAAGAGCCTGGCAAGTTCATCGGAGGATCGTTGCTTGAATCCCTCTTTGAAGAGGGCTGCAACGCCACTGGCCTGTGCGGCTTCCGGCATCTCGAACGTATAGATGCGTCCCTTGCCTGGACCGTTCCAGCCATCGACCCAGTCGGACACATACATCTTTCCGTCGTAACCGAAGTCGACATCCGTCGCCAGAATCGATTTCAGGAACCAGTCGCTGTCAATCAGTTCAAACGTCGCTCCCTTGGGCTGCACCGCAAATGAACGGATCCCACTGTTCCCGGCAGAACCGCGAAAGTCTGCCATAAAGAAGTGGCCGGCGTATCGCTCGGGCAGGCCAACGCCAGGGTAATGTGTCAGTCCCGATGGGCCATCGCCAAGATGGGCAATGGGCGGCAAGGTATTGGCCGGCTGCACGCGGGATGTTTCGTCGTCCGCCCGGTATGGATACCAGATCCGTTCCCGGTTCCAGGGACCGCGGTCCGGCAAATACTGGTAGTACATCCTCCAGCCGGTATCGCCCCCTTCAACAACGTTCACCCAGCGGGCCTTGTCGCCACTGTCGGAATTGTTGTCTCCCGTGAACAGGTTGCCAAAGTCGTCGAAGGCCAGTTCCTGAGGATTGCGGAGGCCATAGGCAAACACTTCGAGTTGAGACCCGTCCCGCTCACAGCGGAACACGGCCCCTGTATCGGGTCGGACGAATTGACGTCCTTCGGAAGTCAGGACGTTGTAGCCTCGGTCGCCAATACTGAAATAGATGCGGCCATCGGGTCCAAGGGCAAGACCATGCATGTCGTGCCCGCGAAAGGCAACCCGAACGCCATAGCCATCGTGCAGGACCTGCTCCACTTCGGCGATTCCGTCTCCATCGTCATCGCGGAGTTTCCAGAGTTTGGGGATGCAGGTGTAATAGACGTCCCCGTCGATCGCGAGCACCCCCGCTCCCGTGCCATCTTCAATTGCATTGAAGCCAGCAGCAAAGACGGTGTCGCGGTCGGCCTTACCATCGCCATTGGTATCGGTCAGTAATCGAATCCGGTCCTGTTCGCGCGTGTAGTCGACTACGGACTCGCCCAGGAATTTGCGGAACATCTCAACCCGTTCGGCAACACTCGTGAGGGCAAGGTCATCTTCCAGCCAGTTCATGTGACCACGATTGTCCTCGACTCCTTTCTGCTGCCGAAAGGTCTCGCACACATAAATGCGCCCCTGTTCGTCAATTCCAAACGCCACTGGATTTGCCAGTTGCGGCTCTGCTGCGAACAGGGTCACCGTCATGCCATCGGGCACCTGGAATCCGGCAATGGCCTGCTGACCTTCTTCTGATGCGGGCTGAATGGCAGGCACGTAGTCGTCGGCACTCGCGGTGACTGCGGGCAATTGCCCCAGCAGACATGTGGCGAAGAGACAGACGGCGAGGGATGCAGCGGAGTGGGAACGATCTGTCATCGGGCAGAATTCCAGGCGGGAGGCACAGTTTCACGAGGGCCCGGACTGAGCCGGACTTCAAACATTCTGGACGACCTGTCCCGGCGGGGCTCCGCAACAGGCGCAATCTTCAGTATCTTGAGCCTTTTGAGCGAACGCAAGGCGACCAATTCCGTCTCTTCACGAACAGCACATGACCAACAGCGAGCACACTCCAATCCTGCGAACTCTCGACGCGGCGGCCAACCGGGCCCGTGAAGGGCTGAGGGTTGTGGAAGACTTTGCCCGCTTCCAGCGAAACGATGCGCACGTTTCCGCCGAGTTGAAAGCGATCCGTCACACGCTTCAGGCCTGTCTGGTTGACTGGAAGTCCGACGACTGGCTGCCGACCCGCGATACCGCTGGCGATGTCGGGACGACAATTTCCACAGCCGCCGAAAACCAGCGGGCTGATGCCAGTGCCGTTGTACGAGCCAATCTGAAACGGCTGGAAGAATCCCTGCGAACGCTGGAAGAGTTCGGAAAGATCCTCGACCCGCAGGTGTCGGTGCGAATTGAACAGTTGCGATACCGTGTGTACCGGCTGGAGCAGAGGCTGCTCGACAACCATACCCTGCGACAGCGGCTCCAATCAGCACAACTCTATCTGCTGGTCACCTCCAGCCAGTGCCAACAGCCTTGGAGAGATGTGGTACGAAGTGCGTTGGACGGCGGCGTGGACATTGTCCAGCTGCGTGAAAAGGAGTTGGACGTTCAAGAACTTCTCGATCGGGCGGAGCAAGTCCGGGAATGGACACGCGAAGCCGGTGCCCTGTTCATCATGAATGATCGCCCCGACTTGGCTGTCTTGTCGGCTGCCGATGGCGTCCATGTCGGCCAGGAAGACTTGCCGCCCAATGCCGTTCGGCAACTGCTGGGAACGCAACGGCTCGTGGGCGTCTCCACGCATCAGCCGGATCAGTTGCAACAGGCCGAGTCGCTCGGCGCTGACTACGTGGGGGTTGGTCCCGTATTCGCTTCCCGGACGAAAGACTTTTCCCGATTCGCCGGACTGGACTACGTGACACAGGTTGCCGAAGTGGCAACAGTCCCCTGGTTTGCGATTGGAGGCATTGACGCATCGAATGTTGCGCAGGTCTGCACTGCGGGGGCTTCTCGAATCGCTGTCAGCAGTGCGATTTGCGCTGCAGCCAACCCCGGAGCTATGGCTCGGCAACTCAAAGAAATTCTCGCCAATTTTTGATGAACAGGTGAATTGGGTCGCAAGAGTGTGCGGCCAGACCACTCGTGCAACTGATGCAAGTTGCAGCAGGTGTGCTTGCCGGTTGTGAAATGCGGTCGCGGAAATTCGGGCTCACAGACATGGATTACATGTTGCCAAAAGGCTTCAACCCGTCAGGTCCCCGAATTCGATGTAGATCGACCGGGAGTGCGTCCAGAATGGTCGTTCCGGCAGGCATCTGTTTGACCCACCGCCGTTTGGGGCGTACTAATTGAAGTACGAACGCACCGACATTTCCGGAGCGAGTTCGGAGTGCCATTTCCTTATCGAAACAGGGCACTGCCGATCATCCGCTGTTCCCTGATTCCACTGAGGATCTGTGGTAGCCATGAGGGCTTGAATGAATTTTTGAGAAATCTGGCGTCCCAATAGAAATTGCGTGGACGGTAGGTGGAGTTCTGGTAGCATGTCAGTCCTGTTGCGGCTGTCGTCAGCTTCCAGGTTTGAGCCCGACCAATCAACACAACAGGATAAGGCGCTGTATGTTACGGCAGATGTCGAAGACCGTAGGCCGTCGTCATGCGGGTCCTCGGGAAGGCGTATGGATACGGACAACCCGATGTTGCTTAATCGCCTCACTTCCCCTCTCCGCTCCATGTGGAGCCCCGGCAGAGGCCTTAGTCTCATAAGGCCGTGCTGGCGATTCATCGTCAACGCAGGCGGGGAGAGTCCCCTGGCTGATTGACTTTGGTGCCGCTCAGGCTCGGAGGCGATGGCCTTATTCCTCCCTGAGTCTGTTTTGATTTGTTTAAGGCTTCATCGCTGACCAACATTGACGATTCCGCAGAGGCGTTCACTGGTGTGGACATCCTGTTTTGATGGAGTTCAACTGTGCATTCAACTGAACTTGAACTGAAGGGCCTGATGGATCGGGCTCTCAAACGCCGTTTCCTCACTTACCAGATGGTGGATGCATATCTGCCGGACGAAGGTGGCGATCCGGTGATGCTGGACCGAATTGTCCAGGCGCTGGAGGAACTGGACCTCCCACTGATCAACGATCCTGATGCTCCCCGTACGGTTGCTGAAAAGAACCGTATTGAGCAACAGGCCAGCGAACCGGACGTGGTTGCCGATATGGCACGCGGGCTGATTGAGCCCGAAACGCCAATGTCGTCTCGCGACCCGATCCGAATGTACCTGTCTCAGATGGGCAACATTCCGCTCCTGACCCGGGACGACGAAATCTTCCTGGCCAAGCAGATCGAAATCACCCGCAAGCGGTACCGCCGCTCGATGATGGAATCCGACTTCGCCCTCAACACTGCTGTCGACATCCTCGACAAAGTGAACTCCGGCGAACTCCCCTTCGAACGCACGCTGCGAACATCGGACACGGAAGCGACCAAGAAGGAACAGATCCTCGGTCGTATGCCGCTGAACCTCCCGACGCTCAAGCACCTGCTCGCGGAGAACCGCAAGGACTTCTTCATCACACAGGATCAGGACGCATCGAAAGAAGAGCGCGACGAAGCTCTCCAGCGGATGGTGATTCGCCGCCGCAAGATGTGCACGCTGTGTGAAGAACTTTCCGTTCGTACGCATCGCCTGCAGCCCGTCTACAAGCGGATCCAGCAGATTGCTGACCGCATGGACGAACTGGAGCGGGACATCAACGCTCTGAAGCGTAAGCCTTCAGCCGCCGGAGAAGTCGCCATGATGCAGCGAGAGCTGCAGGAATTGGTCGACATGACCCTGGAATCTCCCAAGCAGTTCCGGGCCCGGGTCAACAAGATTAACGAGCGGTTCGATGCCTGGACACACGCCAAGCAGCAACTGTCCGGCGGAAACCTGCGTCTGGTGGTCTCGATCGCCAAGAAGTACCGCAACCGAGGGCTCTCCTTCCTCGACCTCATTCAGGAAGGTAACGCCGGCCTGATGCGTGGTGTCGAGAAGTATGAGTAC
>JAGQPW010000107.1:8101-18199 GCA_020426515.1 Planctomycetaceae bacterium | reverse complement strand
CGCAGCTCGTTCTCAATGAGCACATGCGACACTGGATCGGCCACAGCCATCATGCAACGCACCTCGACTTCCACACCGGACTGGGTAGGTGGGGCACCTGCAAACTGCTGATGGATTCGAAGCTCACCCCAAAACGCCGGGACCAGTTGACCCGCTGGTTCGGCGAGAACTCGTTCGAGGAATCACAGTCCACGACGATTGCGTACCAAACACGCGGCGGCTGGGGTCCGTGGTGCGAACAGCAGAATTTCGCGACCAACTACATCTACGCCTGTGCCGAGTTTGGAACATACAGCCCCGTCAAAATGCTGGCCGGCCTGCGCGCTGAGAACCGGGCTCATCACTGGAGCCGACGGGACGCACCGGAACGGGAACAGACCCGACAACACCTGCGAGAACTCTTCTGCCCCGCCTCGCCGCAGTGGCAACAAGCCGTCGTTGATCGCAGTATTCAGTTGATTGACCAAGCACGCAACGGGCTACTGTCAGAGCAGCTTTATGGCTGAGAATAATCACAAGACGCCATCGCCTCGCCACAGCGACACGCGACTCCTACCGGCAATAAAGAAAAAGATTCACCGCTGAGAACGCAGAGGGACGCAGAGACAGCTGACATAGAACCGTGTCGCTCAAGGCCTCATGAGGTCATCAGATTGATCCGGCCGATGAATCGCCTCTTCTTCTTTTCTCTGCGTTCCTCTGCGTTCCCTGCGGTGATCCTCTCCTTCCAGCCCCTTGGCTTCCAACTCCCAGGGGTACCCTCCCCAAGAGGACTCCTCTCGCCCTACAATCTGGTTTCAACACTTCCTGCGTCTGACCGCCCCGCACATGTCCCGGCCGTTGCCACTTGAGCTTCCGATTCTCCAGAACTGGAGTTGTCACACCTGTGGCGGCTGCTGCAAACAGCACGGAATCTACATCACGGCAGAGGAACAGAAGCGGATTGAGAAACAAGGCTGGACAGCAGCCGACGGTATTCCCGACGGTCAGCCTCTGTTCGTTTCCATGGGAGGACTGGGAACCAAACGCTGGACCCGATTGGCACACCAGCCCGATGGCAGTTGCGTGTTTCTCGATGAGCGCGGCCTGTGCAAGATTCATGGCAAGTTCGGGGAACCGGCCAAGCCGCTGGCCTGCCGCGTCTATCCTTATGCTTTTCATCCGGCGGGCGATCAGATCACCGTCAGCCTGCGGTTCAGCTGTCCTTCCGTTGCTGAAAACCTGGGCACTCCCATCATCGAGCAGACGGATGAATTGAACCGGCTGGCAAAGCTGGTTGTTCCCAACGCCGCCCGGAATGCCCCTGCCCCGAGACTGACTGACCAACAATCGCTCGACTGGCCGGATGCCCTCTTAGTGGTGGATGCACTTGACACGCTTCTCGCGCAAGAGGAACTGGGCCTCATCGACAAATTGCAGCAGGCCGTGCAGTTTGCAGGCCTGCTGGAATCGGCTCGTCTGGAAGAGATTCGCGGCCAGCGCATGGAAGAGTTTCTCCAGGTTCTGCTGCACGCCATCGCAAGTGAAGACCGCAATGAAGCGGCCCCCCCTCCGCCGGGCCGACTGGCCGCAACACAATTTCGGTTGCTGGCCGGACACTATGCCCGAAAGGACACCTACTCGACAAAGATTTCGTGGACCGCTCGGAGCGTTATGCTGTGGGCCGGCTGGAAGTTTGCGCGAGGAGCTGGCATGACTCCTGCCGTCCAGGAGGTACTGAAGCCGGTTCCGTTCGCTGCTCTGGAGCGTCCGCTGGGATCACTCCCCGAACAGGTGGACGAAATGCTGACACGCTATCTGCGGGTGAAAGTCCAGGGGCTGCACTTCTGTGGGGCAGCCTACTACCGAGAACCGATGATCCGTGGATTTCAAAGCCTTGCGCTGGTCATCCCGGTCGTGCTGTGGCTGGCCCGCTGGCTGGCTTCATCGAACGGCCGCGATGCCGTTTCGACCGCCGATGTGGTGCAGGCCATCACCATCGCCGACCACCATCACGGCTACTCTCCGGCCCTGGGCATGTGGACCTTCCGCAACCGAGTTCGCACGCTGGCGCAGATGGGACAAATCGAACGACTGGTTCGATGGTACGGACGCTGAAACACCAGTACAGCCGTCACCTATCATCAAATCGCCCGGCCGCTACTTGCGAGGAGCGAACACATTCGTCGTGTCGATCACGTAGTCGCGATCCAAGGCGTTGTCGAAATCGTACACGTTGAAGAAGTCGCTCAACTGATCTCGCTCGGTCTTCCGCATTTCGCCCCGTTCGATCAGTTCAAACACGATGCGTCCGAAGTCGCTGGTGCTGCGAATGCCCCAGTGCTGGAAAACCAGCTTGCTCATCAAGCCGTATCGCTGCAAAGCCAGCTCACGTGCTCCCTGCACCAGTTCCTGCCCTGTAATATGGGCCTCCTCACCATCATCATCGGAAGACGGCGAGCGTTCGAGACGCTGCTGGGTGAAATGCAACGCTTCAAACACAAAGCGATACGCGTCGGGATGAAATCGCACCTGTGCAACTGGTGCTCGACTCGCCACGCCCATGGGAACCACCTCGGCTATCAATTTCGAACAGAGGTCTTCACTCTATGTGATTCATCGTCACTTTCGCGACGGTGACCACACTCCAAAACTACCTCTCGCAGACCAACTATACTGATCATCCTCGATTCGAGGAAAGGCCTTCGTTCCCAGAGAAACGGGATTTCCCATCAATTCGAAGTTTCTGCCGCAATGCCGCAGATTCCTCCTTGCCTTGTGACTCCTGCACCAGCGTTCCGTATGTCGTCACCACGTCACACAATTGCATTCTTCCTGGGAATTCTCTGTCTGGCCACTGTCCTGCGAATTCTGTGGCCAGGACACATGCAGATCGAACACTTCGACGAAGGGGTATACGCATCAGGGTTCTTCGCTGGACATCTGGACAACCGCTTTCCCGATCAGCAGCTGTATGCTCCCCCCTTGTTTCCGGCGATGGCGGAATGGGCGCTGATTCTTTGCAGCAGCGCGGTGCAGGCCCCTTTATGGCTGAGTGTGCTGCTGGGAATCGCCCTTGTCGTCGCGAGCTACTGGGCCGCACGAGAATGGTTTGATGAATCAACAGCCCTGGCCGCAGCCATGCTTGTGGCGACCAGCGACTTCACCATCCTGTTCAGTCGAGCTGCCTTGACTGACACACCGCTGTGCCTGTGGCTGACACTGGGCCTCGTCGCGGGAAGTCGCGGGCTGCGTACCGGGGGAGTCTTGTGGATCATCCTGGGGGCCCTGTTCGCGGCGCTCGGCTGGTGGACGAAGTACAACGGCTGGCTCTGTCCGGCAATTCTGGGAGCCGGACTGCTCGGATGGACACTCTGGGAACGTCCGCCGCTGGCCATTTGTCGATCGGCCTGGCTCCGCTGGCTACTGTTCACCGCCCTGACGTTCGCCCTCTGGCTGCCACTGCTGTGGATTCTTGCTCCCTACGGTGGCTACGCCGCAGTGGCCGCAAATCACCGCGGATACTTTGGTGGATTTCCGCTCTGGCCGGAGGCATTTGTCCGCCAGTTTCTCGTCCAGCAGCACCTGACCGGCTACGCCTCCGGTGTGGGCATCTACGCCCTCTGGATCTGGCTGTGGTTCATGCAGTCTCGGCAACAGTTCTCGCTCGGGATGGAAGCCAGCGCACCGCTGGTGGCCATCTCACTTCCTTTGCTGATCGTTGGCACGGGAATCTGGGCTCTGATTCCCGTTGGCCTCATCGCCCTGTGGTTCGACCGTCGCCGACAACCAGGCACACCTGAAGACCAAAGCCCTTTGCGAGTTTTGCCATACTGGATACTGCTGGCCTGGCTGGCGAGCCTGATGCTGGCCGTCCCCCTCTATCGGCCGTATCCACGACTGCAACTGCCGCTGATTGTCGCCATCTGCATCGCGGGGGCCCGTGGACTGGTGCTGATGGTTCGACACCTCCGGAGCAGTGCCTCCCACGCACATCTCATCACACGGTATGGTGTGCCGGCATTGCTGCTGGCATTGAGCCTCGGCAGCATCGTCCTGCGTGGCGGCCCGCCCTCTACCGTCGCGTGGGAGTCGCGTGCAGGTCTGCACCAGATTGCCCTTCAGACTCAACAGGATCTGCCACACTGGCTGAAAGATCGTCCCGCGTCTCAGGTCCTGCCTCTGGAGTGCCTGGTCTATGTGCTCGCTGAACCGGGACTGTTCTACCAACTGGCCGCTCTCGAACAGCACGGCACAGCCAGTTACGTGACCCAGCCGGCCAGCAATCTGGGGATGTTGGAACCGGGAAAGTCTGACCACCGCCTGCCAAACCTCCTGCTGACGGGGCCACATGCCCACCGCGACCACCCGGAGCTGTTATCCTCCCCGCCACCACAACTCATTCTCTTAAAAGAGGTTCCGTACCACGAAAGCCAGCTGGTCTTGCTGGACGACATGTCTCCGGCCGAGGCTGCGCGGACTCCACCTTCAGTGGTTCGCATTTGGGCCATCGATTCAGGCCGCTGAAAGAATCCGCCGCGTCCGGAAACATTGTGACATTCGCAAGGCAACCTTCAGGACGCTGATTGACGAGGCTTCAGCGAACCTGCATACTGCACTGGAAGTCGTCTGCCTCCAAGCAAACTCTTGTCCTCACTGGACGTTGCGCGGCCAACATTCAACGAGAAGAAGACGCTGAACCTCCCGTTATTTTTGTTTTTTCATCTCCCGGGATGCGTTCTGACGGGCGACTCGGTTACGTAATTTTCCGTTTTGTCACGTATTCTTTCCACCGCTCAGGTAGCGGAAGCCGCGCCCACACCTGATTAGCGACACTGCGAACGTCTCATGGACAAACAGCTTGTCCCAATGCTGCAGTACGCAGCGGGGGTCAGCGTGCCGCTCAAATTCGAAGTGAGCGACCCCAACGGCCACACCACAACACACCAGGTTTCCGGTCCTTTTGCGATCGCGGGACGTGGTGATGAATGCGACTTGCCCCTGAAGCACCCTCGCATTGCGTATCGACAACTCTACTTCCAGGCAATTGGAAATCGCGTTGCGGCCATCGATCTGTTTTCGGCCACCTCCAACCAATGGCACGGGCCGGAATTTCGCGGCTGGATGTCACCCGACCACACCGTGGAGATCTGCGGATACAAGGTCAAACTCGCCGACTCCAGCTGGGTCAGCAGTGATGATGTGGCTCCCCCCGACGAATTTCGTCCCCGAGAGGAGCAAAGTGCGGCGTACGGGTCGCTTCCTGAAGTCGAACTTGAATTGCTCAACACATCGGCCCAGGGGATGAAGTGGCCGATCAATCGGGTCATCACACTGGTCGGCCGTGATGAGCGCTGCCGGATCACGGTCGCAGATGAACGGGTTTCTCGAGTCCACTGCCTGTTGCTCCTGCTGCCTACCGGCCTGTGGGTGATCGACTTGCTGGGCAAGGGAGGAATTCAGGTCGGCGGAAAGACCTGCCAGTGCTCCCTGCTCTCCGACGGCGCTGAGTTGCAGATTGGCCGCTACAAACTGGCGGCCAGCTATCCGCAGATCTCTGCCATGGCGGCCGAAGCGGCACGGGCCATGCAGACAGCCACGGGCACCGAGTTCGTCACTCAGCAGAACAAAATCCTGCGGGTGGAGACCTATCTGGATTCCCTCATTGTTTTGCCCATGGGCGATTCGCAGAACTACTTCTACCAGGACATCTACGTCGAATCGAGCCGCGTGATGGACCTGGTCACCAGCCGCAAGTACCGCAACGTGGTCATCGACTTCAGCAACGCAGTCGATCTGGGCCATCTGGTCATTGAAGCCCTGGCGTCGTTGTGCCGAAATGCCACCGGTCGCGCTGTGCTGTGCTCCATCCCACCACAAATGATGCCCAAGCTGGAGCGAACCAGCCTGATGCGAATCTGGCCCTACTTTCCCAATCGCAGCAGCGCCCTCCAAAACGTGTACTCCGACCGGTAGTCTGATCTGGCACACCGGCTCATCTGACCATTCTGGAATCCTCCATCGTGCGTGTCGCCCACATCATTACCAGAATGATCATTGGCGGCGCTCAGGAGAACACACTCCACACCGTTGTCGATCAGCATGAACTGCATGGTGACGAGGTCTGCCTGATTACCGGTCCGGAAACCGGTCCGGAAGGGTCCTTGCTTGACCGTGTGCCCGAAAGCGAGTTTCCTGTCTACTTCGCCCACTTCATGCGTCGGCGCATCGGTCTCTGGCAGGAGTGGCGTGCTTACCGCGAACTGTGCCAGGTACTGCACGACATCCAACCCGATATCGTTCACACCCACAGTTCGAAGGCAGGCATTCTGGGACGAGCCGCTGCGGCCAGTTGCAGAATCCCCGCAGTCCACACCATTCACGGTGCGGCATTCCATTTCGGGCAGAATCCCGTGGCCTATCACACCTATGTGCAGGCCGAGAAGTGGGCAGCCCGCCGCACGGCTCACTTCATCAGTGTCGCAGACGACATGACGCGTGAGTATCTGCAGGCCGGTATTGGCACGTCCGATCGATACACCACCATTTCGAGCGGTTTCGACGTCGAGCCGTTCCTGACCCCGCCCCGCCCTCGCGACGAGGTGCGGGCGGAGCTCGGATTGGCTCCCAGCGACATCGTTGTCGGCAAGGTCGCGCGGTTGTTTCACCTCAAAGGACACGAATTCATCCTGCAGGCGGCTCCCAAGGTGATTGCGGCCAATCCAGACATCAAATTCCTGTTCGTTGGTGACGGCATTCTCCGCGAACAGTACGAGCGACAAATTGCGGATGCCGGTCTCTCCAGCCACTTCCGCTTCACCGGTCTCGTCCCACCAACCCAGATTCCGGAACTGATGGGGGCAATGGATATCGTCGCTCACACCAGCCAATGGGAAGGACTCGCCCGCGTTCTGCCGCAGGGACTGATTGCTGGCAAACCCGTTGTCTCGTTCGATGTTGGTGGGGCCCGTGAAGTGGTCCTGCCGGGAGAGACCGGGTACCTGCTGCCTCGCGATGATGTCGGCGGGCTGACAGCGGCCCTCATCGAACTTGCCGCCAATCCGGAACTGCGAACCCGCCTGGGAGCGACCGGTCGAAAACGCTTCACCGATCAGTTTCGACACCAGACCATGACCCGCCGCATCCGCGAGATCTATGAGCAGGTGCTGAGAAAATCGGGAACGGGCTGATCGACGCCGAAAGTTGAACGCCAACGGCCAACCTACTCAAACGTCGACTTGCGACGCAGCAGGTGGTGATACGCCTGAGCAAAGCGGTGAGCTTCATCACGCACGCTTTGCAGGAGCCGAAGCCCGAAGGAATGCCGCGACAACTTCCGCGACTCCGCCTCTCCGGGTACGAAAACTTCTTCTTCCTGCTTGGCCAGTGAAATCACAAACGGCGGCTCAATCTCCAAGGCCTGAAACGCTCCCATCACGGCACTCAGCTGACCTTTGCCACCGTCAATCAGCAGAATATCCGGGAAACGTTCTCCCTCCTGCTGCAGTCGTCGAAAGCGCCGGCTGACCACTTCCCGCATGCTGGCAAAGTCGTCAATCCCTTCGACCGTTCGAATCTTGTATCGCTTGTAGCCGTGCTTGAACGGGAGTCCGTCAATGAACTGCACGAGACTGGCCACGGTTTCGCCTCCCTGCAGGTGGGCAATGTCCATCCCCTCAATAACACGCGGCACTTCGGGCAACCCGAACACTTTCTTGAGTCCGTTCAATCCCCGTTTGGGGTCCACGTAAAATGCTTCGGGCTGCACATGGTCCGAAAGATTGCCGCGCAGATTCAGACTCTCGAGCGCCTTAATCTCATCGCGCAGCCGGGCCGCCTTCTCAAACAGCAATGCTTTTGAAGCTTCCAGCATCTGCTCCTGCATCTCTTTCAGCAATGTTGCCTTCTTGCCGTCCAGAAACATCCGCAGTCGACGAATATCCTCGCGGTAGTCCTCTTTGGAAATTCGCAGGTTGCACGGAGCCGTACACTGGTTGATGCTCGCGAGCAGGCAGGGACGAAACCACCGCCAGCGTTCGTCCGACTCTTCAATGTCCAGTGTGCAATTCCGAAAGCGAAAGATTCGCTGCAGAATCGTCATCGTCCCGCGGAGCTTCTTGGCCGAGGTGAACGGCCCGTACAGCTTCACCCCTTTGTCCAGCGGCTTGCGGGTGAACTCCACGCGAGGAAAGTCTTCGTTCGTCGTGATCTGCAGATACGGGAATGTCTTGTCGTCCTTGAGGTCCGAATTGAAACGAGGCTGCACGTCCTTAATCAGCCGGGCCTCCAGCAGCAGTGCATCAACTTCGGAATCTGTCGCAATAAAGTCGATGTCCGCAATCTCCTTCACCAGTTCCGCGGTTCGTCGCTCTTCTGCCGCGGCTGCGGTGAAGTAGCTTCCCGCGCGGCTCCGAAGGTTGACCGCTTTGCCCACGTAGATCACCCGGTCCTGGGCGTCCTTCATTAGATACACCCCCGGCGTCTGCGGGAAGGTGCGGACCTTATCCCGAGGCGAGAGCGGTTCAGGTGATGAGTCTTCAGTGGACACAGGAAGTCAACGCGTAGGGTGCGTCGCGACGCACCGGAACTCAGTAGGGTCCGCTGTGCGGACCGGATCAGATTCAGGCAGTAAACGTGGTCCACACAGCGGACCCTACGACTTGGTCAACGGCAAATCGCACGCTTGCAACAGCGTTCGCTGCACAGCGAGATCATGGGCGTAGGAGAAATCACACTCTTTCTCACCCCGAATCACCTGTGCCATGTCGGCGGCATCGCCGACATATCGCGCATACCTGGGGAATTTAATTTCCTGCACTCCCCGATTGTAGTCGCCTCGAGGCTGGGACAACGAGACTTTGGCGGACGGATTGTCGAGAGGCTGAATGTGAAATGTCCCTTCGGTCCCGCAGACCACAAAATGTCGCCGGGCAAATCCCTCCACCTCCACTGCGCTCGATTTGACCGACGCCAGGGCATTGGGATAACTCAGTACCGCCAGCATATTGTCCACCAGCCCGTCCTTCAGTGGCGAGACATGCTGTGCGTACGCGGTCACCTGCTCCGGAGCTCCAAGGACACCAATCACGAGATCCATAATGTGGCAGCCCAGTTCGAACATGATTCCACCGGGATACATCGCCATCTCGATGCGACCGTCGGGAGGGACCACCTTGCTCATCACCGTGTGCACCTCGAATACATCTCCCAGCCAGCCCTGCTGCAGGAACTCCCGCATCAGGACGACGGCCGGGTTGTAGCGGTACATGTATCCCATCTGCACCATCAGGTCCTGGCGGGCTGCATCGTCGAGAATTCGCTGGTATTGAGGGAGCGATTCCCCGGCCGGCTTGTCGAGATGGACATGCTTCCCCGCCTGGATGCAGACCTCGGCAGTATCGAGAAGGTCGCGCACCTGAGTCTCGACCAGCACCACCTGCAGGCCCTTCACATTCAGCAGTTGCTCCTGAGTCATCCACGGGAGGTCGCGATAAGCGGCCTGCGATTCAGCCTGTTTCCGCAGTGCGTCATCCGACTCCACAATGCCGACGACTTCGTAGTCCGGCGACGCCCGATAGACCGAGAGCTTGCTCGCATGGGCATGCCCGACACCAATCTGCCCCACCTTAATTCGTGGTCGCGGCAAGTCGCTCTTCTGAGCGGCCCCTACTCCCGGCACCAGTGCCAAAGCCATCGCGGCCGAAGCCTGCTTGAGAAGTGTTCGCCTGTCGGTTGCCATCTGCTGTCCACCTGCCTGCGGAGACCTTGATGAGAGGTGTCCTTGTCATCGGGAGTTCAACACGAAGTGTGGCAATCATCATCCGTTCCGAAAAGCTCACCGTTCCTGATCTGGTGCATGCATCAAAGTCCGGTGCCTCCTTTCGTCGCGACTGTGCCCCCTCGCGAGAACCTTTCCCCTGCAGAATCCCTATCGCTTACAGAATCGCCGGAGTGTCAAAGAACTCTCATCGCCCGCAACCGCATTGAACACTGGCTGGCAGGCAGCCAGTGGCATCCGATGCGAATTCCTGATCCTGCCGCCCGATGCCCCGTTGCTCGACATTCCCCCCTCGTTTCCAGCACAATTTGCCGTTGACTGCTGTGAAACCTCACAGCGGG
>JAGQPW010000107.1:0-8003 GCA_020426515.1 Planctomycetaceae bacterium | reverse complement strand
TGCGGAACTTAAGAGAACTTAGTATGCGAACCCGGTTTTCCACTGGTTCACCGTTGTCCACATTCCAGCAACTTGTGCTGGGTGTGTGCAGCCTGTGCCTGCTGATCGGCTTCGGATTCGCCCTGTCGCTGACCCCCGATGAACGTGGATTCGGGACCCATCAGCAACTGGGATTTCCTCCCTGCACATTCAGACTGCTGTTTGGCATCGTCTGTCCCAGCTGTGGAGGCACGACCTGCTTCGCACATTTCGTGCGGGGTCAATGGTGGTCGGCAATGCGTGCCAATCCGGCGATATTTGTACTCGCCCTGTGGTGTGCGGCCCTGATCCCCTGGTCGTGGATTTCCATCGTCCGGAAACGGGCGGTGGGTGTGGATGATCCGGCCCGCATGGTGGCGTGGTCGCTCATTCTGCTCAGCATTCTGGCGATTCTCCAATGGGGACTTCGCCTCATGCTGACACCTTGATACGTCCGTTCAGTCCAATCAGCCAGGGATGGCGATGCGACTTCAATTTTCACTCCGCCGACCAGCCCGCGGGACATGGACTTCCATGTGCGGCCTTATGCTGTTCGCCGCCTGCCTGCTGATGCAGGCGGGCTGTGTGAACGTGCTGGCCATTGCGAGCAAGGTCATTCTGGGCGACCCGATGCAGCCCTCGGCCTTTGAACTGGCCACAGGCGAGAAGCTGGCCAAGTCCGGAAAGACCGTCCTGCTCTACTGCTCGGCCCCGCCGCTGCTCGTCGATGAGTTCGGCTCGATCTCCTCCGATGTTCAGGAAGAGCTGATCCAGCGGATGAAGCGTCACAAGATCAACGTCCTCCCGCCTGATGCCGGGACCGATGTCATTGACCGCATTGGCCGCTTCGATGCCCACGCCCTCGGCCGGGAAATGAAGGGGGTCGACTACATCATGCACGTCCAGCTCGAAGACTTCACCATCTACGAGCAAGGTTCGACTGACTTCTACCGCTGCCGGTCCAAAGGCAAGATCACCGGCTACGAAGTCCGGTCCGAAGGCGATGGAGCCCGGATGGTCGTCGAAGTGTTCGAACACAATTTCAATACACAGTACCCGTCGGCCCATCCGGTGCCGGTGGACCAGACCCCGAAAACGGTATTCATGCGGCGCGGCGTCGACTTTGTGGCCGACAGTCTGGGGACCTCGTTCTACGAAGTCTTCATGGCCGACCTGTACGCCCGCTGACCCCTGTCTGAATTTCACTTCACCGAATCCTCGCCACGTTGCTGTGCCTGACAGTCGCGTGTTCCAGCAGACGAGTTCCCCTTTCGTCGACAGCGTGCCCCGTTCCCAAGGGGCACACGGAGTTTCGCAATGCGGTTTCACCAGCCACGTACCTGGTCTCGACGTTTGCTCGGCCTGCTGAGCCTCGCCGTGCTCGTCGTCGGCATCTCAGGCTGTCAGCAATTCGTCATCATCAGCTATCTGCTGCACGGTCCGCCGTCGATTGAACCCGACTTCGATGCCGAAACCGGCCTCTCGATGAGCGATCCCGAAGTGACCGTGGCTGTGGTCTGCTTTGCCCCCAAGGAACTGCAGTGGAAGTTCCCGCAGATCGACGATCAGGTGGCAATGGCGGTCGCCTACCGCATGGGGCAGAATCACATCAAGATGGTCCATCCCGATTTTGTACGGGCCTGGGTGGATGAACATCCCGACTGGGAAAAGGCCGAAGAAATTGGCCGACGCTTCAAGACGAAGTACGTTGTCGAAGTGGAACTGGCCGATTTTTCGCTGCACGAAGGAAACAGCACCACCCTGTTTCGCGGTCAGACGGAAGCCTACATCCACGTCGTCGCAATGGATGACGACCACCTGGGCGGCGAACGCATCTTCACCAAGGAACTCGAATTCACCTTCCCCACGCAAGTGCCCCGCTCTTCGTATGACCAGTCGCTGCCGGACTTTCAGAAGGAATACCTTTCCCGGCTCAGCGAACGCATTGGCTACCTCTTCTACGAGCGATTCCATGGCGACATGATCGGCTGGGCTTCGTAGCTCGTCGCTGTTGGCTGCTGGCCATTCACTGTTGGCGGTCCGTCGACCATGGTCAATCGAACTTGGATCTTTCAACTCTCAACGAGGCCGCGGGTCCATCAACGCTCTACGGCGAGCAGCTGCCTCATCACGGCAATTCCGCGACTTGCGACCTTCGAATTCTCCCGCCCGGCGCCTACACTCTGGAATTCGAGTTCCTCAGCAGGATTCCCGGTCATGGCCCCATTTGTTGCTCAGCGTCGCGTCGAGTTCGCCCATACGGACATGGCTCAGATTGTCCACTTCGCCAACTTCTACCGCTGGATGGAAGAGGCCGAGCACGAGTATTTCCGCTCCATCGGCCTGAGCATCATGGAGAAGCAGGACGATGGTACGTACATCGGCTGGCCTCGTGTGAACTGCTCCTGCCACTACCAGGCCCCGGCTCATCATAACGACCTGATCGACATCCACGTGTACGTGGAGCGAATTGGCTTCAAGTCGCTCAACTTCTATCTGGAGTTCTGGGTCGGCGACAAACGCCTCGCCTACGGCCGCATGAAAACCGCCTGCTGCATTTGCCGCCCCGACGGCACCCTGCAATCCATCGAGATTCCCGAAATCTACCGCAGCAAGTTTGTGGAGATGCCCCTGCCGGGTAAGGGGTGAGCGGGCTCCTTACCCGACTCGGAGGGGGATCAGAAGCAAGGCAGGCACCTGCCAGCAGACAACTGGCAGTCAAATAAGGGCAGGCGAGTGCCTGCCCTACTTGCTGCAATTGCCGGGTATCTCGACCTCGACGGCGCCCTACTCGGCTGCCGAAATCAGTTCCGTTGTGAAGCTGAACTGGTGTGAGTCGCGATCGGAGAGGAGTGTGGTCCCTTCGCACAGTTCTTCGGTCACAGGATCGAAGGTGTAGACCTGAACAAGATTCTGGCCGGGCTGAAATCGATACAATCTCAGCCAACCATTGCGGGCCGTCTCGCGCATGTAGTCCTGCAGGAACTCATGAATCACGTTGCCCTGCTCTCCGGGCGTTGCGGCCCGAAGTGCCTGAGACCGGCTCTGATCGCCCGAGAAGACCGCAATCAGATTGGCGTGGTGGCGGTAACACTTCTCCCACATTTGCTGTGGCGAGTTGCCACGCTTTCCGTGAATCTTCACCCACTGCATGCGTCCCTTCTCGCCGGTGCGGAACTCCGCTTCCTCCCTGGGGTGATGCAGTGGACCCCAGCCCATATGCGAGGTAATGAACGCACGTCGATCTCGATGCTTGTTCAACACATCGTTGGCCCAACTGAGCACATCGTCCGGAGCATTGCACTCCAGATGCAGAAACAGGAAATCCATCCCACCTGCTGAGAACAACTGATAGCTGTTGGTGTTGTTGCTGGAAACGGCAGGTGCGAGAGGACCACCTTCGTATGCTCCACCGTACCAGTCGAATTCGGTGTAGCGGTCCATGGGAAAGTACTTCTGAAAGAGAGTTGAATCGCCCTTTCCGGTCATGTCGTGATTTCCGACAGAGATTCCGTAGGGAACCTTGCCATGGATCACATCCATGCACGCGCGGGCCACTTCCCATTGAGCCGTTTCGTTCCTGTCGACGATATCCCCCACGTGACTGACGAAGGCGATGTTCTGCTTCTCCAGGTTACTGGCGATCCAGTTGACGTGCCCCGCAAAAATGGGATTCGCAATCTCCGTGGAATCTTCCGCACCAGATGCCGGTTTCACGCGGCGATACGCCTGCGTGTCGGGAATAACGACAATGCTAAACGATCCCGCCGGCGCCACCGGAAGTCGATCAGCCGCGTGAACAGCATGCGCGCCGCACACTCCCAGCAGACAGGCGCTCATCACCAGGTATTTCATCGTAGAAACTCTCTCACAATGCGTTCAACGAATTCCTCGCGGCAGGCGAGCGTTCGCGTGTTGTCAATTATTTCACAGGCATCAGCTTGTGCTGTGCCTCCAGTTCCGTCAACGACCGGTCTGATGTCAGCTGCTTCGTAAGACCAGTTGGCTCCCGGCAGGCTCACTCAACACCAGGAACGGAACGAACGCGGGAAACTCTCTTCCCGCGTTCGAACTTCCTCTCAATGGGCGAATCTGACAGTCGCAGTCAAATTTGATGGCGTCTTAGAACTCGCCGAGGACGTTGCCATCGGCACGCATCGACGCATCGCGGTAGGTGTCCAGATTGATGTTCTCACTGACAAAGCGAACTGAACCATCGCCCAGCAGAAACTGGGCGCCACCAACGTGTCGACTGCCAAACAGGTGACCGGAGTAGTTCCGAGTGTCCGACCCGGAAGTGGCTTGTCCGCCAGTCCGTTCCCGGGAGTTAATCGGCTCATACGCTGCCGCCAGGCTGGCCGAGTTGGGATAGGTACTGGGGCCGAGCCGAACACTGGAGGACCAGCCAATGTAGTACGTGCTGTTCGTCCCCTGGCTCGTCAACATGTACTTGCTTTCGCCAACCAGAAATGTGTTGGACAGTCCGTCGGTGACATCCCGCATGCGCGTATTCGAATTCACATACAGAAGTCCATTGTCGTAAAACCGCACGCTGTTACTCGTCCCCATGCAGTTCACCTGTCCGCTTCCCAAAGTTCCTCCTCCCATGACACCGAAGTAGTTGGAGTTGTTGATACCACCTCCGGAATCGGGATCGGAAGGACATTGGAACTTGCTCAACGACTCAAACCAGTTCGCGTTGTTCGGCGAAGATGATGGTGCCTGACTGGTGAATGAATGGGTCAGGTTGTCGTTGAATTCGAACGATGCGTAGCGGGGCGCTTCATCGAGATACGGGAGAATCATCACCGTCCAGGGTGCCCCGTTGACTGATCGACTGGTGCTGTTGCACCACAACGTCGAGGCCTGGCAGGCACCTGACGTTGTGCCACAGGACCCCTTGGAAACAGACTGCTTCGTAATTCCGCCAGGCGCGAACATGCGGTGGGTATCGTGATAGTTGTGCAGGGCCAGTCCGAGCTGCTTGAGGTTGTTCTTGCATTGCACTCGGCGGGCGGCTTCGCGTGCCTGCTGCACAGCTGGCAGCAACAACGCAATCAGAATCGCGATGATCGCAATTACGACGAGCAGCTCAATGAGTGTAAAGCCGCGCTGACGGGACAAATTCTTTCGATGGTGTGGCATTCGACTGAGACCTTGTGACATGTTGAGTTACCTCTCGTTGCGTCCGAACAGATGAGTGTGCGTGAGGAGTCAATTGACGCTGGCCACATCGGTCGGCACGCTGATGTCCAGCGTTCCACCTTCGGGCAACGTGACTCGCATTTCCTGTTCAGGAAACAAATCCTCAACAGGGAGTTCTTCGCCGTCGTCGTCGTACAGCGTCTGAATTCGCTGACCGCTCAATTCCAGGATGTAGGCACCTCCCACAACTCCCTGACTGCGCGACAGCTGGTACTTGCCGTCTTCAATCGTCGCCAGACTTCCCGGTCCGATGTTGCCGGCAGAAGCATCAGGCTGAAAGAGAATTGTTCCGGCGGGCACAGGCTGACCCTGGTAGGTCACGGTCCCGCTCAACGAGTAGCGTTGCGGTCCGGATTCACCTCGACCGCAACCTTGAGAAAGAACTGGAAGCAGGCAGATCATCACCCAGATGATGCCAGTCTGATGAGCGCAACGGGGGCGCAGGTACATAACGGTTCTCCTGAACATGCCCTTGTGTTGCTCTGTTCGCAGAGCACAAGGCTGATGTCGTTTGGGATGGTCGTGTGACGGCTGGGCAGATTCGACTGCCGGTCAACCAGGGGAGGCGGGATTCACTTCGCGTGCTCGGTGATCATCATCTTCCCGGTCAATGCTGGCGTTTCGCATGAGGCGGCCACCGCAACTGATCTGGAACATCTGATGACATCCAAAGCACACAGGGTTCGCTGTGATGGGGTTCTGTCTGAGCTGCTGCCCCATCAAGTGTCGGTAGTGTCTGCATGAAGTTGTCAAATACAGCAAAGAGATTGTTAGAACATTGTGAAGTCAATTAATTCCTATGCGAACAATTTTCACCCTCGCTTCAGGATCAATCCTTCCTGCCCTGCTCCGCGGGGTCCCTGGGGCGCGGTCGGCTTTCCATAGAAAGCGGAATTCATGGCCCCGAAGTGGGGTCAGCCAGGCTGAGACCGACGGACATTCCATCACACGAACGCGAATTGCGCGTGCCTGTGGAGCAGTTCACCTAAGGTGCCATCACGTCCCCGGCTGGCTGCCCGGATTTGTCGAGCACACGGTTTTCGATCCAGAAAAACAGCCTGTTTGTCACCCAGATCCCGATTGCATTCCCCGCGAACGTGAACGCCATGCATTCCCAAACAGTTCCCCAACGCTTGATCTGGGCCACCGTCGCCAGTGCGATGATGCTGCCACCAATCAGCCCGGAGACGATGGCCTTTCGATTCTCCAATCGTCGCCGAATAGCCATGCAGGCGAACTCTCGCGGTACGTCTGACTCCGGAATCGCCTGATGGAAGAACTCCTCCCAGTCGAGATCAGCAGACTCGTCCAATCCGCAACGGCAAGACAACTGCTCCTCAGGGACTTTCCGGCCGCAACGCAGGCAACGTCCACAGTTGGGACACCCGCTGAGATCCAGCGGACGAATTGCCGCATCACATCCCGGACAGGGAACATGGCGATTTGCAAGACGTGTCATGCCCCCACCGCTGACCTTCCAACCAAGGCAACGCAACATGCGATGGCCAGAACTCAATTCAATTCAGCTCGCTCGTCCGCAGACGTTCGATAAACTCCGGCGTCATGCCGGCGGCCAGGCGGGCTTCGACTTGAAACTCGTCGCCTCGGGCTTTGGCGGGGCGCAATGGCCAGTGCAGATGCTGCTCGAAGGCTTCCCATTCGGAGAGCTGAGCCGGCTTGAGTTGCCGCAGCCACTCCATGCCAAAAGCGACGTGTTCAATTTCATCACGATGAATCACTCGCATCAACGCTGCGCTCCGCTCATCCCCCGCGACATGAAACGCCTCGGCCAGTTCGAGCGTGTGATCGAGATTGCAACCTTCGAAAACCAGCGGCAGTCCGGCGATGTAATCCAAAACACTGCTGAAGGACATTGCCTTTTTCCAGATGTAGCAGTTCACCGGGCGGTCGCCAAACTGCAATCCCAGCTTCGCGGCCCGCTCCATGTGCATGCGTGTGTGACGCTGTTCATCTGCCATGATCCGCACTACGCCTCGACGAAACTCGGCAGGAGCTTCCGGAAACGCGAGCAGCGTCCAGGCCATCACTTCGAGCGCCTGAAGTTCATGGTTGGCCATGATGTGATGAGCCAGCGCCCGTTTTTCGGCGTTGATTAACGCGCCAAGCTTTGGCATCGTCGGTGTCGTTCGACGCGGGGCAAACTGCAAGTTCTCGGGTCGGCCCGGTTCGGCGGGACGCTGCGCCGGACCGGGGTCCTCATCGGTCCACGAGTCCGCTGAAACGCTGATCTTTTCGTTCAGATCTGTCGACAACAGCACCCGCTCGGCAAATGCCCGAATCTCCATCAACAACTCCTTAACCGCCAACGCCAAAGTGCCGAAGCACCAGCCCGGCCACATCCACATCCTGATAGGTCGACTCCGGAAGCGGGACCGACGAGAGCAGCACGCTATGTCGCGAGGCATCAGTCGCGGGATAGCCATGCGAGCCTTTAATCAATGTGGCATCAAGCGGAATCTGTCGGGCGGGCATGTCGATGTGCATCTCCACCGGGTCGTAACCGGGCTTGCGATGAATGTCGACCGTACGAGCAAACGCCGGAGCCTTGGCATCGTCTTCCCACCAGTAGTAGGCGAACCACGCATTCGGCATGGAGATGAGGACAATCTCGCCCGATCGTTCGTGATTGAGCCCCACCTCGCCCCGCTCATCGCCGACCAGCACGCGCTCAATCAGCGGATCCTGTCGCAGGACCTCGGCCACACGGGCGATGTCGGCTTCGTTCTTCACAAAGACGTGCGCCAACTGGTGATCAACCA
>JAGQPW010000106.1:14641-18218 GCA_020426515.1 Planctomycetaceae bacterium | reverse complement strand
TCCCCCGCTTCGTGACGTCGAATCTTGATCGTCCAGTCATCGAGATCCTTACCGTTAAACAGCGGTACCCATTTGCCGGGGACGAACTCGGGCTGCTCGGCAGAGAGACTGGCCGAGAGAGCAACAACGCACAGCAGCGAGAGACTGAAAGACTTCACGAGACGCTCCATAGATGAACAGGGAGGCGGCCCATGCGAGGCCGCCTCCCGAAAAACCTGCTTGTAACTGACCGATGGCAGGGGTCGGAGGCGACAATGCCCCCTGGCCCGCACGCGATCACTTACGGATTCACATTGTCAGCCGTGACACCCTTCCAGTCATCACTGCGGAACGGATAGGCCGGAAGGTACGTGGCGTTATACAGATTGCCCTGAGGATTGTCCGCCCAGTTGTAGCGAACAGCCACGGGAGCCTCGATCTCCTTGCAGGAGATTTCGACCTTATTCGGCCCCACGATTCTGGCGTCGCCCCACTTCCACTGCTTGTCTTCACCAGCTACGGCGAAACCACTCAGCGGTTCATTGTACCAGCTGATGAGATTCGCCCCGTAGGTTTCGAACTCGACAATGGCCTTGTTCCCCTCCACCGTCAGGCTCTTGAACGCAGGCCCCTGCGGAACAATGTTCTTCATTCCGTAGTCATGATTGAGGGCCAGTCGGGCCAGTCGCTTGCCGACGTTCTGCTTGTCCTTGGGATGGATGTCCTTGGCAGCACCGATATCGATGATGCAGGCCACTCCAGCATTCGGAAGCGAAGCGGCGGAGATGACCTGAGCTTCGCGCAGTTCGGCCCAGGCACTTTCGCCCGGCTGATCCTTGACCGCCAGGAAGTTCGCCAGCTGCACCTGATAGAACGGGAAGTCACCCTGTCCCCAGGCATCCCGCCAGCTTTGAATCGTGGTCGCCATCAGGTTGCGGTACTGATAGGCCCGACCAGCATTCGATTCGCCCTGATACCAGATCGCCCCGCGAATCGCGTAGGGCTTCAGCGGGGCCACCATGGCGTTGTACAGGTTACTGGGGTGATGCTGGCTCAGACGCGGATCACCTTGCAGTGACGGACGCCGAGGTTCAGGCTTGCCTTCCGCCTTCGCCTTGTCGGCGGCTTCTTTCCACTTCGCCAGTGCTGCTTCGTATTGCTGTTTCGCCTGTTCGGGATCGTACTTGCTGCAGGCCTCGGCCCAGGTATCGAGAATGGGCTTGTACTCTGGCGATGCGGCCAACGATTCCGGGCTGGCCCAGGCTTCCGCACGCGTTCCACCCCAGGCGGTTTGAATCAGACCGACGGGGCAACCGAGCACCTCTTGCAGTTGCCGGCCAAAAAAGTAACCAACAGCGGTGAAGCTGCTGATATTGTCAGGAGCGCAGACACGCCATGCAGCGTTGACGTCGTCCTGAATCTCTGCTTTGGAGACCAGCGGCACCTGGAACAGTCGCAACTGCGGGTGACTGGCCGACGCTGCTTCGAGATCGGCATCGATCGACGCACCAACCGACCACTGCATGTTGGACTGGCCGCTGCAGACCCAGACTTCGCCCATCAGCACGTCTTCGAGAGTGATGGTATTGCCCCCGGTCACTGTCATGGTGCCGGGATCGCCCAACGGCTCGGGCTTCAGTGTCACCATCCATTTGCCGTCGGCTCCCGCTTTGGTGCTGACAGCCTGATCACGAAACGACACGGTCACTTCGTCGCCCGCGTCGGCCCATCCCCAGACGGGCAACGCGGCGTCGCGCTGCAGAACCATATGGCTGCCAAAGATGGCAGGCAGTTTGACTTCAGCCTGGGCGACGGAAACACACAAGGTCATCGCGCCAGCAATCCAACTCAAACCGAGACATCGTCTCATCACGTTGCTTCTCCAAAGAGGTCATCAAGATCGGTCGCGTTCCATACCACGACTCATCCACGACAATTGATCGATGGGTATTCTTCCACTTGAGCGGCCGCCTGTCGAGCAAGCGCGCGAGTGGAGTTTCGGCAGCGAGTGAAATCGTGCCTGTTCGGCTCACCGCCAACCACCGGTGGCCTGTCATTTGAGCTGCGTCGGTACCGCTCACCGGCATCGCCGCGGTGATCAAACTCCGTCAACCAACTCCGGCAACTCGCCACCAGCAACGACGGTCAACCGCTTGACGAGTATCGTGGCGTAGGAACCTCGCGGCAATTGGAACGCGAGCGACAGTTTGTGACGCCTGGGCTCCAGTTCATCGGGCGATGTGGAATACGTCAGCGTTTCCAGCGGGATGACCGCGGCCCGCAGACCTTTGGAGAAGAAACTGTCACGTGGGTACCGGACCCGGAGATCCTTGAACTCCAGTCCATGCACTTCAAGCACCGAATTGAGCAGGTCTTCGACGAGACCCGGTTCCGGCTTTTGCCGCCCCGAAGGGAGTGGCAAGACGCAATCGCGAAGTTCGGCCCACACTTCATCGGGGACATTGCGAAAGAAGGGGACGGTGTTCGTTTTCTGTTCCACATTCAACAGGCAGCCGGGTGCTTTTTCGCGAAGCAATGTGGCAAGCAGTTGATTCCACAGGTGGCTTTGAAAGGCCGAAAGATAGAGACTTCGCATGTCCTGGCGAACACGCGACCAGGCGCCGCGGAAATCTCCCGGGCGATCGGCCAGAAAGGTGACAATGCTGCGTCGATGCGAGCGTTCCAGCGCAGCCTTGCATTCAGGCCAGTTTCCCCAGTGCTTTCGCAGCAAGGCCTTTTGTTCACGGTCTTCGCGCTGATCGAAATCGGAATGGGCAGCGAACGTGAGATACAGTGCTCGCTCATAGTCCCGCTTGAGCCAGGGGACCGCAATAAACTCTCCTTCACTGGTAACGGACCCGAAGCGTTGATCGTCAAAGTAGTTGGGCAACCCTGTTCTCTGGATGTCCGGAATGGCTGCCAGAGCCAGTTCCAGTTCGCGATCGGACATGGATCGCATCACAATTTGGAAGCGATTTCCCTCGATCTCGGCGGGCGTAAACGGTCGCGGAGCGCATCCGAGATATTCCAGGCGGACCTTTTGAAGCAGCAATGGCTTTCGCGGTCCGCGCTGGATGGTGACGAATTGTGACGTCACAGCATGGCGGTCCTTCAAACCGCCGTACGACATGTGCTTTCGCTGCAGCTTCCACTTTCGCTGAATCTGGTCCAGCGCTTCCGGCGTTCCAATGTCTTCCTTGGTCATGCGATAGACCGTATAGAGCCCATCGGCCTCAACTGGAAACGCAGAGACCTCGTCGACCTGAAAGTCTTGGGGGAGGCGACGCAGCTTCATAACAGGACCAGTGAGAGGACGCAGCCGGGTCATGTCGTGCCCCGGTCTTCGGGCGAAGTTTAGAGCGTTGACGCACGAAGCGATATCGTCGCGAAAGAGAATCGACGAGTGGCAGCAGGCGAATGACCGTTGGCGATCGACGCAGGCCGCTGGCCGTGGCAGCGCTCTACGTTTCAACGCCTCCAGACATGTGCCGAAGCGTGATGATCAAACGGATGCGGTTGCATTGCGGGGCACACCTGCAGTCCGCTTCACTGCTACCGAAAGACAGTGGCCGAGGCGGGAACGATGCGAGCATCCCGC
>JAGQPW010000106.1:0-14542 GCA_020426515.1 Planctomycetaceae bacterium | reverse complement strand
GCGTCGGGCCTTCATATGCCATTCAGACGTTGCCAGTTCGCACACGCATTCGCATTCGTGGGGCGCCAGCATGGTGACGATTTCGTCGACACACTGATTCGAGAGGGTCTGCAACACCTCGCCACGCGGAGGCAAGTGGCCATCCCCGTTCACAATGCGTCCTTCAAAGTGATGCGACACCTGCTTGGCAGCCCTGATCTCGCCGGTGTGCACATCGACGAGGCGGAACGACATCGACACAGTTCCCTGGCGAAGCAGGGTTTCCTGGATGCTCAGGCCCAGACCGGTTCCTTCGCGATGCATTCCACGCCCCTTCGACTCCGACATCCCGAGTTCGAGATCGGTCGACTGGAACGTTTCGTCCTCGCAGCGATATTCCACTACCTCGCCAAGGATGACAGCATCCAGCCCAGCGGCTCGTGCCGGGGCCAGAATTTCGTCAACCTGGGCTCCGTGACCATTGAAACTGGCCTGCATGACTGGCTGCAGTTCGGACCGGTCCACCACCGTATAGAAATCGTTCTTCCAGAGCTGACTGCCGATGGAGCTGGCAACCGCAGCCCCCTGCTCACCCTGAAAATCCAGCACGGCCAGTCGACTCAGGCCGGAAACATCGATATCGGCGGGGGTCCATGCCGTCACCGTCGCCGTGTGCTGACAGCCACACAGCACCAGCGTCGTCAGTGCAATCCATCGAGCTGAACGCATGCGATTATAGACAGTCTTCCATGAGGCGATCGCACCTGCGGGGGTTTGGGCAATCCAGAGCATCCTTGCCATGCAATTCAAGCTCGGCCCCATGCAGGCTTATATCCCTATGCATCGGAATCTCACAAGGACATTTCGCAACCAAGTCGGCCCGAAGCCTGTCGGTTTGCAGGAATTCGCCGGACCGCCCACCGCTCAACCGGAAACTGGCGAATTGAGGTAATGCAGATGCTATGCTTCGCGGCGTTGCTGCAGCCGTTCCGCCATGGCACGGGCCGTAAGAATCAGGCACACAACACCGCCCACAATCGCCCCTTTGACCAGTTTGCCATCGACGGCAGTGACGCTCGTCATAACCAAAGCCAGCAGGCTCAAGATCAGCACGTTCAACCAGCCGAACAGGCCGGGAAAGAATTCCTGTCGACGACCGCGGCTGCTTCGCAGTGCATTGACGGCTACGGCCAGCACGACCAGAGCCCCTACGACAAGTCCCTCGAACAAGTCGGGCTGGCTCTTGAACAGCTTGGCGACCGAATCGATGACCAACCGCAGAAACAAGGTTCCCAGAACCACGCCGGCCACGGTCCCAACGCCCCCGGTCAGGCTGCAGCCCCCGACAACCGCCGCTGCAATGGCATTCAGCTCGTACCCCATGCCATCGGTCGAGGGGCTGCTGGTGCCGATGTAGCACGCGTACAACACCCCGGCGAGGGCGGCTGTCATACTGCTGACGGTGTAGGCCAGCCACTTGAGGCGATCCGTCCGAATCCCGCTGAGTCGGGCCGCTTCTTCATTGCCTCCCATGGCATAGAGATGCCGCCCCACAACAGTCCGGCTCAAGAGAATCCAGATGGCCACCGAAAGGCCGATCCAGATGAGCAGCGGCACCCACCAGCCTTCGCGGCTGATCGAGGTGAGAAATCCGTCCTCGATGGTGACGGTTGATTGACGCTGCCCAAATCGTAACTGCGTAAGGTCTTGAATCAGCAGCCGGGCCAGACTGCGAATCCCCACCAGCGAGGCAAGGGTCGCCACAAAGGGGGGCAGGTTGAGTCGGGTGATCAACCAGGCGTGCAGTGTGCCTATCAGAAACGCCAGCAGCAGCGTAACCACCAGCGCCACGGCCGGTATCCACAGCGGCAAGGCTTCCGTCAGTGGGAAGTGCCGGGCGGGATCGTTCGGCCAGTGGGTATTGGGATCATCTGGAGCCAGCAGGATCAGCAGGCAGAAGAAGATCGTCCCGCTGAATGCAATCACAGACCCGCTGGAAAGATCGATGCCGCCAGAGATGATCACCATCGCCGCCCCAAGGGCAAAGATGCCAACCAGTGCAGACTCGCGCAGAATCATCTGAGCCGTTCGCTTCAGACCGAATGCCGAGTGATAGGCATCGCTGAACGTGGCCGTCACTCCCAGCACGACGAGCACGGCGAGAAGCAGGCCCAGTTCATTGCGGTACTTGCGAACAAACTCCACGGACATCCTCAAGGATTTCAACAAGCCGACAAACAGACGCTCCAAGGTCCCTGCCAACTGGACCTGGAATCAAGAACTGATCAGGCCGCGATCCTGCAGCCACTTCTGAAATTCGGAGTACTTGAAGAAGATTGTCTTCGAGTCAAACAGGTCTGGAGTCACTGCAGAGTTCTCATCTGGCACCACCACGCGAAGTTCTGTGCGATAGATGTCCTTCTCGCCTTCCTGGGCATATTCCGGATACATCGCGTCAACGACCTCCTGTTTGCCAGTCACGAGGGCGTGCATCAGCTTGACCCCCTCGAATCCCATCTGAAATGGATTCTGGACGACCATGACATCAACCTGCCCCGCAGCCATGCCATCAATGGCGGCCTGTGCGGCATCAAAACAGATGACGGCGGTCTTGTCACGGATCTTGCGATCCTGGACCACATTCACGATTTGAGGCGTATTATAAGCCCAAATCCCCACGAGCATGTTGCACTCAGGATGCTGATTGAGCACGTCTTCCACGTTCTTGCGGGCTTTGGGGCGGTCACCGCCATCGGAGCGACGCGTCAGTTCCTTAAACCCTTCACCAGCCCCCTGTACAAAGCCACTCATGCGTTCAACGGCATTGGCCACACCCAGATCACCAACGAAGAACGCAAAGTTCGCACCGCCCGGCTGAATCGCCTTGGCGGCCAGTCCCAGTTCACGGCCTCCAATGATGTTGTCGGTGCCGAGATAGGCATAACGGGCATCCCGGTATTTCTCGCGGTCCAGATCGCTGTCGATCGTGACGACTTTCACTCCCTTTTCCTGCAGTGCCTTCATTTCCTCGGCCAGATTGCGGCTGGCAGGATTGAAGACGGAAACGCCCACCGCAGCGACATCGGAAGCGAGAACATACTGCTTGAGCATGTCGATCTGCTTCTTGTCGGTGAAGTCTCCTCGCTGGAAGTCGACCACAAACCCTTCAGCCATCAGGCCAAGTTCATTCTCGGCGGCCTTGGCACCGGCTTCGCATGTGTCCCAAAACGGGTCGGGACCATTCGTCAGAATGATGATCCGTTTCTTGCTGCCCGCCGATGCGGTCCCGCCTCCTCCCTCGGAGCCGGGGGGGGTACTCGGGCAACCGGCCAGAGTGATCGCCACTGTCACCGCCAGCAGGAGCAAGGCACTGCTGCTCCACCATCGTCGCAGATTCATCATTGGAAAAAGTCCGTCCGTTCAGCGTTGCGAATAGATCAACATCTGCCACCGCGTCGTGAGTCGGCAGAATACGGCTGAACAATACGGAAGTCAAATGGCACTAGCGACTTCGCTTGATCCACTGAAGCACGACAGCAATCCCGGCCAGCAAGGCACCAACGATGATCGCCGGGAGGATGTGGACCGGTTCAGCCACGTGATGGATTACGCTCGCCGGATCGGTCGTGCCGTGTCCGGAATGTGCCAGCGCCAGAGTCGCGGGAACGAGCAGACCAATCAGACTGAGCACCAACCGACGCATGAGAACATCCCGTTCCGATTCAGAGCAACAACAACCTAAGTCGAAGGAAGATTCGCAAAGTTCTGCAGCAGTTTCAATCCCACCCGCTGGCTCTTCTCCGGGTGGAACTGGACGGCATAGAGATTGTCTTTCGCGATGCTCGAGGCAAAGCTCTGCGTTCCGTGTTGCGTCCGCGTCGCGATCACCGACTCATCCTCCGGAACCACATGATAGCTGTGCACGAAATACACGTGGTCTCCCGCCTGGATGCCCTCCAGCAGCGGATTGGGGTGGACGATTTCCAGAGAATTCCACCCCATGTGCGGAATCTTCAATTCCGGCTCGGGCTGAAATCGTCGAACCTCACCAGCCACCAGTCCAAGGCCCTCGAACTCCCCATCTTCATAGCTGACATCGAATAACAGCTGCAGCCCCAGGCAGATGCCCAGCAATGGACGCCCGGCGGCAAGATGATCTCTCAGCGGCTGTTCCCAGCCCTTTTGCCGCAAGTCGTGAATCGCATCGCGAAACGCCCCCACCCCGGGCAAAATCAGCTTCTCGACATGGGCAAGCTCGGCGGGAGAGGAACTGATCAGCGTCTCGGCGCCCAGCATTTCCAAGGCTTTCTCCACACTGCGGAGATTGCCCATTCCATAGTCAATAATGCCAATCATCAGGAAATCTGGCCTTCATCATGCACACAAGGAGGCAACCTGGAGACCATTTTCCAGGCCCCCATCAAAAGAAAGACAGCCGGATTCCCGAACGCGTTCGCGTGAGAATCCGGCTGTTATCTTCAAGTCAGAACCGGGAAGACCGAGTCTTACAGGTCTTCTGGTTCAGGGTCGAGATCATCGAAGTCGTCCTGATCTGCTTCCAGCAAATCGACAGGACCGTGATCATAACAGTCACCATCATGCCACAGCGGCAGGCCAGCGGCATACCGTGCGGCCAGCATCCGGACCTTTTCTTCCGAACCTGGTTTGGCGCCAGTGGCAAAAATCGGTTCCACGCCCAAAGACTCGAAGTCTTCTTCGCAGAACTCGCCGTCCACCTCTTCCACACCGAGTTCAGACCCGATGGCGAGGTCGAGGTCTGGGTCTACCTCGAAACTGAATTCCATACTACGCTCTCCCCTGGTGCTTCAATGCGGTTAGTTCATGCCGGTCGGAGGGACAACGGACATTTATCGGCGTAGAGTCTCCCCACACATGCATCAAAGTTTCCTTAAACTTCCACCTCTAAAGAGGCTCCCGACATTTCGGGAAAGCCAGCCGAATCCATTCGGGGCAAATGTGCAGCATCTGCTGCGGGCTGGAAGGTGGAAGTTGCTGGGGAGGGACTGCTTACGCGATCCCGATTCTCTCTTGGATCGGCCAAATGTCAACAAAAAAATCTCGGTGTCTACAACTTTCCGATTCCTGGCTCAGTCAAATCTCACGAAAGAATTTTGTATCCCGCGATGCCAACTGTCCCCAAATAAAAAAACCACGGGCCACGTTCAGCGAGTGAACGTGGCCCGTGGCGAATCTTGTTCAGGGTGTCCTGATCACTTTGATCAGGTCGGTTTGAGTCAGACTGAGATCAACGAGTTGGGGACGGGATGTTGATTCAGCGGCTCAGAGGTCACCCTGATTTTAATTACTTGCAGCAGCCAGGAGCTGCACAGGTTGGAGCACAGCCGTTGTCGCAGCCGTTTCCGTTACCGCAAGGAGCGGCACAGGTTGGTGCACAGCAAGAAGGAGCTTCGCAGCAGCTGTTGCTGCAGCTCTTCTTGCAGCTCTTCTTGCAGCAGCGGAACCACTTCAGCAGCTGGTGACGCTTCATGCCGCAGCATGACTTAACTGGTGCACAGCAAGATTCTGGAGCTGGAGCACAGCAAGATGGTGCACATGCGTTGTCGCAAGGAGCGGCACAAGCAGGAGCACAAGCGTTGTCGCAGCCGTTACCGCAAGGAGCGGCACAGCAAGGATCGGCCTTGCAGCAAGCGTTGCCACCGCAAGGAGCGGCACAGCCTGGATCACAAGGAGCTGCACAGCTGGGGGCAGGTGCACAGCAGGTCGGAGCACAGTGCTTCTTGCAGCGAAGGAGACCAGCGTCGGCCATAGAGGCACTAGCAACGATCACCAAAGCAGCAGTCAGAGTCGTCCACTTCATGTTGAATTTCTCCTCAAACTTTCCCGGGGTTTCTTGTTGTGGGACACGACAACGCCGTAGTGGCGTCGGTCCGTTCGTGGCCCACATCTCACAATGAGTTTTGGTCCACCTGCCCAATGATTTCGGAGTTCTCCCGCGTTCCTGTGCAGTTTCTGGGGCGAAAATCCCCCCCTGTCGCCGGCAAGGTGTCGCGCGTTCCGATTGTGACGAATGTAATGCGAAACAATCGTTCTAATCTGCACGACCCGAACTCAACTTCTCGCTCCTGTGTCCCGGTCCTCTTCGAAATTCACTACAACAGACCCCCAACAAAGTCCCGATGCCCTCCTCCCCCCACCGGCTCGGCAATTATTCCGATTTTCCCTCAACACTGCGGCCAGGTACGCGGTCATGATTCACGGCCTTCTGATCACCGTTCTCATCACCGCCGTGTGGCGTGTGGTGCAACTCCATCAGCAACTGGGACAATCCACATTGCTGACAGCGGCCCGCTGGGCCATCGCCGCAGCAATGTGCTGGTTGGCCGCCGCACTGATCAGCTGGGGCCCCTGGTCGCTGCCATCTGAATTCACCGATCAGTTCTGGTATTGGACGGCGGTGGTCAGTCTCTGCCCCCCAATGGCCGTCCTGGGTGCCCGCCGACCTACGGTCCGGGTCTGGAGCTGGTTTATTCTGATTCCGCTGATTGCCGTGCTCGGCTGGCCCGCCATGACCTTGTGGGCCGGACTCCCCGTATGGCGTCCCATTCAGATTGAAGCTCCGGTCCTGATCGGATTCTTCCTCGTGCTGGTGATGGGCTGCGGTAACTTTCTGGGTACGCGATTCACGACCAGTGCCCTGTTCTATGTGCTGGCCATCACTCTGCTGCTGTTGCCCTTCGCGACGCTGAGCGCCTCCTGGACCTGGGTCCAGTTCAATCGCGAGGGGGCCGTCGCCATGCTGGCGGCGGCAATCTGGCTCGCCAGCTACCAGTCAGCCCGCCCCACCAGTGCCCCCACACGCTTCGACGCACTCTGGTGGGACTTTCGCGATGCGTTTGGCATTGTCTGGTCCATGCGAGTGCAGGAACAACTTCTTGATGCCGCACGGCGCGAGCATTGGTGCGTGAGCCTGGGCACGGAAGGTTTTTTGTGGGATGCCAAGGCAACGCCCGAGCAGCGTCAGCAAACCGAACAGCAACTGGAACACGCCCTGCGCTGGTCACTGCGACGATTTGTCGATCCGCCATGGATTGATGCCCGGCTGCAATGCGACCCGACGCAGCAGGAGCCCTGCCCGGTGCCAACCGCAGCGGGTTCTTGACAACGGCTGGCCAGACAGAGACAACACGCGCTGCAAACACTGTTCGCTGCCGAAGCGATCCGACCGGATGTTTGGGGAGTGTCCCGGACGCAAAGGTCGATTCGGTATTTTCGAGATCCATGAAGGAAGCCTCAATGAGTGGTCCCATCGTCCGCACAGGTGCAAGCCCCGAGTTCTGGGAAAACTGGCAAAAGATCTTCGGCCCAGGTGACGCGCCGAAGGGAAAAGGCAAGAAGAAAGAAGCCGGCAAGAAGCCGGCGACTGCAAGCAAAGCCAAAGCCGCTGCCAAGCCAAAAGCTGCAGCCAAGAAGCCAGCTGGCAAGCCTGCGAAGAAGACCACCAAGGGTTCCAAGAAGAGCAAGTAGTTGCCGATGCAGCGATCTCTTGCTCTTGCTGAGAAGTACACGCGCATCAACGGAGACAGGTCTGCGGTTCACGCGACAGCAAATTCCCTGCTCCCTTCGCGGGAGCGGGGAAGTCTCCCGCAGCTGGCTGAGTTGGATTCACAGCAGCAAACACACTTCAGCGGTCCAACAGCACAGCCCGAATTCGAGGAAACATGAAGGAGGAGGAATGACATCCGAATCCCGGCCATCCTCGGCGGCATCGCCCCTCAGGATCCCCCAGACGCTGGTATGCTGGGGATTGCTGACCGCCATTCTGTGGTGCTGGTCACTGGCCCGAGTGCCAATTCCGGGTGTCAACGAGCCTCACTACCTTACGAAAGCGCGGCACTACTGGGACCCCGCGTGGTGCCACGGTGATTTGTTTCTTGAGTCATCCAATCCACACCTGTTCTTCTACGCCACCCTCGGTCGCCTGACGACAGTGCTCACCCTGGAACAGGCCGCGTTCTGGGGGCGGTTGATTTGCCTGGCGGTGGTTGCGTGGGGCTGGTGGCAACTCTGTTGCGGACTCGTGCATCGAACCTCGCTCGAATCCACTCACCGCAGCCCCCAGGAAGCTCCGCAGATCCACTTCACAGATGCCCTCGCGCCACTGGCAATCCTGCTGCTGTTGCAAGCCAGCGGAACCTGGTCTGGCGAATGGCTCGTGGGCGGAATTGAATCCAAAGTCCTCGCCTACGGCTGCACATTCTGGGGACTCGGATCGCTGCTCCAACAACGCTGGCTCCGCGCGGCCATCGGCTTTGGTCTGGCCGTCAGCTTTCACCCGCTTGTTGGCGGCTGGAGCGTGCTCTGCGCCGCCGCGATGCTACTTTGGGATTGGCGGACTTCCCGCATCTCTTGTCCGCCCACATCCCGATTGGCCTTCGCCACCGGGCTGTTTCTGCTCACGGCACTGCCGGGCACCATTCCAGCACTGCAGATGATTCTGTCTGCTGACCCCGTCCAGGGCGCTCAGGCCGACTACCTGATGGTGACGCAGCGTCTCTCACACCATCTTGACCCTATGTCGTTCCCCGGATCGAACTGGCGATTTCTCGGATTCCTGCTGGCCATCTGGAGTCTGTTGCGGTTCTCGCATTCCACATCCGTGGCTCGGCGACGCTGGGAAACATTCACTCTCTGCGCGGTGCTGGCGGCCTGTGTCGGCGTATTGATCGCATGGGGACCGCGGCCATGGGATGAAATGCCCGGCGCAATGTGGCGAGTCAAACTGCTGAAGTTCTATCCATTCCGGCTGGCCGACCTGCTGGTCCCCATGGCCGTCGCCTTTGAACTGGTCGACTATTTGCAGCATCAGAGTCAGCGTCTGCTGGCGAATCAGCGATCACCGGCACTGCGTCGACTGGTAATCGGCGGAGGCTGCGCACTGACCCTTGGCTTCTCGGCCTGGATTCCGGGCCCCGATCAGCACCCCAGTGGCATGCAGGGGCAGCAACTGCAGGACTGGATCACCACCTGTCGCTGGATTGACGAGCACGCACCTCAGGATGCACTCCTGTTTGCCGCCAACGAACGATCCGCCGTGAAGTGGTATGCCCAGCGTCCCGAGTTCGTGAACTACAAGGACTGCCCGCAGGATGCCGCCAGCCTGATGGTGTGGAACGATCGCCTGTGGCAGATTGAGACCTGGAAACTTCAGGTGCTCGCAGACTTTCGAATCACTCGCCGGGAGTTGGACCAGTTGCACGCAGCGACAGGCATCACACACCTGATCACCAGCCGACTCGGTCCCATTCAGGCAGAGCCCGTCTTCCAGCAGGGGCCATTCAGCATCTACGCACTGGGCGATTGAGTCGAGGAGCGGCGGGCACGGTCTTCCTGCAGCCACCGCTCGGCCTGCTGCAGGCTGTCTGCAATTCGCTCTCGAATCACCTGCAGGAATTCGTCATTGCTGCGTGTGCTGAGCAACTCAATCTCTTCGACGGTCAACGGCTCGCCATACACAACCCGAACCGGAGAAGGACGCAGCCACAGGGCATTTCGAGGCAAGGCTTCAAATGCCCCGGCAACCCCCACAGGAACGATGGGAACGCCGGCACGCTTGGCGATGACGAGAACTCCGGGCTTCAGCCTCCCGAGTTGTCCATCGCGTGTGCGGGTTCCTTCAGGAAAAATGCCCACGTAAAATCCGTGCTGCAAACGCCTCACCGATTCACGAATGCTCTCACTTCCGGCAGATTCCCGACGAATGGCCATCACATAGGTGCGACGCAAAATCCAGCCCACCACCGGAACGCGAAACAGGTTGTCACGGGCCAGATAGCTGACTGGTCGTGACAGTGGTAACCCAACCAGCAGCGGATCGAGAAAGCTCTGATGATTGATCAGCAGGAGCGCTCCAGCTTCTGGGAGCCTCTCCATCCCTCGCGAGCGATACCCCAGCCAGAAGGTAAACAGGTTCTGCAGGATGACCTGAAACGAAAACCAGATCCAGTTCCGATGCGTGGGCGGCGGCAGTTGTTGGGGAGCAACACGCTCGCTCATCGCTGCAAACCTGCCCCGCCAAACACACTCACACGTGGCGGCTCGCCGGGAGCTTCCGTCACCGAAACAATCAGAGGCGAGACCTCGATCGCCGTTCCGTCACTCATCGGACGGCAAAACTGAATGTACCGCGTTCCATCGGGAAAACTGCGGACCATCGCCAGATCACCGGGCGTGAGGTCTGGCAGTCCGGGAGACTGCTGACGAACCGAGCGAGTGGCGTACTGAGCCAGACCTTCGGCAGCCTCATTCCCTCCCACCTGCAACACCGCACGCACATTCTGCAGTCGTTGCTGTGCCCGATGGACGTTCTGCAGTCCCTGAGCCGATGGAAAACGCGAGGCCAGCAGGCCCACGGCGTGACAGCGAACTTCATGGAAACGGCCATCCGCCTGGCGGACCCGAATCACCGTATCGTCGGCACGCGGAATCATCCACGTCAGACCAGTGACATCACTGGCTTCCTGAATCTCTGCGGAAATCGCAGGGGAACTCAACACCTGCAACTGGCAATCCACCAGCAGTTCGCGTTGCAGGTCCTGAACCTGCTGCTGCGACAACACGCCATCGAGGTACTGCCCGCTTCCCACATGAACGCGCACCGCCCCGTTGGAATACACGGCCAGTTCGGGCTGAGCCGGCGGCATTTCCGCCGACACAAACCACATTTCCACAACCGGCACCACCTGCGCGGGCGGTTCTGCGGCGGCTGGCACGGCATTCAACAACAACAGTAAGGTCAATACGTTCCGAGTCATGTCCATCCCCCCTCATTACCGAGGGTTCAAGCATCCCTGCCAGATTCATACGTTCCGACCGTCATCCATTCACCGGCGGTTGCCATCTTGTGACATCGTCTGAATCATTCGCCGGAACTTACCCCATTTCACCAACTCGTCACAATCCGAATTGCCTGCATCACGAATTCTTGATTCCGCAAATTCCTGATACACTCTCAGCACCAACACACGCCACGGCAGCCCGTTGCGCTGACAGCTGCCCACGAGCCACGATCCCGCCTCAATGTTCCCGCATGACACTCCAGACCCAGCCCGCACACTGATTTTTGCCTACGGAACCCTGATGCGCGGGGAATGCAGGCACCAATACCTGGACAACCAGCAATTCCTCGGTGAAGCTCTGACCCTGCCGAAATATCGCCTTGTGAATTGCGGCACGTATCCCGGCCTGCTTGATGCCCCCGAGTCCGGGCAATCCGTGTATGGGGAAGTCTGGGCCGTGTCCGCTGCCTGCAAACGGGTCCTGGACGAAGTCGAAGGTGTCGACGACAAACTGTACGAGGCCCGTACCGTCCAACTGGGCAGCCAGTTCGCTGCATCTCCAGTGATAGCCTACTTTTATCTCCCCGATGCCTCCGCACTCCCAGTCATTGATCCCGACTGGCGTAAATTCTCCAGCACCTGACACGCCACTCAACCACAGCCCGCATCGCCCTCCGCACCAGACGACCTCGCAACTCCATCAAACCCTCTCCAACCATACGGCATCTCGTTCAACCGGCATGACTTGCGGCTGCGCCCCCCGGACAGAAAAAATCTCACAACGTCTCTTGAATCGTCCCGCAAGAATCGCCACACTTCGGCCCTCCCACACATTCCTCGATAGCTCAATCGGTAGAGCGGCGGACTGTTAATCCGTAGGTTGTAGGTTCGAGCCCTACTCGAGGAGCTTTGAAGACACTCGTCGGCCCACATGGTCAACACCATTGGGTCTACGAGTGTTTTCTTTTGCGCTTTTCGGACAATGCAGTCGGCACGCACCGCTCGAACCGTGTGACGACCTGGCCGCTTCTCAGCATCTCAATTGCTTTGCAGTGCCGCTTGACCGCCACTGGGCCTGGTAAACGCTTCAGCCGGCCTTTCGCTGCCAAAACCTGCCAACACAGCAGCAATTCGCGAAGCTCCTCAAACACGACATGAGAACGCAACACCTTGCAAGCACAAACCATGCGACTCAACTCAAGACCCAAAACGGACTTTATACCAATTTTTTGCCGGTAAATTGCATCAATTTGCATCGATACATGTGTGGGCTTGTCAATTGAAAGAATCGGATGGACTCCGGGAATGCCGACATCGCACATCGCGGAAGAGCAGTATGAGTATTTTCTGGGGGCCTTTGCGCGCGATCGCGACAGGCTGTTCCGGTACATCTTCTCGCTGTTGCCCAATCATTCGGATGCCGAGGATGTGTTCCAGCGATGCAGCCTCGTGATGTGGCGCAAGTTTTCAGAATTCGACAAGGAACGGAACTTCCTGTCGTGGGCCTGCGGCATCGCCTTCAACGAAGTTCGCCATTACCTGCGAACCTCGGGCCAACAGAAGTTGAAGTTCGATTCCGACCTGCTGTTGCAGATCTCAGACACCCGAATCTCCAATCTGGACGGGTCGAAAAGCCTGCTGCCTCACCTTGCTGGCTGCATCAAGCAGCTTCCATCGCGCGATCAGGAACTGGTGCGCGTGGCCTACGGGGAAAAGAACACGCTCAAAGAGTTTGCCCAGACAACGAATCTGGCGGTTCAGACGCTGTACAACAAGCTCGGTCGCATACGCCGCCAACTTCTGGATTGCGTCCGTCGTAAGCTGGCCGTGGAGTGAGAACAACCATGTCATTCGATCGTACTGACTTCCACAACCTGCTCAATGCGCTGCTGAACGGCACTCTGACCGCCGAACAGCATGCGCTTTTGCAATCCATCCTGTACGACAACGAGAGTGCGCAGCAGGAGTACCTTGATTACATCGACCTCCATCTCGGACTCAAAGAACTCCAGCACATGTCAGAGGACGTCGCCGTTCCCTGCCTGGACGATGGATCGGCCTCGCGCCGAACGATGAATCGACGCACCTGGTTGCTCGCCGCGACCTCGGTTGCCGCAGTGACCGTAGCCGTATGCCTTGGCATCTGGCAGGCAAACGGACTTGATCCTGCCGTCGAAGTCCCGGTCGCCGCGAACGAAGTCAATCAGAACTCATCCACGGGTGAGCCGCAGTCGAGCCCTTCCCCTGTGAGGCTGACTCAGGCAGCGAATGTCGAACTGTTCCAGGAGTACGTTCCCGAATTGGGCACACCACTGAAACTGGACCATGAATACATCATGCTCAAAGGGTCCATGGAGCTGACGTTTGACTGTGGCGCCACGGCAGTTCTGTCGTCTCCTTCAGTCTTTACAGTCACGTCTCCCAAGCGTCTCGAGATGAAGGTTGGCCACTGTTCGGTTTATGCACCCGATGAAGCCAAAGGGTTTGAAGTGATCACCCCCCAAAGTCGCATCGTGGACTTGGGAACCCGGTTCACAGTTGTGGCCCGCGATACTGGCTCCTCCGAAGTTCAGGTTTTCGAAGGAGCCGTGGAAGTTCACCCTCCGAATACGACAAGCTCCGAGAAGTCATTGCTGATGGAGGGAGCGGCTGCCCGCACAACGGGAGTGAATGCTCCACTTCAGCAGATTCCATTCGACCGGCACCTGTATCAGAGCAGACTGCCTGACCGTGTGATTTCGTACGCGGCGACCGAGGACTCTCCGGGGCAGGGCGTGCGTGAATTGGAAAGCGTCACCGTTCAGCGCGGTGGACAGGTCTTGACTCACGGAGTGGATGAATTGATCGGAGTCGACGTCATTCACTTCTCCGCATTTCGCACGAGCAATAACGCCGCCAGCGACAGTGAACATGCCGAACATGTAGAAACCTTCCTGAGTGAGGATCACGCTCTGACAACCGGACTGCCAAATTTCGATCGCGCTCCCGGCCCTTTTGTCCCTCCGGAGAGCTACGAACGATTCCGGGAACGGGATGGACTCGCGGTCCGCTTTCGTCGACCGGTGATCAACGGACCGGGCCCGGATGTCGTCCTCTTTGAATTACAGTCTGTGGAATACCCCGCCTCTGGAGACAGAGTGCATGTCAGTCCAATCGAGGATGGGGAAGGACTGCGGACACACCTGGTTGAGCACTTCGACATCACGCTGAACAGCGTCAACGCTCGACGTGTCGCGCAGGTCTACTCGCACGTCTTTGAATCGCCAGTTCGGTCCGTCGACGACTTCTCTCAGCTGAAGATCAAGAATTCGTTTCAACTGGCGCTGCCGTTCTATGCCTTGGCCGTTGGCATCGACCTTTCGGATCTTGGCTATCCCGAAGGTGCTCCCGTACCAGGACTGTTCTTCGAAGATGCGGAAGATGAAAACCGCATCATTCTGGACCCGGTGTTGATTGGCGGGTTTCCCCCTCCTCAAAGCACCAAAACCGGAAGCGTCTCCAACTGATTTCGGCTCTCGCCTGCAGATACACAACCGTGTGTTTTCTCACTTCAAATTCCATTTTAGGTTAGGCATCAATTCCATGAACGCGTCTCGACCCAAGAAGTCTGCCTTCACGCTCATCGAGCTCCTGGTGGTCATTGCTATTATTGCCATCTTGATCGCACTTCTGCTTCCAGCAGTACAACAGGCCCGCGAAGCTGCTCGCCGCACCCAGTGCATCAACAATCTGAAACAGATTGGTTT
>JAGQPW010000105.1 GCA_020426515.1 Planctomycetaceae bacterium | reverse complement strand
CTGAACGAGAAGCGGCTGCGGGATTACAAGCTGGCCATGATTGGCGAGAAGATGAGCCAGGCCGCAGCGAATCTTTCCAAGCCGGGCGATCGGGGGTGAGTCCGTTTCTGGTGATGCCAAGGTCACTTTGGCCCCCTCACCCAGCCTCTCCCTCACTGGATGCTCCGTTCGCAATGTGATCTCTTTGTGGGGGGGGGCGGAGCGATTGCGCCGTGAATTTCCCGCGAGGATGCCGGTCGGATTGGCGCCGGGCGTTTGGGCTCTACCATGTGTGAGTTGAGTCAACTGAACGCAATCGGCCTGCCGGTCTTTGGGGATATCATGAAAGCGCTGCTGTTAACTGAGTACAAGCATCTGGAAGTGACGGAGTTTGATCAGCCGGAGATCGGCCCGGATGATGTCCTTGTTCAGGTGCGGGCCTGCGGCATCTGTGGCAGCGATATTCACGGGTACGATGGCAGCACCGGACGACGGATTCCGCCTCTGGTGATGGGGCACGAAGCGGCTGGTGTGGTGGCGGAAGTCGGCAGCGATGTGAAGGGCCTGAAGGTGGGCGATCACGTGACGTTTGACTCCACGGTTTCCTGTGGCAAGTGCTTTTATTGCCGTCGAGGCGACATCAACCTGTGCGACAACCGCATGGTGCTGGGGGTCTCGTGCGGCGATTATCGTCGACATGGGGCGTTTGCGGAGTACGTCTCTGTTCCGCAGCACATCTGCTATCAGCTGCCAAAGGATCTCCCGTTTGAACACGCGGCGATGATTGAAGCGGTTTCCGTGGCGGTGCATGCGGCCAATCGCGCTCCGGTCACTCTGGGTGATACTGCTGTCGTTGTGGGCAGCGGCATGATTGGATTGCTGGTGGTGCAGGCGATTCGGCTGGCCGGTTGCTCACAGGTGATTGCGGTCGATCTGGAGCAGTCGCGACTGGACAAGGCCATTGAGCTGGGAGCCGATGTCGGGCTGAAGGCCGATGAGGTCGATGTTGCTTCCGAGGTCCGCAAGCTGACGGGTGGTCGAGGAGCGGACATCGTGCTGGAGGTGGTGGGGGCGACTCCCACAATCAAGACGGCCATCGCTTGTGCCCGCAAGGGTGGAGCAGTCACGCTGGTGGGGAATCTCTCGCCCAACGTGGAAGTGCCGCTGCAGGTGATCGTCACCAAGGAACTTGATGTGTATGGCTCATGTGCATCGAGTGGGGAATACCCGGCCTGCATCGACCTGTTGCAGCGGAAAGCGATTCTCGTGGACTCCATGATCACTGCGAAGTCCTCCCTGGAAGAGGGACCGGAATGGTTCAGGCGGCTGTACGCGGGTGAGCCGGGGGCGATGAAAGTGATTGTCGATCCGACGCTGTAGTTGGTCGTGCCGCGTTTCAATGTCTGTGGATATCGCTGCGCATTGAAGGTTGTCCGATCATCGGGTTAGACTTGGTTTTCGGTCGACTGCTTTCCATCTCTTCAACTGAAACGAGCTCGTATGCCGTGTCATCGTCAATGGCTGTTTTCGGCATGGATCACCGTGGCCTGTTTGCCAGGAGTGTTGTGTGCACAATCGGTGGAACAGGTGCTGCCATATGTGCCGAGCAAGGCGAATTCGCTCGCCATCCTGAATGTGGACGCGGTGCTCAACAGTCCTCGTGGAGTAACCGAGAATTGGGCCGCCCGGCATGAAGCCGCCTATCTCAACGGCTCGCTCACCATTCCACCGTGGGTGAAGGCCTTTGTGAGGGCATCGCAGTATGCGCCCGGAAGTGCTCAGGAGAGTTGGAGCGTGGCCTTTGCTCCCTTGCCAGCCGACTTTGACCTTGAGCAGATCGCCAAGAAAGAAGGAACCGAGGTTCAGGATCTGAAAGGGACTCCCACGATCCTGTCACACCGGTACAGTGGTTACTTCGTTGAGTTGCATCCCGGCGGACCGGCGAATCGGCTGTTGGGGTTGATGCTTCCGGCGAGTCGACAGGATGTGGCAGCCTGGCTGTCGGAACCCCACACCAGCCCCACTGTTTCCGGCTACCTGCAAGGAGTCGCCTTGAACGCAGGGCACCAGTTGACGCTGGCGCTGGATACGGAAGACATGCTCGATCCCAGCCAGATTCGTTACCGGCTCAACGGGTCGGTTGCGGTGAAGGACAATAATCTGGCGAAGACGGCTCTGACGATCGACTTTCAGTCGTTGCGGGGCATTCAACTGGTCGTGAAAGTGACTGACCAGATCACCGGGACCATTGTTCTCGACTTCAAAAGATCAATTGGTGACGAAGGTCAGTTCGTGAAACCCGTACTGCTGGAACTCCTGGCGGATGCCGGCGCGGAAATGTCCGATTTCGAACAGGCGAAAGTCACTGTTTCCGGACAGACCGTGAGTATGGTGGCTCCTTTGTCCGATGAGAGCTTTCGCCGGTTGTTGAGTCTCGTTTCTTCGCCGCCGCCATCTGGTGCTGCAGGTATCGCTGATGCGAAACCGACGACACCACCTCAGTCGCCGGACCAAGTGAATGCGGAAGACTCCGAACGGTATTTTCGCGCGGTGAGCAAGAATCTCGAAGACCTTGAGAACGCCTATAAGAGAAACACGAACTACAATCGGACCGCAGTCTGGCACGACACATATGCGAATCGAATTGACCGACTGCCGACGGCCGGGGTGCATACTGATCTGGTTGAGTTTGCTCACGCCACGAGTCAGCGTCTCCATGCCCTCGCCTCTTCACTGCGAGGAACCGCCGTCGACTTAAACGCCCTGGAGCGGCAGATTGTTTCCCGGACGGAATACCGTTACCGGCCGAGTACCGGATTCGAATGGTGGTGGGGGCCGCCGCGAACGGTATATGGTCCTGTGATGACACCGGAAAACACACAGGTGATTGTGCACTCCAATGTGGAACAGGTGCGAGCCGCCCAGCAGAAGGCGGTGGAAGCGGGAACCGGACCGCGCGATCAGATCTGGAGTCAGATCATCGCCGATTACAATGCCGTCGAAAAGAAGATGATTGATGTCTTCGGACGGGGGTTCGTCAGCGAGTAGCCTTCGCCACCGAAGTTAGCGAATGGTGAGTGGAATGGACTCGGTGGCGATCTTGCCGCTGAGTTCATCTTCGACCCTCAGCTTGAGGATGTAAGCTCCAGGGGCGAGTTGCGGCAGGTCGAGTCGATGGGCATGGAAGTAGTCCGTGCGGACCGTTCGGCTCAGGTCTGTCGTGGAGTCGAACTCAGCCTGATCGGCGACGAGATTGTCTCCCTGCCGGATGAATTGAATGCTGGAACGCATTTTCGATTCATAGTGTCCATCCGCAGTGGGTTCGCTGTGGAAGTTTCGCAGTTCGCAATACAGCAGCACGGCATCGCCCGGTGCAAACACATCCTGCGGGAAACGCTCGTAGTTTCCAAAACCGTCGATACGATGGCAGAAGTTGAGATTGCGGATTTGCAGGCGGGCGGAGTCCTGAAGGTGATGGACCGCCGTTCTCAGCTGGGCGATGGCCTGTGTCTTGCGTTCCATCGGCTCGATGTCTGAATTGTTCAGATAGGTCGAAAGCCCGAGGAACACGTTGGTCCAGAACTCCTGATCCGATGGCGGCAATTGCGGAATGACTCGCTGCGCCTTCTGCGGATCTTCGGCAATCAGATACAGCATGCGCAATGCGACCTGCTGCCGCACGTACTGTCTCTGCTGTGATGAGCCTTCCGCTCCCGTGGCCGCCGCGTCCGCTTCGAGCATCGCAATCAGTTTGCGAATTTCATCTTCCCACAACGTGGCTCCCGGTGAGATTCGAAGATCTGGTGACGGGATCGGACGATCCAGCATTTCAGCGGTGGGGGATGAGTATTGAGATTCTGACGCCACCATCGCGTGTTGATCCGCGCTATCGCCGCTGTGATCTCCCCCGGCAATGATCTTGGGGAGCGGCAGTCGGTCGCGGAACCGCTGATTCGCCTCAGGGGCATGCCAGAACTTGCTCTTGTCCCAGTCTGGCCAGGTGGGAAACAGCGAACTGTGCTGTGGGTCGGCTTCTGTTCCTTGAGAACGCAACTCGGATTGAACCTGCTGTGTATGAGGCGGGGCCTGTTCGTTGGTGTCGATGTTGGAGAGCGAATGTTGTGCGGCGGTATGACCGGGAGTTGCGCTGGGAATCGCCTCGGCGGTGGCCTGTTGAATCGATGGCTCCCCGGCCTCCGAGGCAGCTGGAGTTTCGGTTCGATGCCGGGCAATGGCCGACGCCTGCTGTTCCAGTTCGATGGTTCGCGGAACGCCAGGTTCCGCACCCAGTCGGCGTTCCCGGAGGGCCTTGGGGACTTCTGCTGCAGGGAGAGTATTGATGTAGGCCATCCACGACTGACGTTCGCTGCTGGGTGCATCGCGAAGTTCCGTGGCAATCAACATTTGGGTTGCGGAATCGTGGGGAGACCGATTCGGCGGGTGGCTGGCCAGGGCGGCAGACTGCTCTACCGACTCTGTCGCCGCGACATTGCCTGCTTCCTGGTCGGGTTCCGCTGAATCCGCTGTTTCCGTTTCGCTGAAACTCGAGTTGCCCCGAGAACTTGAACTTGGCAGAAAGCTCAGTGAGCGCGATGAGACCGAGGCGCAGCCCGGCCAAATCGCGCAGGCGATCGTCAGCGTCAGGAATGTCCTGAGGAGATGCATTGAGCGTCCTTGCTCAGGCAGCAACAGGTGTGGGAGTCAACGGGGAGGGAGTGGCCATCGCGAGTAATGGCCACATCAAGGTGATGATTGGACCGGGAGTTGTAGCCGGAATGGACAGAAGGGCTCAAGGGGAATGGCCGCGATCCATCTGTCTGGCGTGTTTGGGGGAACTAGGGCGAAACGTCTGCGGCAGATTCGGCAGCGAGAATGGCTTCCAGGTGCAGCTGAACCGAATCCGCGAGCGAAGCGGGATGGTAACCTCCTTCGAGCAGGGAAACGAAGCGGCCACGGCAATGCACATTCGCTGCATCTTGAACCATGTTGGTGAGTTGCGAGAAGTCCTCCGACTCCAGCCCGAGCGAGCCGATGGGATCGAGGCGGTGGGCATCGAATCCGGCACTGATCAGGATCAGTTCAGGTCTGGCGCGATCGGCAGCTGTGTCGAGCACCGATTGGAACGCTGCAAAGTAGTCGGGTCGGGAGGTGCCAAAGGCAATTGGGATGTTATAGGTCGTACCGAGGCCTGGGCCTGTTCCCGTGTCTTCTCTGCGACCTGTGCCGGGGTAGAAGGGAAAGCGGTGGATCGACAGGTAATGGACATCGGGATCGTCGTAGAAAATGGCTTCGGTCCCGTTGCCGTGGTGGACGTCCCAGTCGATGATCAGAATTCGTTGGGCTCCCTGTTGCTGTGCGTGCCGAGCAGCGATGGCGATATTGTTGTACAGGCAAAATCCCATGGGGCGATCGCGCAGCGCGTGGTGTCCCGGAGGACGCAGCAGTGCGAGGCTGTGTTGAGACCGTTCCGATGTCACCGCCTCGGTCGCCGCGCAGGCAGTCCCAGCGGCGAAACGGGCGACCTCGGCAGAGCGGGGGCAGCAGACTGTATCGGGATCAAGCCGGACCGTACCGTGTCTTGCCGCCTGCTCGATGTGTTTGATGTGGTCCGCAGAGTGGGCGCGGAGCAATTCGGAATCGGTGCCGGCGCGAACGGTTCCCGCTGTCACACGGTCCAAAATTCCCGATTGGTTTAGGTGGTCGCGGATGGCTCGGAGGCGAATGGGCGACTCGGGATGTTGACCCGTTTCGTGTGCCAGAAAGATGTCGTCCACGAACAGCAGCATTGAAATGCTCCGAAGATCATCGATCCGCAAAGCATACGCGGTTTGCTTTGGTCAGTTCCAGATGATCTCTGTTACGCGGCTGATTTTGGCGGCGTTGATACCTGAAGCCCGGCAAGCAGCAGGCAGACCCAGCCGAAAAGAAACAGGACTCCACCAATCGGAGTGATGGCTCCCAGTTTGGTGACACCGGTCAGCACGAGGGCATACAGACTGCCCGAGAACAGCAGGCAGCCACCGAGCAGACTCCAGCCCGCCCGCGAGATCCATGGCGAAGTCCCGTGTTGGGCCAGCAGGCCAACGACCAGCAGAGCCAGCCCGTGAGTCATCTGGTACTCCGCGGCGGTCTTAAAGTCGGCGAGGTACTTGACCGGGCCAGGTACAGTTTGCCCGGCCACCTGTTTGGTGATGTTTCCGTACAACTTTTCCAGATGTGGTCCCAATCCATGGGCGGCAAAGGCCCCCAGTGCGACTGACATGCCACACATCAGGGCTCCGGCGATCAGCCAGCGACGGCCCGAGGAAGGGAGGACACTTGAGGGAGCGGTGGGGGACATGGAAGCAATTCCAGGTTGGCGGGACTGTGTGCTTGCAGGTGAGCATCTTCGTGAACCTGCGGCAAGATGGCAATCAGTCGGGCGGGCCAACAAAAAACGCCGCGCTGATGATCAACATCAGCACGGCGCGAACGATTCAGGTCTCAAGAACAATCTCAGCTGGCCACGCCCAGACGAGCATTTTCAACCTTGGGGTCACGCCAGTTGAAGCGGCTCTCGATCGCTTTGCGTGCCATCTTGGTCAGCATCGCTCGATCGACGTGTGGACAGGGCAGGTGTGGCAACACTCGTTGAATGTTCGAGCTGTCGAAAATCGGATCGTCCCGCCAATAGGATTGGTACACCTGCATGTGGTGGTGGAACAGCTTTTCGATTTCGGACATTTCACTTTCCGGCACATCAGTGCTGGAAAGATGCAGGCCGTAGACATCGACCACTTCTTCCACAACGTCACGCATCAGGCGGATCAGGACCGGGACGCGGGGAGTGAGGTGGTATGTTTCGCCGTGCAGGTCTTCACGCGTGATGATCGAAGTCATCGCTTCCGAAACCCAGTCAACGGGGACCAGATTCTTCCGCTCACTGCCATCGGCGTTGAAGTGAATGTAACTGGCGTTGCTCTTGCCGCAGCGATCCAGAGTCATCTGCTGCTTGAGAGTGACGGCAATTTGAATAATGGCGTAGAAGTTGTGGTACGTGAACGTCAATCCGTTCGTGCTGTCCCCGACGATAATTCCGGGGCGGAAGCAGGTCACAACGTCCAGATCTTTGCAGGTGCGAACGAGCGTTTCGGCTTCGACCTTGCTCTCTTCGTAAGGATTGGCAAATTCCTGGCCCACGAACAACTCGTTCTCGTAGCAGCGTCCCGTGCGCTTGCCGGCGACATAGGCCGTGGAGACGTGATGAAACCGGCGGATACCGGCCTGGCCGCAAAATTCGAGAACATTCTTCGTGCCGCCGACATTGGAACGCCAGGGTTCTGAGTCTCGACCCGTGCTGACGAAGGAAAGGCTCGCTGCGTTGTGGAGCATGGAATCGCAGTTTTCTGCGGCCCACTTGATCTCATCGGGGGCCAATCCCAGATCGGGCGAGCAGATGTCACCCGTGAGGACGACCGGGCGAGGCAGCGTCCGACCGAGCATGTTGTCCCATGACCGCATCAGTGCTTCCACGCGAACGTGCGGGTCGTGACGGCGGCTGGGGCGTACCAGCACAGCAACAGGAACATTGGCCTGCATCAGATCGCGGAGCAGATAACGTCCCAGCAGACCTGTGCCACCCGTAAGAAGTACGTATCCCATTCAATGCTTCCTCTGAAAGGACAGTGTCAACCTCGATATCGGCGATCGCTGAACGCTGCGTGCCGTTCTTGGTGGAGGTTGAAAATTGTGTCTCAAAACGCTCGAAGTGTCGATAACTGCGGCGCTCGATTCTCCACGACCGTTTACTGGTGGCCGGGAAAAGTCCGTCTCTTCAGAACCGAGGCTGGTCGACCGATCTTGGTCGGGGCAAATCCTCTAGGAGGAACGTTCCAGTCTAAGCACATCCGAGTCGAAACTCAACGAGTTTGCGTTATCTTCGGCAAGATGTGCCGATGCTCTCTTCGGCAGATCGCCAGCGCAGATTGATTCGACCGGGAAGTATTTGCGGCTGTCCAGAGAAGTCCAGCGGGATCGCGTCGGTCGTGCCGGAGCGGTGCAATGAAGGGCAGTTGACTGGCATGCGGATTCTGACGAATTCAATCGAAGTGCAGTGAACGCATGGTCACACCTGGGGGTGTCTTGCGGTCCGCTGCGGTTTGAGTTGTGCAGATTAGTTCGGCTAAGCGAGTTGGTCTCCCTGAGGCGAAGCACGATCGGGCAGAGAATTAGAGGCCGCCATCGCCGAAACTCTTCTCCAGTTTTACTGACGTGTAGAAAGGGCGCTTGCCTTCTTGGAAAACGCCGGTCAAGATGCGGGAATGCTGCAGCCTCTCCCGAATTCACGCTGCGGATTACTTTGGATCAAATCGCTTCGATGCAAGAACTGCCCATTCTCCAGGATACTGCTCCCCAGCTCCAAGTATTGGGCTCAAAGCCCAATGGAAAAGGGACTTACGCGTTTGTAAGCCTGGGCTGCCCCAAGAATCTGGTCGACAGCGAGAAGATGCTGGGAAATCTGGCGCTGGATGGGTACGCGCTTGTCTCCGACCCGGAGCAGGCCGACTTCGTGATCGTGAACACCTGCGGCTTTATTGAAGAAAGCCGTACGGAATCGAAGGCGGTCATTCGAGAGATGCTCGACCTCAAGGCGGCTGGCAAGACAAAAGGAGTGATTGTCGCCGGATGCCTGCCGGAACGCCTTGGCGGAGCAGCATTGCTGGAGGAGATGCCGGACATCGATCATGTGGTCGGGGTGTTTGGACGCGACGAAATCACCAAGGTGGCTGATCGACTGGTGGGGGGAATACGCGAGCAGCGCGAACTGTTTCGACCGGCTCCCGTGCGGGCGATGGACGACACCGCTCGCCTGAGGTTGACGCCTGGCCACTATGCCTATTTGAAGATTTCCGAAGGTTGTGACCGCACCTGTACGTTCTGCTCCATCCCCAAGATGCGCGGCAAGCACGTCACCAAGCCGATCGAAATGGTCATCGAAGAGGCCCGCGAACTTGCCGCCGACGGTGTACGAGAACTGATTCTCGTGGCCCAGGACACGACTTATTACGGCATGGACTATTACGGCGAAGTTCGCTTGCCGGCCCTGCTGCGGGAATTGGAAAAGGTCGACGGCATCGACTGGCTGCGGCTGATGTACTTGTATCCGGTCAATTTCACGGATGAACTGATCGATACGATTGCTCAGTCCAACCGCATTCTGCCGTACCTCGATATGCCGCTACAGCACATCAACAGCCATGTGCTCAAGCGAATGCAACGTCGTGTGAATCGCGATAAGACCGTGGAACTGGTGGAGAAGTTGCGAGAGCGGGTCCCGAATCTCGTTCTGCGAACTACGTTCGTGGTCGGTTTTCCGGGAGAGACCGACGAACAGTTCGAGGAACTCCGCGACTTTGTCACCGAAACGCACTTCGAGCGCATGGGGGTCTTCCCGTATTCCATCGAGCCGGGAACTCCCGCTGTGAAACTGGATGGTCATCTGCCGGAAGAGGTCAAACTTGCACGTCGCGATGAATTGATGGCGACGCAGCAGGCGATTGCATTTGAATGGGGCGAATCGCTTGTCGGCTATGAACTGGACTGCATTATCGATGGTCCGAGTGAGGACGATGGCGTCTGGATCGGTCGGACATTTGCGGATGCCCCGGAAATTGACGGACTGGTGTATATCGAAGGCGAAAATCTCGAAGCAGGTCAGATGGTGCCGGTCGAGATTCTCGAAGCCCGTGAATACGACCTGTTCGCCACCGTCTCAACGGGCGAGGACGACTCAGGTCGTGAGGCCGAATGACAGATCAGCCCGTCTCCTCGCCGTCGGCACCCGCATCGCAGTGGAACATTCCGAACGCCATCACCGTCAGTCGACTGGTGATGACCTTCATGCTGCTGGGCCTGATGAGTGCCACCGATTGGTGGATCACTGCGGCAGTTCTGTTCATTGTGGCGGCCATCTCGGATGCAGTGGACGGCTATCTGGCCCGCAAGTGGAATCAGATCACAACGCTGGGCCGGATTCTTGATCCCTTTGTCGACAAAATTCTGGTTGGTGGAGCCTTCATTTTTCTTACAGCGCAGCCCGAAAGCGGCGTCACTCCCTGGCTGACGTTTGCTGTGATCGCCCGTGAAATGTTCATCACCGGATTGCGATCGATGATGGAGCAACAGGGGATCGACTTTTCAGCCAAGCTGAGCGGCAAACTGAAAATGGCTCTGCAGTCTGTAACGGCCCCGGTTTGCCTGCTTTCGCTCAGTCGGCCATTTCTCGTCTGGCTGGGGAACTGGGCTCCTCAGTTTGAGATTCTGCGGGATGTGCTGCTGTGGGGCACTCTGGTCATTACTGTCTATAGCGGCGTGGAATACACGTGGCGGGCATGGGTGATCTCCCGGAAGTCGGCGAGTCATATCCAAGTTGATTGAAAAGTCCTTGGGTGATTCGCTATTCCTGTTCTGCGGTCCCACCACGGAAATTTCCCTCCTTCGCTGCCGCCACTGCGCGGTCAGGTGTTGCTCCCATCGAGAGGTACGGAATGCTGATCTTCCCGAACACGCGCATGGTTTCCATGTGCTCGCTGCTGGCCGGATGTCTGAGTCTGTTCTCAATTGCTCATGCTGCTCCTCCCGAGCGGTTGGAATTGCGTCCCGGTGACCATATTTCAATCGTCGGCAATACATTGGCCGACCGCATGCAGCATGACGGCTATCTCGAAACGCTGCTGCAAACGCGGTTTCCTGATCACAAGCTGGTTATTCGAAACCTCGGGTTCTCGGGGGATGAACTGACGACAAGGCTGCGTTCGAGTGATTTTGGCTCCCCAGATGACTGGCTGGCCCGTAACCAGACGAACGTGGTGTTTGCCTTCTTTGGCTACAACGAATCGTTTGGCGGTTCGGATGGCCTGTCGAAATTCAGGCAGGACCTGGAGAACTTCATCAAGCAGACACGCTCGCAAAAATACGATGGAGCCAGCTCGCCGCGAATCGTGCTGTTCTCACCAATTGCCCATGAGAATCTCAACGATGCCAACCTGCCCACAGGCAGCGAGAACAATGCGAGACTGGCTGAATATACGCAGGCTATGAATGAAGTGGCCCGCGCGAACGATGTGCTGTTTGTCGATCTGTATCACCCGTCACTCGAGATGTATGCGGGCGATAATACTTTCACGTTCAACGGCATTCACCTGACCGATGCGGGGAATGCCGCCATCGCCCAGGTCATCGATCAGCGGTTGTTTCAGACGCCTCATCCGGCTGATGCAGCGCTGCAGGCGAAGACCCGCGAAGCCGTGCTGGATAAGAACTTTCACTGGTTCCATCGCTACCGCACCACTGATGGCTTCTCCGTCTACGGGGGACGATCGCATCTGAAGTTTGTAGATGGGCAGACCAATCGTGAGGTTGCCCAGCGGGAGATGGAAATCCTCGATGAGATGACTGCCTTGCGAGACGAACGCATCTGGGCAGTCGCCAAAGGGGGCGATCTGAAGGTTGATGACACGAAAACTCAGGACTTCATTCCCGTCGTTACCAACAAGCCAGGCAAAGGCCCGAACGGGGAGCATGAGTTCCTCTCCGGGGGCGATGCGATTGAGCTGATGACTGTGGCTGACGGTTACAAGGTCGAGTTGTTCGCCAGTGAAGAAGACTTTCCGGAACTGATCAATCCGGTGCAGATGGCGTTCGACACCAGAGGGCGCCTGTGGGTTGCGGCCTGGCCGAACTACCCCCACTGGAAGCCCAAAGATCAGATGAACGACAAGCTGCTGATCCTCGAAGACACCGATGGGGATGGCCGTGCCGACAAGAGCACGACGTTTGCCGACAACCTCAACAACCCGACCGGTTTTGAATTCTGGGGCGGCGGCGTTCTCGTGGCGATGATGCCGGAACTGGTCTTCCTGCAGGATACCGATGGCGACGACAAAGCCGACATCCAGCGCAGCGTGCTGCATGGTCTCGATTCGGCCGATACACACCATCAGGCCAACAGCTTTGTCCTCGATCCGGGCGGGGCGCTGTACTTCCAGGAAGGAACGTTCCATCAAACGCAGGTGGAGTCGCCATATCGCAAGCCGATTCGCTCGTCGAATGCCGGGGTATTCCGCTATGAGCCTCGCACTCAGAAATTTGAGAGCTACGTGGCCTTCGGCTTTGCCAATCCTCACGGGCACGTGTTTGACCGCTGGGGCATGGATATTATTCACGATGGAACAGGTGCGGTTCCCTATCACGGCAGCCTGTTCTCCAGCTATATGGAGTGGCCGCAAAAGCACTCGCGACCGCCAACCGTATATCAGCAGCGAACCCGTCCCTGCCCGGGGACAGAAATTCTCTCCAGCAGTCACTTCCCGGAAGAGAATCAGGGTAACCTGCTGGTGGGGAACGTGATTGGTTTTCAGGGGATTCTGCAGTACCGCATCGATGCTGAAGGTGCGAGTCTGAAAGGGACCGAAGTGGAGCCACTCGTCTCTTCCAGCGATCCCAACTTCCGTCCCAGCGACTTTGAAATCGGGCCCGATGGCGCGCTGTATTTCACCGATTGGCAGAATCCCATCATCGGCCACATGCAGCATAACCTTCGCGATCCCAGTCGTGACCGCATTCATGGCCGAGTGTATCGGCTGCGTCATGCCGAGCGTCCGCTGCTGACTCCGGTTCCTATTGCCGGAGAGCCAGTTCCGGCACTGCTGGAGTTGCTGAAGTCTCCAGACAACCGCGTCCGGTATCGCGCCAAGATTGAACTCTCAGCCCGTCCGACCAACGAAGTCATACCTGCCCTGCAGAAGTGGTTGTCGTCAATTGACAAGCAGGACCCGACGCAGATTCATCACCGCCTCGAAGGTCTGTGGGTTCATGAATATTTCAACACCGTCAACCTGCCGCTGCTGGAAGAGTTGTTGAGCTGTTCCGATTTCCGCGCCCGGGCCGCAGCGGTTCGCGTGCTGCGGGACTGGATTGACCGTGTTCCCAATGCACTCGATTTGCTGCGAGGTCTCGCGACCGATGAGCACCCGCGCGTGCGGATGGAAGCGGTCCGAGCCAGCAGTTTCCTCACCGATCCTGCTGCTCTCGAAGTGGCATTGATTGCGGAAGAGCAGCCTCGCGATGAATATCTCGATTACATGTTCGGCGAAGTTCGCAAAGTACTCGTGCCGCAATGGGAGAGTGCCGTTTCGCGAGGAGAAAAGGTCGCAGTGAAGAGTGATGCCGGTGCCCGTTACTACCTGCAGACCGTCTCGCTCGAGGAACTGTTGCAGATGCCGGCTTCGCGGGCCGTGAATCTTGAACTGCTGTTTCGCCCCGGTGTTCCTGATGAGCAACGTCTGGCGGCCATCAATGGACTGGCCAGGGACGAAGGGATTTCCGAGTTGCAGGTCCTGCTGAACGCGATTCGCAGTCTGGATACGCAGCAGCGGAGTCAAAGTACCGTCTTCGACCTTGTGCGGCTGCTCACGATGCAAAACCGTCAGGATTTGAGTGGTGTACGCGATCAGCTTGTGGCAATGTCACACAACGCCCTGCTGCCACTTGTGCGTCAGATTGGCTACGTCGCAACAATTGCCGCTGATGGAGGTGTCGATCGCACCTGGCAGGAAGCATCATCGTCGATCACGACGCTGAAGGATCTGATTGCTGCCATGCCACTGGTCCAGGACCCAAGTGTGCGAGCCCAGATGTACAGCAAGGTCCTGCCGCTGCTGGATGGACTGCCGCCGTCACTGGCGCCGGCGGGCGGATCGTTCAGCAAGGGAACTTACGGTCGTTTCGTGCGGGTTGATCTGCCTGGCAAACAGCGCACTTTGACACTCGCAGAAGTGGAAGTGATCAGCGATGGCCGCAACATCGCCCGGCAGGGAAAAGCCTCGCAGAGCGCGACATCGAACGGGGGCGATGCCAGTCGAGCCATTGATGGCAATTCGAATCCCAGCTGGGGGGCTGGAGGGCAGACTCATACCCCCGAGAACAAGCCAGACCCGTGGTGGGAGCTGGACCTGGGTGGGGAATTCCCGATTGAATCGATCATCGTCTACAACCGCGCCGATGGCCTCCATTCGCGCTTGCAGGGATTTACGTTGTCAATCCTCGACAGCGGTCGGAATCCGGTCTTCACCAAGACCGACATTCCTGCCCCCAATACGAAGGAAGCCTTTGAAGTGGGGGGCGGCGGAACCGAAGGCATCATTCGCCGCGTGGCGATGGATGCGCTGGTGAGCGTACGCGGCAAGGAAGCGGAAAACTTCCGCAAGCTGTCAGAGTTCGTCGTTTCGGGAACCGACCGGTCATCGGCAATTCGGGCGATCCAGAGAATTCCGCGCCGCGACTGGGTGGTCGATCTCGCTCCCGGACTGGCAGATCAGCTGCTGGAATACATCGCCACAATTCCCGAGCAGGATCGGACCTCGATGAATGCTCTGGATGCACTTCAGTTTGCCGACGCACTCGCGTCGTTGACGCCCGACGACAAGGCCCGGCAGATTCGATCCCGGCTGGGTGAACTTGGCGTCAAGGTCATTCGCATTGCCACGGTCCCGCATCAGATGGTGTATGATCGCGAACGGGTCGCCGTGCAGGCGGGTAAGCCGGTTGAGTTCATCTTCGAAAACCCGGACATTCAGCCGCACAACTTCATCATCATCCAGCCTGGATCGATGGTGGAAATTGGTGAACTGGGCGAATCGACCGGTCGGCAGCCCGATGCCGCGGCCCGTCATTTTGTGCCCAGGTCCAACAAGATCCTGCTATCCAGTGAACTACTGCAGGCGCGTGGCTCGCAGAAGTTGAGCTATGTTGCTCCGACGAAGCCGGGCGTTTATCCGTACGTCTGTACCTACCCGGGGCACTGGCGGCGGATGTATGGGGCACTTTATGTCGTGGAAGACCTCGCGGCATACGAGGCCGATCCCGAAGGCTACGCCAAGGCTCATGGTCTGGAGCCCCAGGACGATCTCCTGAAGTTCAACCGGCCTCGCAAGGAGTGGACGCTGGAAGATCTTGCTGGCGAAGTTGAGCCGATGCTGGATCAGCGTGGACGTGACTTCGGCAACGGAAAGCAGATCTTCACCGTCGCCAACTGCGTCGCCTGTCACCGATTGAATGACGTGGGGCTGGTGATTGGGCAGGACCTGTCCAAACTCGATCAGGCGAAGATGCCACCCCTGGAGGTGCTCAAACACATCCTCGATCCTTCTCTGCGGATTGACGACAAGTTTGCCACCAACGTAATTGCTTTGAACTCCGGCAAGGTGGTCAGCGGCATGGTGCTTGAAGAGTCGGACACGGAGATCAAAATGATCGAAAATCCGCTCGCCAAAACCGAACCGGTCATCATCAAGAAGAGCGACATTGATGAGCGGGAGAAGTCGAAGACTTCGATCATGCCCAAGGGCCTGCTCGATAAACTGACGCACTCCGAAATCCTCGATCTGATCGCATACGTATACTCGCGCGGCCAGGAGGATGACCCGGTGTTCGGAGCCGCACAGTAAGTAACGGTGAATGGCCCCTTGGCGGTTTCTCGCTCTGGGAGAGTGAACTGATCCCCTGGTGGTGTCGATGTCGTGATATCGCCAGGGGCCGGTTCATCAAGTGAGCGGCAGCGTATGCAAATTCCCGAAGCAAATTACATCTGTGATGCGTGTGGCGAGGAGATCGTCATTCCGATCGATCCCTCCGCCGGGGAATCGCAGGAGTATGTGGAAGATTGCCCCGTCTGCTGCCGGCCCAGTGTCATTCACGTGGAAATTGATTCCGACGGAGAATGCCACGTGTGGGCTGAAGCCGAGTAGCAACGCGAACTACAGCGACAGCAACTTGATCTCGGTTTGAGCTTCGCGATAGACGTCCGAGTCGCTGGAGATCTTGATCCACTGTTGCCGGGCGGCATTTTTTCGACCGGATTTCTTGAGCAGCTGACCCCACCGCAGACGTTCACGATCACTGAGGACACCCAGCGTGTCGAGTGTCTGAAGGGCTTGTGTGGCGCGGTCGAACTGTCCGGCTTTGTCTGCGGCCTGTCCGACCAGCCGCTGCAGATCAGCATCGAGGGTGTCGATGAACAACGTTTCCTCGCCCCAGCGGATGGCTGCGGACCAGTCCTGTTCAACCAGGGCGAGTCGAGCCAACCGCTTACGCGAGGCGACATCGTCGTAGTCCCGTTCGGCGATGGAAACGAGGTGTGGCTTGATCTCCACTTCGGGTTTGCCGGATTCCGTCAGAGCACGGACATACTTTTTCAAGGGATCGAGTTCGAGCGGATATCGCTTCACGACGTCTGCCAGGACATGGGCCGCTTCTGCCGGTTGCTGCTGACGAAATGCGATGTCGGCACGAACGTCAAGCAACAGAGCTGGTGGTTCCGGCATGGCGAGCGCGGGGGTGAGCAGTTCGAGGGCCTTTTCGGTCTCGCCTCGCAGCAGCTCTCGGCGAGCCAGAAATGTCGCCGAATACGGCTCCTTCGGGTCGAGCTTGTGAGCAGCTTCGGCCGCTTGGAAGCCTTCGTCAATCTGTCGCCTCGCGATTCGGGCATAGGCGAGCCGACCCTGTGCATGGGCATCTTCGGGATGTGCATCCACATCCTGTTGAGCCGCAGCTAAAGCTGGGGGACCGGGCAGACGTCCTTCAGCAATCTGCGAGACCAACTCGTTGAGATACTGAATGTATCCCGCCTCTACTTTCTCGACTGAAACGCCAAACGCCTGCGGGATAGCGACTGATGTCTTGGGATCGGCGGAGTAGGCAGCTGTCAGTCGGGTGAGGGCATCTTCGCCGAATGCCTTGATGAAATACCGGGCGTACAGCAGGCTCTGGCAGTACGCCATCGTCCAGTCATCGGCGGTCTTGGGGCGTTGAAAACCCTGATTAATGGTGTCGAGGTTAAACGTCTCTCCTGCGGGAACGCGGCTGAGCAGCAGGTCGAACCACGGATCGGGCAGCTCGTCTCCTTCGCTCATCACTGCGAGCGCTTCGGTGTACCAGTGCGGCATATTGAATCCGGTCTTCTGCAGCGTGAGGATGTGTACAAACTCATGCTTCAGAACACGTGCCCAGTTGAATTTCTGCTGCGTTTTCTCGGGACTCGCCAGCGCAACGATCATTCCTGTGGAAGCGCCCACGGTTTGTATCCAGGGCAGGCCGCTCATCCGTGTGCTGAACCACGCATGGGCATTCTGATCTTTTGCATCGGAGTAAATTTCGAAGTGCGTGCGGTGTGGCGGCTCGTAGTCGAATTGGGCAACCAGTTCTGGATAGATTCGTTCCAGGTAGGCTGACATCTCCTGCCCAAGAACACGCTCCTGCGGATCGCAGTAAACGACAAAGTGATCGGACTCGATGGTCTCGTAGGTGGACAGGACGTCGATCAACTTTCGCATATTACTCACGCGAACATGGAAGGGATCGGCCTTGAATGCGGAATCGAGCACTTCCCGGGCCCGGTCAACTTCACCCGTTCGCATGTAAAGCAGCCCCAGTGCCGACTGTGGCCCCGCCAGTTGGGGCATCACGTGCATGGCAGTGCGATAAAAGACTTCGGCCTGATCGAACTTGCGACGTGAATCGAGCAGGTCGCCCACATCTCCCAGAAACAGTCCGGGGCGCGGATTGCGTTCCAGGAGTTGAGCCAGTGTCTTGACGAAGCGTGAATCTTTCAGGTCTCCCCAACTCTCAGGAGAACGCAGGTTCGACAGCAGCTCATTCAGTTCGTTCGCGGAGGGAACCCCATCCGTCAACAGATCGCAGATGGCAAGCCGGGCCAGAGTTTGCTGGTCGATCGGATTGACCTGCAGGGCCTGTTCAATGAAGGGACGGGCCAACTCGTGATCATCCCCCAGCAGTGCGAGATCGGCCCGCAGTCGGAGGGCCGGCGGATAGGCGGGGTTGTGTCGCAGGGCTTCGTCGACATGTTCCTCTGCCTTCTGCAGGCGGTACTCGGCCAGTTCCAGCTGGGCGAGTGCTGTATGAGCGGCAGCACAGCGAGGGTTGATCGCCAGCACGGCCTGTAATTCCGGCAGTGCCTGAGCCCGGTTGTACTTTTCCATGAGCAGTTCACCGGAAAGCAGCAATGCGGGCCAGTAGTCTGGTTGGTCCTTGACCGCATCGACACACAGCGTGTTGACGATGAACTTGAACACAGCAGGCACACTGTTCCAGCGGGCGTACTGCGCGGCCCCTTCGCCGATTGTGGTCAGCGTTTCGGCATCGGTTGGTTGTGTGCGGTTGTAGTGACGCACAAACCAGCGGTACTGCTCGATGGCTTCTTCGGTTCGCCCCGCCGCCGTGAGCAGGTGGGCATAGATGAGGACAGCACGAGGTTCCTGCGAGTCGCGATCCAGGGCCTGCTTGATCGA
>JAGQPW010000104.1:7632-18464 GCA_020426515.1 Planctomycetaceae bacterium | reverse complement strand
CTCCTCTGGAGACGCTCCCTGTTTCGCAGAAAGTTCCACAATGCCATGATGCTTTTGACAACTGGCAAGGGAGCAAAGAGACGCTGCAGCTAGTGCCACTAGACATAGATGAATCTTCATGGTCCGGTCTCCCCTGGATGATGCATTCGAATCAAGAGAAATGCTTCCCAAAGTTTCCGTAGGGCCGGTTCCACCGGCCTACTTTGGTGATACCGCAATACATTCGGCGGCCGGTGAAACCGGCCCTACCACGCTCCCCTTCCCCCTACTCTTTCAAGCTCTGCAGATAGTCCACCAGTGAGACCAGGTCCTGCACACTCAGGTCTTTGACGAGACCTTCGGGCATGATGGATTTGCTTTCCTTCTTGCGGCCCTCGATGGCTTCGGGATCGAGTTTGACTTCCCTGGCCTCAATGTCGCGAATGACGATCTCGTCGGCCGATTCGCTGGTCACGAAGCCGGTGTAGGTTTTGCCGTCGTCCATCAGGAAGACTTCGGTCACGAAGCCCTGGGCCAGTGTCTTGCTCGGCAGCAGGATGGCTTCGACGATCTGTTCCCGCTTGTAGGTCTTCACAACCTGTGGCAGGTACGGGCCTCGCAGCGGCTCGCCTTTTTTGACGGTGTGGCACTTGGCGCAGTTGAGCCGGGTGAACAGGTATTCGCCTCGACCGGCGTTCCCCTTCTTTTCCAGCACCTGCTTGATGACTTCCTCGACTGCGAGTTCCCTAATCGTCGGGCCGGCCGGGGTCGGCTGCGCGTCCAGCTTCCAGCGTTTGGCGATCTCCTCGGCGGCTTTCTTCACCTTGGCATCCGGGTCAGAAAGAGAAGCGAGCACTTTATCTTCGTAGTTGCGGAAGTTCGCCAGACCAGCAGCCTCCAGAATACGAGCCCGAAGGGCCGGATCGAGCCAGTTCTTGTCGATCACCCGGGCTGCCACTTCGCGGGCCTCGGGAGAGGCCTCGGCATCGCCGCTGATCAGCAGCAATCCCGCATCGGCCCAGCGTCCAGCCGCGACATTGTCGGAAGCGGCGTGAGCCTCCAGCGTGTGGACATTGGCATTGAGAATCGCAGTCCGCTTGAGAACATCCCACACCTCACTTCCCGGCTTCGAACCGCGACCTTGTGGATCGAGATCGACCAGAGTTTGAAAGGCGATGGGGAATGCCTCGGCAGATTTCGAACGGAGCAGCGTTGATGCAGCCGTCGCTCGCAATTCTGCGGGCTGCTTGCCATCACTGGCAACGCTCGACAACAGGCTGGTGGCCACATCAGGAATCTCATCGCTGCGCGAGAGTTCGCCAATGGCGATGGGCGTCAGTTCCGGCTTCTTCTCCACCATCGCCAGCACACGTTCCAGCGTCCCATCGAGCCGCACCTTGTGTCGATTGAGCTGCTGCAGCAGGAACGCTGCTTCGTCCCCTTCCGCACGATCCACTGCCCCCTGCAGTGCGGCGCGAATGGTTTCAGAGGCCCCCCAGGTGGCCGGCTGATAGTATGGGCCCGAGGTATCGGGACGAGTTCCCCAGCTGTTGCCTTTCCACTCTCCATCGGTGTGATAAAGCCGGCACAGGGCGATCAACAATCCACGACGACGCTGTGGATCGGCCTCGCGCTCGAGACGCATAATCAGGCCGTTGACCACATCATCGCGATGCAGAGACTGCAGCACACGCAGGGCCAGTTCACGCTGCTGATTCGGCGTCCCGGCTTCGTCGACGATCGCGAAACAGGCATCGCTGCCGCCCAGCATGATGAGTGACTGCACGGCGGTGTGGCGAACAATGGGATCGGGATCGTTGAACAACCTGGCCAATTCGCCCGCAATGTCGATCAATTGCAGCCGGCCGATGGCAATGGCCGATTCGAGTCGGGCCCGAGGGTCCGGCGAATGCAGTCCAATTGCCACTCCATCGAGCGACATCGGCGCTGCCGGATCGTCAACCAGCGGCAGTGCCTCTGAATCGGCAACCTTCCACGGTGAGCCAATTCCCGCGCGATCGCCGAGAGCGCGTGAGGCGAATGGTCGCATCGCTTCACTGCGAATCGCGGCCTGTGCGAGGAATTCATGCGAGGCAACTCCGCGTGCCTGCTTGATCGCGTACAGGGCCGCTACCCGGGAAGCGAGCGAGGCCTGTTCATCGAGACAAAGTTCCTGCAGTCCCTTTTCCGTAGCGGCATCCAGCCCGCGACGCAGCAACGCACGCTGAGCTTCCAGCCGACGACGATGGCTTGCTGAACGCAGCAGTTGGACCAGTTCACCGCGTGACACCGCGTTGAAGTCCGGCAGTGGCTGAGCCTGCGACCCCTTGGCTCGAACGCGAATCAGGTAGCCAACATCATCCCCCACGTAGGTAAATGTCGCCCCCTTCCAACTGGTAACGTACAAGTTGCCGGAAGCATCGACATCGAGATCCGTAACGCGAGTCGCCTTAAGAAACTCTTCCTGATCGGGCTTGAAGGTCGCTCCGCTGGGTGTGAGTTTGTGCCGATAGATCATGTTGCGGCCCCAGTCGGCGGTATACAGGGCGTTGCCGTACCCTTCCGGGAATCCGGGCTCATCGAGATACAGGGCTCCGCAGCCGGAACCTCCGCCGTAATCGGCAAGAGGCTGCACGATCTCATCACCAAAGTTCATGTACAGCGACGGATAGCCGTGCTGCTCCAATCCAGTGAAGTGGTGCAGACGAATGTCCCAGCCACCGCCGTCGTTGGTGTTGTCGCGGGTGAAGCCGTTGAGCAGCGGATCGACCGCCACCTCCAGAATGTTACGGGTACCTCGTGAGTAGACTTCCAGCCCAGTCCCGTCGGGACGCACCCGCACCACGCCGCCACTGCGAAACTGCAGCTTCGTTCCATCGGCCCCTTCAGCCTGCATGAAGCCGAAGTCACCAATCGCAAGATAGAGCCAGCCATCAATGCCCAGCGTCACGCCGTTTGACGTATGGTCGGCGGGACGGTCCTTGAAACCGAAGGCGATGTCTTTGACCAGCACCTGCTCTTCATCGGAGATGCCATCACCATCGTGATCGATGTATGCCGAGAGGTGCGGCGGGTGCATTACGTACAGACGGTCGTGGTCCCACACGAGCCCGCGTGGAGAATCGACGTTGTCGACGAACAGCTTCACTTCATCGGCCCGGCCATCTCCATCGAGATCGCGCAGCCGGTAGATGGCCCCCCGATTCGGTGCCCGGTCGAGCGAACCGTTCTGGTCGACCGCCACATACACCACACCATCCGGAGCAGCAGCGACGAAGACGGGATATTTGACGGCGGGAGGAGCGGCAAACAGAGAGACTTCGAATTCTTCGGGAACTTTGACATCCGAGAGAATCGCCTGATCCGCCTGGGCTGCAACGACAGCGGGATCAATCTCGACGACATCGTCACCAAACAGGCTCACTTCCCGAATGCTACCCCACCCGCCCGTGTTGGAGCCGAGGAACGTGACCTTCAGGTAGCGGAGCCTGGCATCGAATGTGAATTCGTGAGGCACCTTGCGTCCATTGGCCGATTCATCAGCCAGCATCGTCCAGGTCTTGCCATCGGTGGAGCCTTCGAGGGTGTACTTGTAAGTCGTCCCGTCCGATTCCCACTTCAACTCACACGACTTCACTCCCTTCACGCTGCCGAGATCGAGCTGCAGCCACTCCGGAGAGTTCCCGCTTGAAGGGCACCAGCGTGTCGAAATCTTGCCATCCACAGCGTGCGGGATGAGGTTGTTCTTGTTGGTCTCTTCCGACGACGCGGTCGCGGCCACTCCCAGAGCCATATTCACGGGGACCAGCTTCGGCGCATTGGCCACCTGTTTGAGATATCGGGGGTCATCCAGCTTGCCCGCCGCCCACAGGACACCACGCGTCAGCAGGTTCAGGAATTCGGGGCTGGAGACGGTCTCGTTGTGATGGCCAAGAGTCGTTCCGAAGACGCGGGCTTTCTCAAACTGGTTGGTCCAGACACAGACTTCTTCGTTCCCCTTTTCGCGGTTCTTGGCCGAGGCGAGGGGGTGAGCGGTGTCCCAGACTTTTTCGATCCAGTACAGCTCGCCCGCCGGATTCGCCCAACCCGCCGGGAAGCCCTGCATGATGGGGTGCTCAGCATCGCGATTAAGAACTTCATGAGCGTAGTGAGCCCCATGCCGATGCGAGGTCACGCCGCAGAAACGGAACCAGTCGTCCCGGCCATCGCGGTAGCAGTGCATCGCACAGTGCAGGACAACCGCAGGAAGTCCCTCGCGGTGCGGCTTGAGAATGCGGTCGGTCCACGCCGCATCCCTCACCGCGGCGAAGCACTCATCGTGAATCACCAGGTCGTAGCCATCGGCCCAGTCCTCGCGATCGTAGATCTCAATTTTCGTATCGGTCGTGCTGCCCCCCTGCTGCACAACCTCCACATCGACATGCGCCCGTTCCTGCAGTCCCTTGGCGATGAGCATCTTCTGGACATCGTAGTCGTGACAGCAGCCTCCCGTAATCAGGAGGATCCGCAGCGGCGGCGGGTTATCGGCCGCGTGAAGCGAAGAGGCCAGAACAAGGGTGGCCAGAAACATCGACGGGAGAAATCGAGGCATATTCAATAGCGGGCTGGTCGGCTGGGATTGGAAAATTGCGGGTCGTGCAGTGTGGCCGCTCCAAAGCTTCCAGGCAAGTTTGCCTAATGCGATCTCGCATGGTGACCTCACCTCAACACCACGCGCCACCACAAAGACACACCACCATTGCAACAATGTATCACTTCGGCAATTTACGCATGTCACAAATACAACACTCGAACATGACGCGACCACAGTCAAGAACCACACAAGAAACGCATCAGACTACACAACAAACACTTACGAAACAATCGCATCGATATCACCAACGAATGGCACGGAGAATGCAATTTGCTTCTCTCGCCAGCAACATCGCTGGCAACTCAAAAAAACAAACAACTTCCTTCTGGAGAATGCCATGAAACGCCACCTTTTGATCGCCCCTCTGCTGGGTCTGGCCCTGTTCGCCCTGCCTGGTTCCGCTTCGGCACAGAACCCATTTCTCAGCCTGTTCGCCCCCTTCACCAACACTCAGGTTCGGCCAGTGGCCAACGCAACATATGGCAACACGTATTACAACAATGCGTACGGCAACCGGGCCGCGGTCCCGTACTACCCGCAGACCAACTACTCCACGATTCAGTACCAGCAGCCGCAAACGATCTGCCGTAACGGATCGTGCTGGACCCCACCGGCCAACACAGCCAACGTCAACTGTGCGAACGGCTACTGCACAACTGGAACGTGCGTCAACGGAACCTGCACCACCAATCGCCCAGTGACGGCTCCGTACTACCCACAATCAACCTACCCTGTCAGCAACTCTGCGAATTGCCAGGTCGACGCCTATGGCCGCTGCATCACTCCTGGCCATGCACACTACGGTCAGATTGTCGGTAATGGCCAAGCTCCGGTCGGCAATTACCAGGCTGGATTCAATGCCAACCTGTATCGCGACCGAGACTTCCTGCCAGTCAACTACAACACCCCTGTCAATACGCCCTACTACGGCACCCAACTGCGGTAGACGCTGAATGACAACAACAACTCTCACAAGGCCACCACCGGAAACGGCGGTGGCTTTGTTCGTTTTGCGACGACGCCCTTGCGACACCTCAGAACTGAAACGCTCCAACGCCATCCACCGGGCCGTCGTACTTGGATTTGCCGCCACACGCCCGTTCGCATACCTTCAACACCAACAGCTCAACACGAAATCCCTCAACCATTCCCGCAGAAGCTTCTCCCTTTCCACCGCATGACGTTTCTCAACTCGGCCATCCTGGCAGGTCTCTTCGCCGTTGCGGTGCCGGTGATTCTGCATTTCCTGCTCAAGCAGAAGCCGAAGAAGCTCATCTTCCCGGCGTTGAGGTTGATCGAGCAGCGCCGACGGCAAAACGTGCGACGACTGAGATTGCGACACCTGTGGCTGATGCTGCTGCGAATGCTGGTGTTAGCCGGCCTCGTCTTTGCGCTGGCCCGACCATCCCTGCCTCCCGCCAATTACGGACTCAGTGGAGTGGAGATTGGCACGCTGCTTGTCGTTGTGAGCCTCGCCGTCGGATCGTACCTGTGGCTGATTCGACGCTGGAAATCGCAACTCACTCCGTTCTTGTGGGAAGCACGACGGGCGTCGTTCCGAGGCTGGATGACCGGGGGAACATTGCTCGCCTTGCTGCTACTTGTCGTCCTGCCATACCAGCAGCGCATTGCCGCCGAAATCACGGACCCCACGCCGGCCAAACCGCTGGACCTGCCTGTGGCCGGCATCTTCCTGTTCGATTCCAGCCTCAGCATGGAGTATCAGCAGGAAGGCCAGACCCGCCTGGATGTTGCTCGCCGGATTGCGAAAGACCACCTTGAAGACCTGCCCGCAGCGAGCCGAATCGCCGTGGCGGACACGGCCAGCGATAATCCGATCCTCTTCCCGCCCACGATGCTGGCGGCACAATCACGGCTGGATGCACTCGAAACGCATTCCGTCAGCCGCCCGCTCGACGAACGCCTGCGGGACGCTCTGCGGGCTCACACTGAGGACCGTCGACGAACCCTCGAAGAACTGGGCAGCATTCCCGACGAGCGGCGGAAGGATCGCTTTGTCCGCCGGATCTACCTTTTTACCGACCTCTCGGCCACAGCCTGGCGAGCGGGCGGCAGTGCCCGGCTGCAAGCGGACCTCGATCGACTGGAAGGGGTCAACATTTACCTGATCGATGTCGGCGTCGAACAACCGCAGAATGCGTCCATTACAGACATCATCCTGTCGCGAGAACGAGTCGCAGTGGGCGGAGACTTGATCGTTTCGGCTGTGGTGGACTCCATTGGCCTGCCAGAAGAGACGCAAACATTCGAACTACTGCTGACCAACGCTCAGGGAGCCAGTGCCAAACATGGTCAGGCACAAGTAAAGCTGGAGCCGGGCAGTCCGGCCCGCCTGGAGTTCCCACTACTTTCCGGAGTGACCGGCCCCCTGCTTCATGGCGAAGTGCGGTATGTCGGGTCCGATCCGTTAACCATTGATAACGTGCGGTACTTTACCGCCAGCGTGACAGCTCCCCCCAAAGTCCTCGTCGTTTCCAGTGAGAACAGCGATGCCCGTGAACTCCTGGCTGCACTGGCTCCTCACGACGAACGAAACGCCTCGCAAAACAAGTTTGATCCGGTGTTCACCAACGCCAACCGGCTGCGCGAGGCCGACCTTTCACAATACACCACCGTGTGTCTGGTCAACGTGTCTCGGCTGGCCGATGCTGAATGGTACCGATTAGGCAAGTTCGTCGAAGACGGGGGAGGTCTCGCCATCTTCCTGGGGAGTACCGATCTCGACGACCTGTCGTACAACCGGGCACAGGCCCAGGCATTTCTGCCAGCCAGTCTCGACTCCTGGCAGCCTCAAAATGAATGGAACTTCCAGATCAAGGACCGCCAGCATCCCCTGTTCTGGAAATTCCGGCAGTATGAGAGTTACGGGGCATTCGCGACTATGGAGACGGACGTATGGGTCGGCCGCTTCTGGAAGGTTCAGCCAGCGGAGGGAGCGGGTGTGATCGCGACCTACACCAATCCCGATCAGTCGCCAGCCATTCTGGAGCGAGTCCACGGCCGCGGTCGTACGGTCATGGTCACCACGGCCGTCAATCTGCCGGACAACTACCGCCAGCGCTGGACAAATCTGCCAAGCCCACTGGGAGCCCCGTGGCTGTTTGTCGCCTTTGCCGAACAACTCACCGAGTACGTGTCACGATTTACCGACACACAACACAACTACAAGGCGGGCGAGACCCCCAGCCTGCCGGTCGAACCACAACCCCTGGAGCGGCAGTTTCTATTGCGTGAGCCGCAATTCAAGCAGCGACGAGTTTCAGTAGCCCCCAACGACCTGTCCATCACCATTGAAGAGGCCGATGCACTGGGTCACTACGAACTGGTTGCAACAACGAATTCTCCGCCGCTGCAGGGTTTCAGCGTGAATCTCCCCGGCAACGAATCCAACCTCACCCGCATGACCGAACAGCAGTTGAACGACCTGCTGGGCGAAGGAAAATACCAGCTGGCCCGGACAATTGACGAGTTGAAGGACGAAATCAGCACCGCCGATCTGGGGCAGGAAGTGTTCCCGTTTGTTCTGATGCTGCTGGTCACCATTTTTCTGGGTGAACATCTCGTAGCCAACCGCTTCTACGATGTTGAGCGGCGAAACCACACCTGGGCTCCCACCGGCGGTCAACCGACATCGACCGGCACGGCCGCTACAACCGCATCAGCCTGAATTTGCGTCTTTCCCGGCCTGGAGCGAATCCGGAGAAACGAGGCGCATTTTGTCCGGCGAGGCGGCTTGCAAAAGAGACAGACTCGACCGATAATCCCTCCCGAGTTCGGGGCAACCCGAACGCACGCTTCAAGCGTGCCGGAGAGATGGCAGAGTGGCCGAATGCGCATCATTGCTAATGATGTGTCCCTCTAAAGGGGACCGGGGGTTCGAATCCCCCTCTCTCCGCTTCGCTTTGGCGAAGCACGTGGAGATGCAGAAACATCGTCAGTCGAACGGACGAAGTTCGCAATGCTTCACGGTCTCTTTTCAGCTTTCGCCGCCCGCTTCTCATGGTCTGCGTTTGCGAGAGATTGAAACGGCTGCAACCGATTACAGCTCGCATCACGGCAAGGGCCGAGGCTCATCCAGTGCGGCCCGCACCAGTTCCACCAGTGCAGCGGCGGACGATGCTGGATCAACCGGAATCGCCCGTACGCACGCCGACGCCTTGGTCGTGAGCGACAATGCGGACTGCTCTCCAGGCTCACAAATCTTCAGTTGGCCGGGAAAGGCCGTGCTCAGTGCAGACTGAAGTTCCTGCTGCAGTATGCCGGGCAAGTCGAGTGTAATCGGCAACGGCCGGGGCCGCAGTCGATCCAGTAGTTCAGCGACACTGAGTTGCAGCACAGGATGTTGCCAGTCCGAAGCGACTTCGGCCAGAGGATCGAGCACGAACCGTCGATACCAACACGCGGGATGGGGAATCTGCAATCGAGGATGGCTCAGCACGAGATCGTCATATCCGATCAAATCCAGATCGAGCGTGCGGGGTCCCCAGTGAAGCGTCCTTTCCCGTCCGGCTCGCTGCTCTGCCTCCTGCAGCAGATCGAGCACATCCAGCGGAGGGAGATCGGTCGCGAGTCGGGCAGCCGCATTGACGAATCCGCCTCCGGCATAAGTCCCAACCGGAACCGTCGAGAACACCCGACTCACCGCGACGACTTGTAGCCTCGGATGGTGATCGAGCCACGACAGCGCCTGCTGCATCGTGACCGCCGGATCGCCCACATTGCCCCCCAACGCAATCAGCGCCGTTCCCATCACTCCTCCACGAACCGCGAACCAGCAGTTATTTAATGAAGTCCTTGTAGTCCTCTTCCGTGAACTGCGTCAGCGTATTCATCAACGTCTGCTGGATTTCATTCAGACGCTCCTCGGACTGCGTTTTCGTCTGGTCGGCTTCCTGCACATAAAAGACATCGATGACCTGATCGAAGTGAGTTGAGATTTTCGCCAGATCGACCGACAGATTCAGTTCGTTGAGCGTACGGGCAATGGTGTACAGCAATCCCGTGCGGTCGTGCGCGAACACATCGATAATGGTGCGACTTTCCGAAGAGTCGTTGTCGATTTTGACTCGCGTTTTCAGATTGGAGGTCCCTCGCGGAACCGCTGACTTGCCAAACTGCCGTCCACGTCGGAACAGCTGTTCGATAGTCAGCTCGCCATTCAAGACTGAACGTAAGGCTTGAGCCACCTCGTCCGTCCGATCGTCGGGAGGTGCCCCCTCGTAGTCCTGATCCCGCACGCGATATGCATCCACAACGATGCCTTCGACCGTCGTATTGACATCCGCGGAGAGAATTTCCAACCGCTTTGCGGTCAACACACCGGCCATTTTGTGGAAGCAGCCCGACGTGGCCAGCGGATTCCGAGTGATCACGCGATACTCTGTCGTCTGGGTCGCTTCATCCCAGTCAGCTCGAACCTCTATGGCCTCATCGTTAAGCCCGGCAATGGTCCGCAAGTCTTCGGCAATTACTTCGGGGGCGGTACACGTCAGATAGTAGGCCGAGCAGCCATCCAGCTGATGATCGATCCACGCCGGGTCAAGCGGCACGCGCAGTTCCTGATCGTCGGAACCAATGACTGTCGGTTGGGCTTTCAACTGCTCACCCACCTGCCCTTTCACCTGACGCAGCCGCATCTGTTCGTAGTACGAATAGTGCTTGCCGCTAAGAATCAGCAGACAGCGGTCGAACAGTTCTGTCAGCAGGTTCCCCTTCCACTCAGTCCAGGTTCCGGGCCCCACCGCACTCACATCAGCAATCGTCAGCAGGTACAGCATTCGCAACGAGTCGGGAGAACCACAGTCGCGACTGAACTCAAACAACAGTTTGGGATCGGTGATGTCGCGCCGCCAGGCATTGTCAGCCATCACCAGATGCTGCAGGATCAGGAATTCCAGCTGTTCTCGGTGATCGGGGGACATCCCCAATCGATTCGCAATCCGCTCGCCAATCTCACGTCCCACGACACTGTGATCACGTTCGAATCCCTTTCCGATGTCGTGCAACAACACAGCCAGATGCAGAACTTCCTTACTGCGAACGGCCTGATAGGCAGTTCCGATCGGACCGGTATCGTGCTCGAACGACGTCACCACTTCCACGGCTCGCAACGTATGTTCATCGACCGTGAAGTGATGGTACTGGTTAAACTGCAGCAAATTGCGAATGTGGTTGTAATCGGGAATCACCAGGTCCAGCA
>JAGQPW010000104.1:6182-7537 GCA_020426515.1 Planctomycetaceae bacterium | reverse complement strand
TCATCGACCGTGAAGTGATGGTACTGGTTAAACTGCAGCAAATTGCGAATGTGGTTGTAATCGGGAATCACCAGGTCCAGTACGCCCGTGCCAGCCATGCTGCGGAGGACCATTGGCAACGCACTCGTGCACCGCATGATCTCCAGGAAGATGCGTCCTTCTTCGACGGTGAGGGTCGGGGCCTCCATATTGGCAGCCGCCAGCTTGACTGCTTCCAGCACATGCGGCGCCGGCGGGACTCCATACAGCGCCGACGTACGGTACAACCGGAGAATTCCAGCCAGGTTTTCGCACACCTTTCGCAGATGACGACGGGCCACATCGATACGATCCGGGGCCACATAGAAATAGCCTTCCGCCCGATGTCCGACGATCAAATTACGGGTTTGCGACAACAATGACTGGGGACGCTGCACAGCGGCGAATCGGCGACTGACAGCGGCAATAGCCGAACTGTGGACAAAATACTCCTGCATGAATCGTTCCACGGGACGCTGTTCTGGAGTGGCCTCAATCTCCCGCTCCGCAGCGATGCGCAGCTGCTCGTCCCGGGTGAGTCGATCCTGCGGTTTACCGGCCGCAAGATGCAGATCGAGGCGTACCTTCGTCAAGAATTCCCAGGCGTCCTTCAGCTCTCGAGCGTCGCACTTGGAAAGTGCGCCACGCAATCGCAGCGATTCAATGTCCCGCACGCCATAACGCGCAAAGCCGATCCAGCGAATCAAATGCAGATCCCGCAGTCCTCCAATGGAGGATTTCACATCGGGCTCCAGTTCCTGTGACATGGGGACGGAGTTGTCATCGGTCAGCTGTCGGGCCGCGAGACAGTCTTCGATGAACTGCCGCCGCCGACCATCGACAACGCGAGCCTTGAACGCGGTCGTCACCTTGTTGAACAGCGATTCATCCCCCCAGAAGTAACGACCTTCAATCAGGGCGGTCGCGGCCTGAGGGTCCTGCCGGGCATGCATCAAGGCTTCGGAGTAATCCCGCATGGCACTCCCCATCTTGAACCCCGCGTCCCAACAGAGTTGCAGAAATGCAGTGGCGAAATCCTCGAACTTGTTGCCAGACCGGGCTGGAACCACGAGCAGATCGATATCGGAATACGGCGCCAGTTCCCCGCGTCCCGTCCCTCCCACGAAGATCATGACCCCTTGTGTCGCCAGTTCGTCCAGCGTTCCGCAGTGAGCGGTGGCAGCGGTCTCTTCGACAAATTCCTTCAGCAACTGCTCCGTCGCGGCACAGAGGTTCGCCGCAATCGTCAACCCGGGTAGCCCGGCAGCCAGTTCAACGGCAACCTGCTCTCTCAATTTCTGAACACGAACCTTGCGGGCGGCGAATGGAGTGAGGGA
>JAGQPW010000104.1:3594-6083 GCA_020426515.1 Planctomycetaceae bacterium | reverse complement strand
CCCGGCAGCCAGTTCAACGGCAACCTGCTCTCTCAATTTCTGAACACGAACCTTGCGGGCGGCGAATGGAGTGAGGGAATGAGAAGTGGTCATGTCATCACGGAATCGGAGATGACGGGCCAGTGGCCCGACGGATCAAGACATCACGCATCATAGTCGGTGAGTACCACCAACGGCGCATGCAAAAGGAGCGGCGAGAGAAACTCCGGCCGCTCCCCAGAATTCTGGCTCAAACGCAGTCAACTAGACGGGAGGTCCCATCGGGTCTTTGCGTTCGGTGATCGACGGACAGGCTGCAGCCAGTTCCGCGTTCAATTCTTTGTATCCGGCCCAGTCGGCGGGCAGGTTGTCTTCGTGGAAAATCGCAGCCACGGGGCACTCGGGCACGCAGGCTTCGCAGTCGATGCATTCATCCGGGTGGATGTACAGCATCGCTTCGCCTTCGTAGAAGCACTCCACGGGGCACACGACCACGCAATCGGTGTATTTGCAGTTAAAACAAGGTTCAGCAACGATGTGAGCCATGAGAGATCCCTTCTAACGATTGACTGCCAAAGCACAATGAGTTGGCCTGATTACCGAATCGGCGTGAGCGATTCCGATTCTCCGATCAGATTTTCCGAAAACGGACGGGATGAAAAAAGTTTCCAGTCCATTCCACAACTCTCTGTCTGGCTCCGTTTTTAGGTCTGCCGATTCAGAGTGTCAAGGTGAGCCAGCCCAGACTGGCTGATTCCTCTCATTTTCCAGCATCTGAACCAGCGCCCGCCCCCGAATATTCCCACGAAATAGAATCCACACTCGGCAATTCCTGCCGGTCGCGTCCCGGTCGCCAGTCGCCGCGGTTCCTTCTCCAATGATCGCTGTACTGCTGGCCAGCGGCTATAGTGCCCCCCTGCCCCGGCCCCATGCGCCAAATACTTCAGTCCAGGTACATGCCCGATTATGGAGTTCAATACACTCCTGATGTGGATCGTCGGCGCCAACTGCGGCATGCTGTTGCTTCGCAGCGTGGCCGCTCGACGCTGGACGGGATGGGCCACCGTGGCCCTCGCCATCATGCTGAGCATGGCCGCCGCATGGCTGATTGTTCCGCAGCGTGTCGGCTGGGTAACAGCAATTCCATGGACGCTGTTCGTTCTGCTGCCCATGCTGGGAAACGGTCTGCTGGGCTGGCTCGTCGCCCGGCATCGCTATCGCACCGCTTACCTTGCCTCCCAGCTGTTCGCCTGGCTTCACCCTTTCGATGGTGGCTGGAATCTGCCCCGATTTGTGCAGGCACTCGAATACACGTTTCACGGCGATCTGGAACAGTCTCGAAGGCTCCTTTCTCCAATCGCCCATGACCGGTCAGCGCTGTCGAATCTTGCGAGAGTCCTGGAGTACCGGCTGGAGGGACGCTGGGACGAGTTGCTGAGCTGGATTCAGCACGAGGCCCGCGAGCAGCCTCTCCGTGACCCACTGCTGATTGATGGTTACCTGCAGGCATTGGGAGAAACCGGTCGGCGGCATGAGCTGCTGCACGAATATCAGCGGATCGTGCTGCAGGAGCAACGCGTCGACGACGCATTTCAGACCAATCTCATCCGCATGCGGGTCGTGGCTTTTTGCGGAGAGGTTGCCATCACGGAGAAGCTGCTCGCCGGGCCGTTGTCCCGACTGGCCGCCGACACGCGACAGTTCTGGCTCTCCACCGCCCTGCAGGCCGCTGGACAAGCCGATCAGGCACGGGTGCAGTTTGAGCAACTCGCGAGCGGTCCCGACCGACAGCTCGCCCGGCGGGCCCAGCTGCGGCTGGAACAACCACTGACCGTTGTCGCTACCGAACGTACCCCCGAAGAGCTGGCCGTATTGAATGAACTGGCCCGGACCATCGGCCACGAGACACACTACGCCGTGATGAGTTCAACGACTCGGCGTCAAACGCCCATGACGTGGCTGCTGATTCTGACACTGCTGGCGGTCTTCTGCCTGGAAATTCCGGGAGGTGCCACCGACGAACTCAATCTGTTCGAGCTGGGCGCCCTGATTGTCCCCACCAGTCTGACACCCGGAGAGTACGACCGCTATGTCCTGGCCGCCTTTCTGCATTTTGGCTGGCTGCATCTGCTGATGAACATGTTCGGACTGCTCTGGTTTGGCGGTCGTTTGGAGCGAGCCTGGGGCGGCTTGCCCATGCTTTGCTGTTACCTGCTCACCGCGATTGGGTCCATTGTCCTGTTCCCCATGGAACTGAGCGTTCTACGCAGCTGGGGCTGGGCCGGTAACGACATTTCCATTCTCGTTGGGGCATCTGGTGGTGTGCTCGGACTGATTGGCGGGTTGACCGGTCATCTGCTGGTGGGACTGTTGAGCGGTCGCAGCGCCCTGGTCTGGCGGGAATTTGGCATTCTGGCCCTGATTGTCACTTTGCAAACCGTTTTCGACCTGAACACCCCCGCGGTCAGCGCCCTGGTCCACACCAACGGCCTGATCCTCGGCATCGTCAT
>JAGQPW010000104.1:0-3496 GCA_020426515.1 Planctomycetaceae bacterium | reverse complement strand
AGATGCGGCGTTGGCACAAGTGACAGTCTCGTTCGCCATTGAGGGCACCGCTCCTTAAACTCCGCTTCAATTCACCGACGGGCAAGACACTTCCCGAATTGTTTCCTGTTCGCAGTCACTCATCGCCATGACCGTCCCTCCCCGTCCGCTGCTCGTCATTGATGCTGGCCACACGCGCATCAAGTTCGCACTGTGCAATCTGACCGATGAATCCTCACTGCCGCACGTGCAGCACATCCTTGCCCCGATGGTCGACAGCCCATTCCCCTGGGACCAGATCGAGGCCTGGTGTGCCGACTTGCCGACGGAACCCGCCACTCTGCTGACAGGCTCCAACCCGGTGGCAATCGAACAGGTTCGAAGCGACTGGCCGGAAACGTGCGGACCAATTCACATCCTGCAGGATCGCTCGCAGCTCCCCATTTCGGTGGCACTCGAACAGCCGGAACGGGTGGGAATCGACCGACTATTGACCGCCATAGCCGCCAATCGACTGCGGGCTCCCGGGCAAACGTCCATTATTGTCGACAGCGGAACCGCCATCACGATTGATGCCCTCACCAGTGACGGCGCCTTCTGCGGTGGAGCCATCCTGCCGGGCGTACGCATGGGGTCCCAGGCCCTGCATCGCTACACCGCCACGCTTCCCGAAATTGATGCCTCCACCCTGCTCACCACCACTCCCGATCCACTCGGTCGAAACACAACATCAGCGATCGAAAGCGGCCTGTACTGGGGCCACATCGGAGCCGTTCGCGAATTGATCCTGCGTCAGCGTGACCGCGTTGCGAGTTTCGATAAGGCCAAGGACAAACCGTCCCTCCTGCTGTTCACCGGCGGCGCCAGCCAGATGCTCGAACCGCACTTCAGCCACGCCCGCTTTGAACCCTTCCTGGCCCTGCAAGGTCTGGCCCTCGTCGCTGCTCAACTGAACGGCTGACAGGAACGCCAGCCATTTTCGCGACGTCGCCATTCCCGGAATATGGGCGGATCATGCTGGGCCAGATGCCGCATTGAATTGATGTCCAATCACATACTCAGTCGGCCCCTGTTTTCCTCCGCGTCCAGTTGATGTGCGTAACCGACGACAGTTCCCGCATGTCGTCCTGCCTGTTGCAGCGATCTTCCATCGCCTACGCTTTCAGTGGCTTCATCGCGCAGATCGGTTCGAAACTCCTACACGGCAGGTCAGCTATGAGGAATCGCCTACGTATTGGATTGCGTCTCGCTGAATTGAGTCTCATTACGGTGTTGATGGGGAGCGCTGTTCCTCACTTGGCATTCGCTCAGGCCACAGCTGCTCCCGCCGCGACAGAACAATCCGCAGCCACGGATGTCGTCCATCAGAACGCCGTGGTCGCGGCGGACCATCCGGCGGCGAGCCAGGCCGGGCTGGAGATGCTCAGGCAGGGGGGCAATGTGGTCGATGCGGCTGTGGCCACGTCATTTGCTCTGTCGGTCGTGCGCCCTGCAAGCTGTGGAATCGGCGGGGGTGGCTTCATGGTCATCTGGAACGCCGAGCGACAGGAAGCAGTGGCCATTGACTACCGCGAACGAGCCCCCGCCGCGGCAACGCGCGACATGTTCACTCGACTGGATGACAAGGACGCCAGTCGACACGGAGCCTTGGCGGTTGCGGTTCCCGGCACGGTCGCGGGGTTGTGCTTCGTGGCCGAGAAGTACGGATCGCTGCCCCTGTCGACGCTACTCCAGCCAGCCATTCGGCTCGCCCGCGACGGTGTGCCCATCGACGACACGGAGCGACACTTTCAGGCCAGCGTGCTGGCAGACCTCGCGCAACACGATGGGGACTCCGACCGCTTTGCAACTTTAAGGCGACTGTATCTCAACGGGGGACAGCGGTGGCCCCGGGATGCAACGTTTCGTTCCCCGCTGCTCCACGTGCTGCAGAGAATCGCAAAGCAGGGACGCGATGGATTTTATCGCGGCGATGTGGCCGAATCGATCGTCGCCGAAATGCGTCGCGATGGTGGCATCATCACGCTGGAGGATCTCGCTGGCTATCAGCCCACCGTGCGGCAGCCGCTCCGCAGTCGATTCCATGAACACGACATCATCACCATGCCGCCTCCCTCCAGTGGCGGTGTGGCGATCATTGAGATCCTCAACATGCTGGAAGCGGCCCGCGCTTCCAGCCCTCAATTCGCCGGGGCACTGCAACAGCACAACTCTCCGGAGTACATCCACCTTGTGACGGAGTGCATGAAACACGCCTTCGCCGATCGCGCGGAATACCTTGGCGATGGAGATTTCGTCAAACTGCCGCTCGATCGCCTGACGAGTCCGGACTACGCCAGACAACTGGTCACCCGTCTCGATCCCGATCAGACTCAGCCGCGAGACGCATACGGTCGGTTTCGGCCCACCAACGATTCCGGCACCAGTCATTTCTCGATCATCGACAAGGCTGGCAACGCGGTCGCCTGCACGGAAACAATCAATACGCTCTACGGCAGCTACGTTGTCGAGCCGAAATTCGGGATCATCTTCAACAATCAAATGGACGACTTCTCCGCGACGCCGGGCCAGCCCAATGCCTTTGGGCTGCTGCAAAGCGAAGCCAACACCGTGGCCCCTCACAAGCGTCCGCTGTCGAGCATGTCCCCCACAATTGTCCTTCGCGATGGGCAGGCTCGATTCGTGGCCGGAGCCTCCGGTGGCCCCAAAATCATTTCGGCCACGCTGCAGGTGTTGCTCAACGAAATCCTTTTCAACGAAACGCCAGAGGTCGCAATCCGAGCCCCCCGTTTTCATCACCAGTGGATTCCTGAGACGCTCAACCTGGAGCCGGAACTCTTTGACACTGCCCAGAAAGATCTCACGCAAAAGCGGCACACGCTGAAGAAAGCGTCCGGGCTGGGTGTCGCACAATCTGTCTCACGATCATCCGACGGACTTCGCGGCGCGAGCGATCCGAGAAAGTCTGGCCGCGTGGCCGGGTACTGAGCAAACCGTCGAACCCCACTGAGGGCCATCACGATCGCCCCATTCGGCGAATTCCGACCTGGGGCGATATTTGATGACCCGTTTCCCCAATCTGCACATTCATCATCGCCCCTGCGGTTGTGGCGGCAATTGCCGGTCTAAGGCACTCTCCGTTCAGTCATCCGGCAAAAGTGGCCGAATCATGTACCTGTCCGAAAGATGCAGCCGCAGAGGCCGATCGTGGTCAACAGTCACATCGTGCCCCGCTGAAACCGATGGGAATAACAATGAAATCGATGATTGCAGGCGCTGTGTTGATGGCTCTCTTTTGCATGCCTCGCCAATCGTTTGGCCAGCAATACGGAGTCGCCTCGCCAACGCCCGTACCGCAGGGTTCGTACCGCAGCATGACGGGAGGATACCCCTCGTACACCTCGCCGTACGGCCAGCCAGCGTATGGGCAGCCAGACTACCAGGCCTATGGCTATTCGCAGCCGATGCAGCAGAACTCCTACTACACCACCGATCCACGCTTCCAGCAAAGCTACGA
>JAGQPW010000103.1:11537-18569 GCA_020426515.1 Planctomycetaceae bacterium | reverse complement strand
ACAGCCGATGCCTGCCGGACGATTGGTCGGGCCACCAACAAAGTGTGCGAAGGGGAATTGACACAGGTTCGCCACCGCGGCGATCTGTTCCTCGATGAAGCAACGTATTTCGAAATCATCGACGGCAAGACTGCCGAACTGTGTGCTGTCGCCTGCCAGTTGGGGGCTCAGTATGCCGATGCAAACGAACGCGAAATTCGCGCACTGGAGCAATTCGGGCGCAAGCTCGGTTTTGCGTTCCAGATTGCCGACGACGTTCTCGACCTGCTCGGATCGGAGGAAGCGGTCGGCAAGACACTGGGAACCGATCTGGCCCAGCAGAAACTGACGCTGCCCGTCATTCGGCTGCTCCAGCAACTCCCGGAAGAACGGACCCGCGAAGTCCGGCAGCAGATTCAGGATCAGGGAGCCGATGCCGCACCACAGGTTCTCTCCCTGTGCCGCGAAGAAGGGGTCCTGGACTCCACACTCCAGACAGCCCGCAATCTCGCCTCGGAAGCGACCGCGCTGCTTAACATCCTCCCCGCTTCTCCATCGCGGCAACTGCTCCAGCAACTCCCCGGCCTCGCCGTCGACCGCTCCTGCTGAACAGGTCCCACGAAGCATGTCCCCGACCGCCCTTGAACGTTGAGGGCCTGCGGCCTGCGTTAAGAGCAGCTGCGCACCGCGTTGAAGGTCAAAGGTCAGTCGGGTGATGGGTGTGTTCCACGAAGCGGAAGCACCCGATTCACGGTACCGCCCTTTCTTCCGCCCGCTCAATGGTATTCGCCCACGCAGGCCGCCCCGGTCACCCCCGCGGCAAAGCCGAGCCTTCTCAAGCGAATGGACCTCGCGAGGATCCGCACACAACAGACGCCCATTGTCAAAAGTAAGTGGTATGCTAACATAGATAACATATCAGTCGGTTAACACCCCGGCACGTGCACTCTTGTTCACGTTCATGCACCTACTCACTTTTTGTGCCACGAGGCCTCGCACATGCGTACCAGACACGTTTCTCCCCGCCAGGCGTTCACGTTGATTGAACTGCTGGTGGTGATTGCCATTATCGCCATTCTGATTGCCCTGCTCCTGCCCGCCGTCCAGCAGGCCCGCGAAGCTGCCCGACGCAGCCAGTGCAAAAACAATCTGAAGCAGATTGGTCTGGCCCTGCACAATTACCACGACACCCACGGCGTGTTTCCCGCGTCCGTCTACAACCCTGGCCGCAAGCCGTCGCCAGCGGGAATCATCAGCAACGCCACCGGTCGGATCATGCTGCTGCCGTATCTTGACCAGGCTCCGCTGTACAATCAGTTCAATTTCAACAGCGCGACGGGTACTAATGACGGCGAGGGAAATTGCCCGGCATCCGCGATCTATCCCGGCGCGGGCAGCGGTGGTGCGAAGTATCTGGCGGGCACAGATGCTGGTGTACTGGCCAACGTCACGTTGGGTGGCACCATTATTCCAGCATTCTACTGTCCTTCGGACCCGGGAGACCGATTCCACACCTCTGGTTGCAATACACCAGGCCCGAAGATGGCCCGGTACTGTTACGAGTTCAACGTCACAACCTGGGATCCCACCCAATACTGGGACCTGGAATCGGCGACAAGTCGAACCATGTTCGGCGTGAATTCTCATTCGTCGATGCGTGACATCACGGATGGTTCGAGCAATACCGTCGCCATTACCGAGTCCACCATGCAGCTCGAGTACCACGACTGGAAAACCTGGTCCAGCAGTGCGTACGCGACTGCTGGCGCCACACTCCAGGACATCAATCGCCCTCTCAACATGAGAAACTATTACAGTTGGACGAATGCTGGTATTCCTCCTTATGGCAACCCTAGCCGGGCATTTCACAAGTTGTCCGATGGAGGACATGCGGGCAGTACGCATGTCGGGGGATTGCACATCCTGCTGGGCGACGGAGCGGTTCGCTTTCTGTCGGAGAACGTTGACTTCGGAGTGCGCAGGGACCTCTCGCGTATCGCTGATGGCAATGTCATCGGCGAGTACTAAGATTGCTTCAATCGATTTGCAGTAAGCCCACAAGCCTGCCGCATCTCGCTTGGGATTTCCGCGCTCCTCAAACTAGGCCGAAGTCAATGCGCCGACGGACTCTCACGTCAGCTTCCTTGGGAATTCTTGCAGCGCTGATGGTCTGCGGATGCAATCAGCAGCCAGCCAAGCCTGAGTTGAATCTCGCCGAGGTCAAAGGAACCGTAACCCTCGACGGCAAACCAGCCTCTGAAGTCGCCGTATGGTTTGTCCCCGAGACCGGCACACCAGGAAACGGTGCGTTTGGAATTACGACTGCTGATGGCAGCTACTCCTTGAGCGTCATTGGAGGCGATGCGGGAGTCGCCCCCGGGCAATACACCGTCACCTTCTCCAAGTTCATGATGAAAGACGGCTCCCCAGTTCCCTGGGGGATTCAACCCGAATCGATCGGAGCCAAGCAATCAATTCCAGAGGTCTACGTCGATGCCAGTACCTCGGACATGAAAGCCATCGTCACCGACGCTGGCGGCACTTTTGATTTCGATTTGTCGTCCAAGGCCGCCGCTACCCCGAAGCCAAATCAATAAGCGGCACCAACATCGTCCAAGCAGACCACCGTGGCCCTTCCGCCCTTCTTCTGGCGGAGTGGGCCACTGGCTTTTCCCGAATGATTCATGGCCTCTCATTCGTCCGACCCGCCAGTTGGCGACAGCCGACACGTTCCCGGCGTTAACGCTTCGGACCAGAATGGCGTGATCGAAAGCTCGTAACACGCCTCGCTCCCCCACCGCGCATAAAAAAACCCGGAAACAGCGAGCTATTGGGGGGGGGAAGAAGCTCAAACTATTTCCGGGGGCGATGAGCAGTGTTCGCAATGGAGGGGGGCGATGCAACTGCCTTCGTTGTGCCCGGACAGTACGGCATGTCGCCGAAACGGGTCAATACGTTTTTGTCCGTACGTGGCAATCTGCTGCAGCGCATCCAACGATTCATCGCCGCAATGCAGGAAACCCGCCGCAAACTGCTGCAACATCGTCACTTGGGCGACCAAACCATTGCGGCAAACCTTGCCGATTCCGCCCCTCAACTGTTCGCCGATTCCCTTTTCCAGCGGATCACATCGTCGAGAATTTCGCCCAAAGTCCGCGTTGGGCTGAATCCCAGCGTTTCCCTCAGCTTGGTGACAATGGGGACGCGACGACGCACGTCTTCGAAATCGGCTCCATAGGCCTGTTGATACGGGATATGGACGATTTCTACGTTCGGGTCTGTACGCTGAATGACTTCCTCGGCCAACTCACGAATGGTCACCGGAACATCACTGCCAATGTTGAAGATCTGCCCGGCCGCGGCCGGGCTCTCGGTCAGCTGATACACGCAGTTCACGACTTCTTCAACGTGTGCGAAGCAGCGAACCTGGGAGCCATCGTCAAAGACCTGAATCGGTCCGCCAGACAATGCCTGATCGACAAACCGTGGCACTACCATCCCGTAGTGGCCCACCTGTCGCGGGCCCACAACATTAAAAAACCGGCCAATCACCACCGGCAAACCAAACTTGCGGTGGTACGCCAGGGCCAGAAACTCGTCAATCGCCTTGGAGCAGCCATACGCCCAGCGGGGTCGCGACGTAGGGCCGAACACCAGGTCTTCATCTTCGGTCCACTTATCGACCGGATTCTTGCCGTACACCTCGCTGGTGGACGCCAGGAAGAAACGGCACCCGGACTGCACAGCCAGCTTCAACATCCACTCTGTGGGATAGATGTTGGTTTCGATGGTGTGGACGGGATCATCCGCAACCAGCTTCACCCCGACCGCAGCGGCAAGGTGGTAGACAACGTCCATCCCCCGCATCAACTCGGTGACGAACATCTGATCGGTGATGGAGCCGACATGCACATGCAGATTGGGATGGTCGGCAACCGCCTTCAAATTGTCCTGCCGTCCCGTCGCCATATTGTCGACGATCGTGACCTCATGCCCCGAGCGCAGCAGCAACGCGGTGAGATGGCTGCCGATGAAACCGGCCCCTCCAGTAACAAGACACTTTGCCATCCGCGTGCAACTCCGTTAGATCTGAAACGGCTCGGGAAACAATTCTTGGTGCATGGTAGCCGACCGGCCGACAGACGGAAACGCTGTCGATCATCGGGCAGGAAACCGCCAATTCGGGCAGTCTTTCCTTTGGCGGATTGAATGGACAGCCACTTCAGCGATACGATGAAGTTCCGGGCAATGGATCATCCCCAGACCGCGTACGATGCAATTCATGACTAAACGACTGTACCTGATGGTTGCCGGAGCACTGCTGCTGTGCGGAGTTCTGCTCGCAGCCGTTCTGGCCCCGGGGACTTCCTCCAATGAGTCTTCCCAGCCGGCCACCGCACCTCCGGCCGCCTCGCCGGAAGGAATGGTGTGGGTTCCCGGCGGCGTCTTTACGATGGGACTGGACTATTTTCCCGTGGAGGGAGAATCGAATCCACAGCGGATCAAACCCGATGAGTATCCGGCTCACGAGGTCGAGCTTGACGGGTACTGGATGGACGCAACGCCGATCACCAACCAGCAGTTCGCTGAGTTCGTGGAGATGACCGGCTATGTGACCTTCGCCGAGACGAAACCGACCCGGGAGGATTTCGCCCGTGCTGGTGTCGATGCTTCACTGATTCCCGACGACAAGCTCAACGCCGGGTCCATTTGCTTCAATCGCAATTTCGACCGCGACAACCTGATCACCGGCGTCGCGAACTGGGAGTATCAGGTATGGCAGGTTGTGGACGGAGCAGACTGGCGACATCCCGAGGGACCGGATTCCAACATCGACGACCGCATGGACCATCCGGTCGTCCACGTCAACTGGGATGATGCTGTCGCCTACTGTGAATGGGCGGGAAAGCGGCTGCCAACTGAGGCGGAATTCGAATACGCCTCGTCCAATGCGGGGCAACCGACGACCTATCCATGGGGAGATGAACTGGTCCCCGATGGCAAGTACATGGCCAACTTCTGGCAGGGGGAATTCCCGAAGACGTTTCTCAATGGCGATGGGTACGCCACCACCTCGCCCGTGCATGCCTTTCCGCCCAACAAGCTCGGCCTGTACGACATGGCTGGCAACGTCTGGGAATGGTGCGCTGACTACTACCACGCCGACTACTATCGCAACTCGCCGCGCCACAATCCCAAGGGCCCCCTCTCCAGTCTCGATCCCGGCGAGCCGGGTATCGTGAAACGGGTCCAGCGAGGCGGCTCCTTCATGTGCAACATTAACAACTGTACCGGCTACCGCTGCACGGCCCGCATGCGAGGCGAAATCATGTCCAGCAGTTTTCACAATGGGTTTCGCTGCGTCGTCGACCCCGAAGGACTGGAAGAGTACAAGGCGGCTCAGGCCCGGATTGAAGCCTGGCGGAAGTCACGAACATCCGCCGAGAACACCAGCCACCAGGGGAGCAGTCCTGCGGTCGGAACGTAGCCTCATCCCCAGCAGCGAACACATTCCCGGTGCCTTCTTTCCCCTCCGATCCTGTTCTGAATGCCGTTCATGCCAGACTGCGGCAATGGAACGTTCGCGGCCCACTCCTCGTCGCCGTTTCCGGGGGAGCCGACAGCCTCGCCCTGCTTCGATGCTGTCAGTTGCTGCAGGATCATCTTGGTCTCATCGTTCATGCAGCACACTTCGACCACAGGTTGCGTGCCGAGTCTCATCTCGACAGTGACTGGGTTCAGGCACGCTGCCGGCAATGGAACATCCCCGTGCATTGCGGATGTCGTGATGCCGCCTCGCGTGATACGCACATCGAGGAAGACGCCCGTCACGACCGGTATGACTTTCTGAAACAAACAGCCCGCGAACAGCACTGTGCGTGGCTGGCAACAGGCCACACGGCGAATGATCAGGCCGAGACCGTGCTGCATCACGTGTTGCGAGGTACCGGTCTGGCGGGCCTTTCCGGGATGCCGGAATCGCGTCCCTTATCGCCCGAAGTCCAGTTGGTCCGGCCTTTGCTCGATGTCCCGCGAGAAACGTTGCAGCAGTGGTTGCAGACACAGCACATCGACTGGCGGGACGACCCCAGCAATCAGAATGAGTCGCTGACCCGCAACTGGCTGCGGCACCGGCTGCTGCCGATGGTCCGCGACCGCATCAATCCACGTGTCGACACGGCCCTGCATCAACTGGCCAGTCACGCCCGTGATTCGCAAATCGCCATCAACTGGGCCGCTGACCAGTTGCAGTCTCACGTCACGTTCGAGGATTCCGAACACGCAAGCACAATGACGATCGACTGCGCTCCGCTCCGCAACGTCCCGTCATCCATTCTCACCGCGTTCTTTACGCAACTGTGGATCAACGCCGAATGGCCCCGGCAACGGATGTCGACGAAACACTGGCAGGCGCTGACGCAACTGGTGCAACACACCGGGCACCCCACGGGGCATTCTCTTCCCGGTTCCATTCAGGCTGAGTGGTATCGCGGTCAACTCACCCTGCGTCGCCTCACCGAGTGAGCAGACAGCCCCGCTCACTCCGCTCCCACCACATGGCTTCCCCGCCTTGTCGCAGGGTACTGCGATATGTCAAAATCCGAATTCATGGATGCGTTTCACATCCTGCAGACCTGCCGCTTGAGCCTGCCCCCAAGGAAGTCCATGCGTTTCCCTCATGTGTGTGTCTCACTCTGTCTCCTGTTCACCGGAACCCTGGCTGCTGCTGAGCCTTCAGCGGACGACCTGAAGTTCTTCGCCGAGAAGGTCGAACCGGTCCTGGTACAGCATTGCTACGGCTGTCACGGCAATGGCAAGGAACGAGGCGGGTTTAACTTCTACACGCGGGAAGCTCTGCTCAAAGGGGGCGAGAGTGGAGCCGCCGTTGACTTCAACGATGTCGCTGGCAGCCTGTTGATCGACGCTATTAACTACGCCTCGCTGGAGATGCCTCCTTCCGGAAAGATGCCGCAGGAGCGGATCGATATTGTGACCGACTGGGTCAAGCGTGGCGCTCCTATGCCTGAACGGACCGACGTACACGAAATCGAC
>JAGQPW010000103.1:0-11439 GCA_020426515.1 Planctomycetaceae bacterium | reverse complement strand
AGAAGTGGACGCCTTCATCAAGGATGACCGTCCGGAAGCCTATGCCGAACTGGTGGAATCACTGCTCAATTCGCCGCACTATGGCGAACACTGGGCACGGTACTGGCTCGACCTCGTGCGCTATGCCGAGAGCAACAGTTTTGAACGGGACAACCCGAAGCCGTTCGTGTGGCGGTATCGCGACTACGTGATTCAGGCGTTCAATCGCGATGTCCCCTACGATCAGTTTATCCGCGAACAACTCGCGGGTGATGAACTGCCGCAGCCCACCAAAGACGCTCTCATTGCAACCGGCTTTTACCGACTCGGCGCATGGGACGATGAACCGGCCGACCCGCTGCAGGCCCGCTACGACGAACTCGATGACATCATCACCACCACGGCTCAGGGATTTCTCGGCCTGACGATGAACTGCTGCCGTTGTCATGACCACAAACTCGATCCCATCCCCCAGGCCGACTATTACCGATTCCTGGCCTTCTTTGCGGGCACCGAACGCTACGGGCTGCGCAGCGATGACTCCGTCTATCAACGATCCATTCGAAATATCGCCACTCCCGAAGAGCAGGCCGCGTTCCAGCAGCAACTCAGTGAGCACAACGCAAAAGTTGATCAATTGCGTGCAGAACTGGATGCCGCCGAAGCACGAATGCAAGAACATCTCGTTGGCGGTGAGAAGGACGATTTCAAACGCGATTCTGTTCGGCTGGATGTCATTCGCCATCACATTGGCAAACACATCACTCAGGCTGAGTTCGATGTCTACGCCAGCACGCGCAAGCAATGGACTGACCTTCGCAATCACCCGCCTCGCAGCGCCGATCAGGCCCTGTGCATCAAGGAATCGGGCAGCACGCCACCGGCCACTCGCATCCTGGGTCGAGGAAATCCACATGTCCCCGGCGATGAAGTGCAGCCCGGGTTTCCTGAAGTGTTGGGAATGCCCACTCCGTCCATCACGCCGCTGGCCGATGGTTCCAGTTCCGGACGTCGCCGCGTTCTCGCCGACTGGATCGCCTCGCCAGAGAATCCACTCACGGCACGCGTGATGGTGAACCGCATCTGGCAGGGGCACTTTGGTCGCGGTATCGTGCGATCGTCCAACAACTTTGGCCTGCAAGGTGACCGCCCCACTCATCCGCAACTGCTCGACTGGCTGGCCGCCGAGTTCGTCGAACATGGATGGAGCATCAAGCACCTGCACCGCCTGATCCTGATGTCCAGCACGTACCTCATGTCATCGTCCGCCAATGAAAAGGCGCTCGCGAACGATCCGCAGAACGATCTCTTCTGGCGGTTCGACATGCGACGACTGCGGGCGGAAGAAATTCGCGATTCCATTCTCGCGGTGAACGGCAGTCTCAACCTCGACAAGCTGTATGGCCCAAGCATGTACCCCGACATTCCTGCGGAGGTAATGGCTGGTCAGTCTCGACCGGGAGCAAACTGGGAAAAATCCTCGGAGGAAGAGAAACGTCGCCGCAGCATTTACATTCACATCAAGCGGTCGCTGACCGTGCCGCTGATGGCCGCCTTCGATGTTGCCGATGCCGACTTCACCTGCCCGGTTCGCTTTGCGACCACGCAGCCAACACAGGCATTGGGCATGCTCAACAGCGAGTTCCTCAATCAGCAGGCCCGGGTCATGGCGGAACATGCCAGGCAGCAGGCTGGGAACGAACCTGCCCGGCAGGTGGATTTCTGCCTGCATCAGACACTGCAGCGCACACCGACTCAGGCCGAAATTGATCGGGGTGTGCAGTTGATGCAGAACCTGCAACAGCAGCAACAGCTGTCTGCCGATCAGGCATTGCAGAACTTTTGCCTGCTGGCACTCAACCTGAACGAGTTCATCTACCTCGACTGATTGCCCCTCCATGCCGATCGAGCTTCGCAGCGACACTTATTCGCAACCGACTCCCGCGATGCGACAGGCTATTGCCACTGCGGTTTGCGGTGACGACATGGTCAGTGAGGATCCCACGACAAACCGTCTGGAGGCGATGATCGCCGAGATGCTCGGTAAGGAAGCCGCTGTCTTCGCGTGCAGCGGCACGCAGTCCAACCAGATGGGCGTCTGGACGCACTGCACCAGTGGTGACGAACTGCTGATTGAGTCGACAGGCCACATTGCCAACTACGAAGCCGGTGGACCCGCGGCCTTGAGCGGCGTCAGCACGCGACGGATTCCCGGTGATCTCGGACGACTCGATCTGGAGCATCTCGAAGGACAACTCCGCGGCAGCAATCTGCATTTCGCCCCCACGCGGCTGCTTTGCCTGGAGAACTCCACCAATCTTGGCGGAGGCTGCACTTATCCGCTCGAGCAGTTGCAGCGAGTCTGTGACTGGGCTCATCGGAATGGACTGAAGACACATCTCGATGGAGCCCGAGTGTTCAACGCCTGCATTGCCCGTGGCTACTCCGTTGCCGAAGTCGCCGCCTGTTTCGACACGGTCTCCATCTGCTTTTCCAAAGGGCTCGGCTGCCCGATGGGCTCCGTTCTCGTCGGCTCCGCAACCGATATCGCCCGCGCCCGCCGTGCTCGTAAGCTGTTTGGCGGAGCACTGCGGCAATCCGGCATCGTCGCTGCAGCGGCGGTTCATGCACTCGAGCATCACATCGAGCGACTGGCCGACGACCACGCCAACGCCCGACGTTTTGCCGAGCAGGCTTCACAGATTCCGGGCATCTCTATCGACATCGATGCCGTGGAAACCAACCTCGTCTTCTTTTCAGTCGATCCCGCATGGGGAACAGCAGCCCAGCTTTCACAAGCACTCCGTGAACGCGGCGTGCTCATCAACCCGGCCGGAGGCACACACCGGCTTCGTGCCTGCACCCATCTCGACGTATCAGCCACAGAGATCGATGCCGCGGTCGCCGAATTGCGGGATATCATGTCCCGGTCGGCCGTCATTGCAGAGCAGTCTTCTACGGGAAGCTACGGTTGATCTCCGGCAGCCTCACTTACCGACAGGCCCCCAGATGTCCTGCAGCAGTCGGTGCATCGCTGGATCGTGAGTTCGCAGTTCACTCGCGTTGAATGGATAGAAGTCGTTCTGGCCAAAGTACGCTTCTGTGCATTCCGCGAAATATTCCTTCGCATTGGTAATGGCATAAGCCCGTTCGATCTTTCCGTCCCCCCGCTTGACCTGCTCGTACGTTCCCGCTGCGCGAGCCGCCTCGTAGGTCTCATTAATCCCTTTATGATCGTAGCCGAGAACCTGGTCGTGATAGGCATGGGCCAACTCATGCAGCACAAAGCAGGGCATCCGTTTGACCTCCTTCTCGAAGATCGAAACGTTCGTGAACTCCACACAGCGGGCCATGGCGGGATTGCGCCCATTATCAACAAGCCACTGTCGCGAAGGATGATACTCCGCTTTCGGGCCGAACCCCGGATAAGTCGGTGAAACCCACAGTGTCACACGCTGCAGGTCCTGCAGGTGGCGGGGAGCAACCGACTGTTTGACAAACCGCAACTGGTCCCGCAACAGGTCCAGTGCCCGGTCGGTCTGTTGAGGCTGATCGTTGATCAGCCTCTGATCGACATGCACGGTCCACCCTTCGACGTCCAGCGTTCGGTGATCCGCATCCGCGGCAAGTGCCGGTGATGCCCCGGACTCACAAAACATCAGAGCCAACAGCAGGAGACGCGTTAACAACGGACACATGAAAACACACTCGAGGCTGGAGGGAGCGGTGATCGCATTGCTACTTCACGTTCTCAACACGACCAATGCTCAAGAGCACCAGTCGGGCAGAGATGTTTTGGGGATCAAGACCAAACAGACGACTTACCGCACGCACATAGGCCTGCATCTGACCTCGGTAGAACTCAATTCGTTCCTGCAGTCTCTGCGGATCATCGGGCAGCGAGTCTGTTTTGAAATCGAGGATATCGGCGGCGATCAACTGAGAGTTCCGGTAGATCCGTACGAGGCGATCGATGCTTCCGGAAATCAGATCTCCGTCAACCTGTACAGTGAATCGCCGTTCGGTCTCCAGCTTGAACTCAACTGGACCGGACTGGATTTGCTGCTGCACTGCTGGGCTGACTGCCAGATTGTCACCCCCAAGATAGGACTGGCGTGACAGACACCACGCGATGTCCGGTTGTCGCAGCATCTGCTGAAACTGTTGCAGACACTGCTCCACATTCAGTTTGTCGCTATCAAATCCGCGAGCCAGTTGCCTCAGTCTGGCCTCCGAGGGACGGCCCTCATCGAGCCACCGGACCTGCTCCATCCAATTGTGAAACAACGTCCCGCGATTGAGTGCTGCGGCATTCCCCATGGGTAGCACCTGCGAGAGTCGCACTCTCCGCAAGCCTTCCTGATGTGACGGGGTCACCACCTGCAACTGGCGTTTGCGGTCCTCCGGGATGGCTGCCAGTTGAATTCGCAGTGGCGGCGCTGGCTCACGGATCGTCGTTGGTTCTGGCAATTCAGAGGCCCTCGCCCAGTCCGGATCACCCGCTTCGAACAACACTGCTCCGGGCGTGACAGGCTGACCATAGGCCAGCGCGGCCCGCAACAGCCCAATTCCGGTGCGCGGCAGTTTGGCTGAGGTGGAAGGAGGGATCAGCATGTGCAACGCATGCACAGCCCGCGTCAGTGCGACGTACAATACGCACAGACTTTCCTCGACATGGCGTCCCAGCGTTTGTGAATACGCGGCTTGCAGTTCCGTCGGAAGCTCGCGAAAGGCCGACTGACTGCGCTGCAATGCCACAAACGACGGCGGAGCCAGAGGTTCATCGCTGAGTGTGTAATACGAAGCCGGCCGGAACAGATTGGCCCCCAGTTCCGGCAAGACCACGGAATCGAATTCCAGCCCCTTCGACTGATGAATCGTCATCACCCGGACCAGTGCTTCCTGAGGTTCCTGGACCTTCTGCGTTTCCACAAACCGGACGAAGTCCTGTGGCCGCAGCGTCAATCGTTGTTCGTACAAATCGGCCAGAGCTTCCAGTTGCTTCAGCCGTCGCAACTCTCGGGCATCGCAATGCGGGGCGAGCTGTTTCATCCAGCGATGCACACAACCACCGTAGCCCTGCTGTAACAGGCATCGCCTCACATGCGTCGCCAGCTGGTCCGCCTGAACATCATCCCGATAATCGGTGAAACCGAGATCCGCTCCCCACGACGACCGCGCCACATGAAAACGGGCAATCGTATGTCCAGGGTGATCCGCCAGCCTCAGCAGTGAGAGGATCAACTGCACTGCCGCAGAGTCCGTAAGAGGATTCCCCCCTTCTTCACTCGCCGCAATACCCCGCCGGTTCAGTTCGTAAATGATTTGCCCAATCGAGGCATTGGTCCGCACGAGGACCCCAATCGAGCGCCCGGGGGCCTCCTGCAGCAGCTGCTCCACATAGTCACCAACGTATTCATACATCAGGGACTGTGCATCGCTCTTGCTGAGCTTCGCGGAATTCTCGTCGTTGGACTCATCCCCCTCGGACTCCTCTTCAGAAGCCTCGGGCAGTGGCATCACTTTCAGGCAGGCATAGCCAGAGAACTCAGTCCGTGCCGTCTCATGCCGGGGAAACTTATGCGCCCATGCAGTGACCACATCCTGACAGTCACCCAGATTGTCGTGCCGCGACATTTCCTGAAACACGCGGGTCACAGTATCCATGATGACCGGCGCCGACCGATAGCTGCGGGCCAGTGTTTCGCTTTCGATTCCTGGTAGTTCATGTTCGATGGCATCAAAGATCGCTGCTTCGCCACCGCGCCAGCCGTAAATGGCCTGTTTCACATCTCCCACGCAAAAGAACGATCGTCCGGGCTGACACACGAGATCCGCAAATGGACGCAACACATCCCATTGAACTGGCGATGTGTCCTGGAATTCATCCAGCAGCAGATGATCGATCCCTCCATCCATGCGAAACGCCAGTGCATCCGCCTGAGCCTCCTGCAGCGCGGTCGCCAGCGTGTGCGTCACATCATCAAACTGCAGGCCTCGATAATCCCGCTTCAAGTCCTTAAACAACTGGTCAAAGTGTGCCAGCAGTTCCCACGTTGCCCTGGTCTGGTCGGCCCAGGGGCGGATGATGGATGCCCGCACGTGCGCGTGGATTCGCTGGTAAATCGCGATGACCTCCGGCGGAATCGGCTTTCGATTGTAGACCACTTCCCCTTCAAGGACTTTCTTCATTGGTCCGGCACTGGCCAGGCAAGCCCAGTCGGACGTACGCATGGTCTCGCAGTCCTTGTCCCGCGCTTTCTTGAGCGGCCCATCCGGAAGGGGGAAGGCGGCGAGATCGTCGATCAGGTGGCTTTGTTCGAGTTCCGTCAGGTAGTGAACCTGCGGAAATCGGTCCCAGGCCGAGCGTGGCGATCGGCGGTACAGGCTATAGAAGCTCGTCACCTTCTCGGAAATCAGGTCATGCACGCGGCGGCCGGACTTCCCCTTATCCAGCAGTTCCATCAGTTGTCGAATGTTCCGGGCCGCCCCTTCACTCAACATCTGCCCGATCGCCACATCACGCAGCAGCTCCGCTTCGAGATCCTCCAGCATACTCCAGCCGGCCGGTAAACCGATTTCCAGCGAGAACGTCGTCGCCAGGCGGGCAAAGAATCCATCAAGAGTCGAAATCCGCACCCGATGCAACTGCTCAGTCAACCCCTTGAGCAGTTGCAGAGACTCCTCCTTCCGCAGCGGCGGACCATCGACCGAATCCGCAAGCTCCTTGAGGTACTTCTGTGATGTCGCCGCTCGCGCCAGTCGTACCAGAATTCGTTCGAGAATTTCTCCCGCCGCCTTGCGAGTAAAGGTCGACGCCAGAATTCGATCAACCGGGGTCGTCCGCAGAATACTGATGTAGCGACTGGAGAGCTGGAACGTCTTTCCTGTTCCGGCAGAGGCCCGAATCAGTTGGCGCGGTGTTTTCAGGGAGTGCGTCTGGACGCCATCCTCCCGCAGAATTCCCTCGCTAAGTTCCGATGAGCCTGCCTCTTGTGTTGAGACTGAATTGCCCGTGTGTGTCCGACTCATGCCCGTTCGCTCCCTCGTGACCGCAGTGGCCTGCCTGACTCGCCAGCAACTCCGAATTCTAGCGAACAGAAACCATCGATGCGCCATCGATACAATTGAGAACGCGGCAAGTTGAGTGGCAAATCTATCTTGGTTGGGCTTCGGCAAGGAGGTATCATCCAACTTGGGATCAGGGCCTTCCCGTCCAACATTTCCGAGAGCAATGGATCATTCACACGAATCGACAGACAGCGTCACGCGGCGACGTGGCTGGATCCTGCCCACAGCGGTCAGCAGCCTGCTACTTGTTACCGGAATCGCGGCGTGGAGCATGCAGCAACCGCCTTCGCCAGTTCTCGACACCGTCGCTGAACAACAGCCAGCCATCGGTTCTGCAGAATCGGCACCGACGCCTTCTCACCCCAAAGTCTCGACTGAGGTCGGCGGAAAAATTGGTTCGACCGACAGGATGGTCGGGACCTGGGTCTGCAATGACATGTTTCGTCGTCGCATTCATGTGCGGGCAGATGGCACCGCCTCAATGAATGTGAAACTCGACTTCATCGCCTCATTGCTCTATGGCTCGGAGATGGACCTGGAACTGACCTGGACGGCAGATGGCGATTCGCTGGTGTACGCTGCTGTTTCTGGAGAGCCGAAACACAACGTGGATCGGTTGCTGAGCGACTTTGGCCGACAACAGGTATACGACGTTGTCGAGTTCGATGGAGATCGCATGCTCCTCGAACTCACTTCCGACAAGAGTCGCCATGACTGGCGCCGGGAAGAGCCGTGAGTTCGCCCGCGTTTCGCGTTCACCGACTGACAGCCTGCTCACTACTCCTGTCTCTGTGGGCTGTATCGGCGGGCTGCAGCCGCTCTGCTGATCTGCCGACGGTTGCCTCCGAGCCAGAACCTGTTCCCGCTGCAACTGCTCTCGAGTCCGCCTCGCCCCCGGAGGAGGTGTCGACTGTGCAGACTCCGCTGATGCCGGAACCGAAAGTCGAGCCGATTCCGGAGCCGATCTATCGCCCCTCAGACGTACGACCACAACACGACGACCTCCGCGCTCGTGAACTGGGCATTGGCCGGTATGAGTCGCAGCGACTGTTGTTGTACACAGACATCGATCCAGAAATCGCACAGACGTTGCCCCCCCTGGTCGATGCACTGTACGCCAACTGGGTCTCATACTTCGGCCCACTTCCCCCCGATCGCGAAGGAACCGAGTATCAGATCACCGCCTATCTGATCAGTGAAGCCGATCGCTTTCGAGCCGCCAAGATGCTGCCGGAGCAATTGCCACAGTTTGAACATGGACGCCACCTGGGACGCGAGCTGTGGCTGTTCGACCAAAAGTTCGACTACTACCGCGAACACCTGCTACTCCACGAAGCAACTCACTGCTTTATGACCACGATGCCCGGTCCGCTGCCACCGCTGTGGTACATGGAAGGGATGGCCGAGTATTTCGCGCTGCATCAACGCGACGCAGAGGGACGCTGGGACTTTGGTGGCTTTCCTCGCGACACTCTGGACCTGGAGGGCTTTGGCGGAGTTGAGTTGATTAAACGTACGTTGCGCACAGAGCCACCGCTCACGGTCTCTGCCGTGACCACTCTTTCCATGAACGATTTTGCCGTTTCGAAGACACTTCCGTATGCCTGGAGTTGGTTGCTGTGCCACTACCTGAATGAACATCCGCGATACCGCGATCGCATGCACGCACTCGGACAGCATCTCGGCAGCCAGTCGTTCTACGAACTCCAGACCACCCTGTTTCGCCCCGACCTGCCCCTGCTCGAAACAGAATGGGCCCTTTATCTGCAGTCACTCGATTACGATTACGATGTCCGCCCCATGGCCATCGATTTTCGACCGGCAGAGCCAATTTCGGCCACATCTCCCGTCACCGTTTCGGTCCCGTCAAATGGTGGCTGGCAGTGCTCAGGCGTGACACTCACAGCCGGTGACCGTGTTGAGGTTCGCTGCAGAGGACGTGTGGTCATGGCGCAGCAGCCTCGCCCTTGGGAGAGTGAGGGACAAGGCATTACGATCCGTTATATCAACGGCAAACCGCTGGGTCGGCTACTCGGAGCGATCCTGCCCACAGTGGACAACACAGGGGTTCCGACTGGCCCGTCGCCTCAGACCATCGAGGTGCTCGATCTCGGTGCCTCATCGACCATCACGGCCGTCACAGCGGGTACGTTGTATCTGAGAGTGAACGATGCCTGGAGCGAACTGGACGACAACAGCGGAGCGTACGAGGTTCAACTCTCGACGACTTCCGAAGAGGTACCATGAACTACTTCGCCCATGCCATCCGGCATCTGGACAAGCCGCATTTTCTCGCCGGGCTCGCACTTCCCGACTTGATCAGCGTGGTTGATCGCAAAGTCCGCTTGAGAGCCAGACGCATTGAGCCGATGCGAGGAGAACTACAGACACGCGAGCGAGAGATTGCGGATGGAGTCCTGCAGCACCTGGAAGACGATCGCTGGTTCCACGGAACCCCCGCGTTCTTTCGCGTCACAGGGAAGCTGGCGCAAGAATTTCGTGAATTGCTGGGGCCTGACGAGAACTGGCAGTGTGGGTTCCTTGGTCACGTGGTCTGCGAACTGCTACTGGATGCCGAACTGGCCAACCGTGCTCCCGGTCGACTGGAGGAGTATTACCAGCTCATGGAACTTTGGTCTCCATCACAGATCGAAGCGCTCGTGAATCAACTGGCCGAGAAATCGACGACGCGGCTCGCAGAGTTCATCCCCCTGTTTATCCGTGAACGCTTTCTGTTCGACTACGTTGAGGACGAACCGCTGCTGCGTCGACTCAATCAGGTGATGAAGCGAGTCCAGTTGCCGGCGCTTCCTTGCGAAACAGTCACGGTCCTCCAGTCCGGAAGAACGACTGTACGCCAGGAACTTCCGCAACTGCTCCCTCCCGAACACTTTCCAGAGCTGTCTGAGCTGGTGACGATGACGTCACGCTGACGGCGCGATTCATCACTCTGACGCACTGCTACTACGACTGAGCATCTTGCCGCAGGAACGTTAAGCGCAAGAATGGACTGCAGGTACGGCGAATGGCAGTTCCATTGGCATGTCAACTGCACTGTCGCTTGATGTCATGCCGCCTCGCAACGGACAGGACACGCTGATCTGCGGTGGCGGCTGTTTCGCCCCTCATTCGATCGAAGGAGTACAACGATGCGCAAGATGTTCCTGTTGGTGGCCGCTGCTGCCACAGTGGCCCTGTTCGCTGGTGTGAATCAGGCCGATGCTGGTCGTGGCTACCATGGCCATAGCCGCAGCCACAGCTATCGCTCACATTCCCACGGTTCCAACTTCAGGTATCGAGGAAGCACCCGCTACTACGCTCCTCGGTATGGCAACTTCAATCGTGGATATGTGCCGTATCGCGGCTATGCCCCATACTATCGCGGTGGTCGCTATTACGGCGGAAGCGGCATCGGGATCTACACACCGGGATTCCGCTTCAGCTACTGGCGTTAGCACTCCAACTGTCTGAGTCACATACACACAGAGAGCCGCCCCCCGAACGAATCGGGAAGCGGCTCTGGTCGTGTTTACAGCAGGCTGCCTGGCGGACGCCGAGGCGTCATCGCCCTTAGCTCATCAACTCACGGCAATCGGAAACGACACCATTAATCGCTGCTGCGGTCACCATCGCCGGGCTCATCAGCAGGGTCCGGCCCGTCGGGCTTCCCTGTCGTCCTTTGAAGTTGCGGTTCGAAGACGAAGCGCAGATTTCACGTCCCTGCAGCTTGTCCGGATTCATCGCCAGACACATCGAGCAGCCAGCGGCTCGCCATTCAAAGCCAGCCTCGGTGAAGATCTTGTCGAGACCTTCCGCTTCGGCCTGAGCGAGAATCTGTTGTGAGCCGGGAACCACGAGAGCCTTCACGCCCGGAGCCACCTTGCGTCCCCTGGCGAGAGCGGCAGCTTCCCGCAAATCGGAGATGCGACCATTCGTGCAGGATCCGATGAAGGCAACATCGATCTTCTGCCCCTGCATCGACTGACCGGCCTTGAGCTCCATGAACTCCAGGGCCTCAACCACGCCATTGCGTTCCTCGGCGGGGAAGGCCTCGACTTCGGGAATCGCCTCGGTGATACCCACAGACTGCCCAGGATTGATCCCCCAAGTTACGGTCGGCTCGATGTCCGCTGCGTTGTACACAACTTCGTCATCGAATTTTGCATTCGGACCGGAGGCGAGCGACAACCAGCGGGCGGCTTCCTTGTCGAAGGCATCTCCCTGCGGAGCGAATGGACGACCACGCAGGTAATCGACAGTTGTCTGATCGGGATTGCAGTAACCGCAACGGGCTCCCCCTTCGATGCTCATGTTGCAGACGGTCATCCGCTCTTCCATGTTCATCCGATCGAACACTTCGCCCGCGTATTCGTAGGCGTATCCAATGCC
>JAGQPW010000102.1:11676-18570 GCA_020426515.1 Planctomycetaceae bacterium | reverse complement strand
TGAAGCCTCAGGGTGTGTGTGGCATTATTCTTGATCCGGTGCATGGCGAGGTGCTGGCGATGGCGAGTCGTCCGGCATTCGATCCGCGTGCACCGCATCTGGCGGAAGAGACGGCCTGGAAGAATCTCTGTATTGCGGCGGTCTTTGAGCCGGGATCGACCTTCAAGCCGATGGTGGTTGGCCGGGCAATCGATCTCGGGCTGGTGAAACCGGAGGAGAGCTTGTTCTGTGAGCGGGGAGCCTATCGAATGGGACCGCGCGTGCTGCACGATCACCATCGCTATGGATACCTTTCAGTGGGAGATGTGCTCGTGAAGTCGAGCAACATTGGCATGGCGAAGATCGGCGAGCGAATGGGAAATGAGGAACTGTACCGCATGGTGACCGAGTACGGCTTCGGTCAACCGACGGGCATCGAGCTGCCGGGTGAACTCGGGGGCTTTCTGCGACCGCTGAGCGAATGGAACATCTACTCGACCGGATCCATTCCCATGGGGCAGGAGATCGCCACCACGCCGCTGCAGATGGTGGCGGCTCATGCGACGCTTGCCAACGGAGGCCGCCGAGTGGCACCACATCTGTTGTTGCAGGTGAATCGGGAGCCGTTCCCGAAGTCGTCCCTGGAACCTCGCGTGGCGTCTGCGGAGTCGGCCTTTTGGCTGGTCAAGGGACCAATGGTGGATGTCGTCGAGCGTGGTACGGGGACGAAGGCGAAACTGCCCGGAGTCGCCGTGTTCGGAAAGACCGGAACAGCACAAAAGGTTGATCCAGAGACCGGGAAGTATTCCCATCAGCAGCACGTCAGTTCGTTCATCTGTGGTGCCCCGGCGGAATCTCCGCGTGCGCTGGTTTTGATTACCGTCGATGAACCTTCCGCTGAAGCGGGGCAGTACGGTGGAACGGTGGCCGCTCCTGCAGCTGCGGATGTGCTGAAGTACACTCTCGGCTATCTCAAACCGAGGTCTCAGGTGTTGGAGCCTCTGGCGAGAGAGAATCCGGCACCCTTGCGCTGAGTTTTGTGGGGCAGTGCGAAGACACGCTGGACCTCCAAGGTGAATCTGCTTCACCGCGAGCAGGTTAGTTTGCTACGAATTCGTCGCTGTATTTCCCCAGCCGCCGCCACCGGGGGTTTCGATCTTCAATGCATCGCCCGGCATCAGATCGAGCCGTACCGCTCCGGGCACGGCTTCCCAGTTGGTCATGCCTGCACGCTGTACCCAGTTTTTTCCCAGTGCTCCGGCTTTACCGCCATTCAGACCAAATGGGGGATAGGGGCCTCGTCGCTGAGTGAGCAGCGAGATCGCAAGAGGTTGATGGAATTCGAATTCACGCACGATGCCATCGCCGCCGCGATGTGCTCCCGCCCCGCCAGAATCGCGGCGAATTTCGAAGCGGCGGATCAGAAGGGGGTAGCGATGTTCGATGATCTCGACATCGGTCAACCGTGTGTTGGTCATATGTGTATGGACGGCATCGGCACCGGGACCATTGGCTGTTGCACCGGCACCGCCGCAGATGGTTTCGTAGTAACCGAACGAATCGTTGCCGAACGTGAGGTTGTTCATCGTGCCCTGACTGGCCGCCGCCACCTGCAGTGCGCCGAGTAATACATCAACGATGCGCTGCGAGGTTTCGACATTTCCGCCGACCATTGCTGCGCATTGCTGCGGGTTCTCATGGGCCGGGGGATTGAGCAGGCATTCGGGCAGCACAATTTCCAGCGGCGTGAGCACACCACTGTTCAGAGGAATCGACTCCTCAATCAGACAGCGGAAGACATACATCACTGCAGCAGTGACGATCGCCCGGTTGGCATTCAGGTTGGACGAGAGGACCGGGCCTGTACCGGTGAAGTCGATGCGGACATGGTCGGCCGTCATATCGAGCGTAACATGTATCGGAGAACCGCTGTCGAGATGATCGGTGAAGTTGAGTTGCAGTTGTCCGGATTCGGATCCGGTTCGTTCCTGGACAAGGTTTCGCAAGGCACGCTGCATCTTCAGTGTCGCCGCCTGTCGAATGTGGCCCATGTAGGCGAGGACGATGTCACGACCGGAACAGGTTTGTGGTCCTGGTGGTGAGGCCATCAGCTCACGCAGTAGTGTGACACCCATGCGATTCGCAGCCACCTGTGCAGTGACATCGGCGAGATTGTCAGCAGGGTTGCGTGAGGGGTAAGGGCCGCCGCGAAGGAGGCGTTCCAACTCTTCAAACCCGGCGTGCGAGTCGGGGTGCTGGCCGTCCACCAGTTTGATGTTTCTCAGCAGCACGCCTTCCTCCCCAAGATTGCGAGAGAAGGGGGGCATGCTGCCGGGTGCGGTGCCACCAATTTCGGCGTGGTGGGCACGGCTGGCGGTGAAGAACAACAGTTCCCGCGTGGCTGCATCATGGACCGGAGTGACAACAGTGACGTCCGGCAGGTGCGAGCCACCTCGATATGGATCGTTGGTGATGTACACATCGCCGGGATTCATCAGCGGGTTGTCCTCGATGAGGCCGCGAACGGTTTCGCTCATGGCTCCGAGGTGCACCGGAATGTGAGGAGCGTTGACGATCAGCTGGCCACTGGCATCGAACACGGCGCAACTGTAGTCGAGCCGTTCCTTCACGTTGGTGGAAACGGAGGTCTTCTGCAGCGTGACCCCCATTTGCTCGGCGATGGAGGCGAACCGATTGTTGAACAGTTCGAGCAGCACGGGGTCGGGCTCATCCGCTGTATTGGCCACGTGTTTCTGTGGCGATGCCGTCCCGGGATCTGGTTGCCAGGTGAGTTCGAATTCATGTCGCCCATTCACGAACAGGTGAAAGTCTGGCTCGATAAGAATCGTTGAAGTGGCTTCGCAGATGATCGCCGGGCCAATAAATTCATCGCCCGGCCCAAGGTCGCTGCGCAGATAGACCGGGACTGCTTGAGGGTGATCGGTGAAATAGACCTCATGCGGAAACGAAGCAACCGGAGCGCGGCGGGACAGCGGGTGTTCGGGCGCTGCTGGTTCCGGCGTGTGGCCCGTGAGAACTGTACGCACGGAAACGATTTCCACCGCGCGTTGCGTATGGCAATATCCGTAGTACTGCTGATGCAGGGTTTCGTAGTCGCTGCGCAGTTGAGTAGCGTCTTCGCAGACCCAGGAGATGGCCAGAGTCGATTCGACGCCTCGATAGCGCAGTTCGACGATGCGGCGCGGCAACCGGAGGTGCCGTGGATCGATTCCTTCGCGGCGAACGTCGTCTCTCAGTTGTGATTCGATCGGTTGCAGTTGCTGATCGAGTCGCTGCAGCGTTTCTGTCGACAGCGGTTCCAGGACGGTGAACTCTGATTGACGCTGCACATCAGCAAGACCAATGCCATAGGCACTCAGAATCCCAGCGAAGGGATGAATGAGGATTCGAGGAATCTTGAGTTGGCGGGCGAGCCCGCAGGCATGTAGCCCGCCTGCCCCGCCAAAGCAGACGAGAGTGTGACTCGCCGGGTCGAATCCCTTCTGGACTGAAATGCGGCGGATGGCTCGCACCATGTGTTCGTTGGCGATGTCGACAAAGCCAAGGGCGAGCTGCTGTGGCGTGTAGCTGGTGCCGAGAGGTGACTGCCGAATGGCTTCGCAGAGATGCTCGAGCTTTGCACTGACGGCGGCTTCATCGAGCGGGAAGGGAAACTGGGATGGCAGGAGCCGGCCCAGCGCCAGGTTCACATCGGTGAGCGTCAGCGGCCCACCGCGACCATAGCAGGCGGGACCGGGATCGGCCCCGGCGCTTTCAGGGCCCACATGCAGCTGCACTCCATCGAACTGACACAGACTGCCTCCCCCGGCGGCAACGGTTTCAATGGCCAGCGTGGGAACGGCCAGTCTCACTCCAGCTTTGCGGGTTTCCGGCTCCAGTTCGAAGTCCCCGGCGAATCGCGAGACATCGGTGCTGGTGCCTCCCATATCGAATCCGATGGCGGGAAGAGCATGTGCCCGCTCAGCTACGCGGGCATAGCCGATCACGCCGCCCGCCGGTCCGGAAAGGATGCTGTCTTTACCGCTGAAGGAATTGGCATCGACGAGTCCGCCTGTCGAGGTCATCAGCTTGAACCGACTTTGTGGTGCGAGCTGGCGGCGGATGGTCTGAATGTACCGGGCAAGGATGGGAGTCAGGTACGCATCGAGGACGGTGGTCTCAGCACGAGGGACGAACTTGATGACCGGAGCGACGGCGCTGGACCGGCGGATGTGTTCAAACCCGGCCTGTCGGGCGAGTGCTTCCACACGTTCTTCGTGAACAGGGTTGCGGTAGGCATGCAGCAGGCAAATGGCGAGCGATTCGTAACCCTCCAGACGCAGCGATTGAAGTTGTGCAAGCAGATCGGCTTCTTCAAGCGGCTTCAGAACTTCTCCACTGGCGGAGAGACGTTCCTTCACTTCGAGCACGCGATCGGCCAGCGGTTGCGGCTTGTGAATGGTGAGAGAGAACAGGTCGGGACGCTCCTGCGATCCGATCGAGAGCAGGTCACCAAACCCGGTTGTGGTGGCGAACGCAGTGCGGGCCCCTTTGCGCTCCAGCAAAGCGTTGGTGCCGCGCGTGGTGCCGAGCCTCATTTCGATGAGAGGTGGTGATTCATCTGGCGTGATGCCCAGCAGCCAGCGTACGCAAATGATGGGGGCTTCGAATTCCGAAGAGAGTTCGTAGGTGGAACCGGCGCTGAGTTGAGTGGGATTGGCATCAAGCAGCAGTTCGCCGGTGGTGGCATCGCTTTCGAGTATCAGTGCGTGATGTACCGCGTCCCCATGCCGGTCGAGCAGTGTGAACGTCCAGCCTTTCCAGAAATTCTGCGGTCCGGACCGGCGGAGAGGATCGCTGATCCAGCATCCTCGCATTTCGGGTCGCAAGCCCGTGATCTGTCCCTTCACGCGGCCCGAGCTGAGTGTTTTGAAGGTGTGCAGTTGACCGTCGGGATCACATCCTACGCAGTCGGTGAAGGTGCCACCGACATCAATCCAGAACCGCCACATCTCAACACACCTTTGAGGTTCAGGTCGTTGTCGTCGCCTCGCCCGCATCATGTCGGCCCGGATGGGACGCCGCGATCAACAATTGGGCCAGGAGAAAAAAGGCCAGCGGGCCAAACACGACAACCCAGCCAAAGAAAATGAGGCGTTCGAACCAAACGCCGGTTACAGGTCGGGCGATCAGTCGGCCATCAATTCCCGCGAGGTTTTTGTCTTCAAGGATTTTGCGGACCTGCTGCTGACACCGTTCAATCGCCTTGCTGTCGATCGCAGTGGTATCAAATACCACTGGGGCGGTGGTCGAGGACCAGTCGTCGGCAATTTGTTGAACGTGGCTCAGGCCACTGTCGCTGAGGCTGGATGCGTCGGCACTAAAGTCAGCCTCGCTCAAGACGAACCCGGCGGCTTGAGAGGTCCGTTGCTCGCGATCACGTGGGTCCATGGTGCCCGCGACGGCCAGCATCAGAATAATCCCGAACATGGCCCACAGGAGAACGCCGCAACCAATGGCCGACATCTGGGTTTTGAACTGACTCCGTTCAGAGACTTCTTCGAAGTGGACCGGAACCTTTCGCTGTCGCTGGGCTGACCGTTGCACGGCGGCCAACAGATGACCGCATTGCAGGACATCGTTCCACGACCGATTCGGTTTTCCCTGGACTGCGTCTGCGAATTGTTCGAGCGCAGCTGAGATATCCGATGTGAGACCTTTGGCGTGTTCGGAGCTGGTCAGCACAACAGGCGGTCCTCCTGACCAGAGAGTCAGCGTCCAGCAGGGAGCGCTGGCCGTTGGCCGAATGCTCCAGTTGGCCTCAGGGACATGGTCTCCGCTCAGAGTGACCATTCCTTGCGCCAATTCGTTTCCTCGTTTTCCGGTCCAGATGGCCTGGACGTTCTCCCAGCTTCCGGAACGACTGACGCTGCCATTCGTTGCCAGCCGGGTCAGCCAGCGAACATCCTGAAAGAACCAGCGATGGACCGTTGATTCTGCGAGCAGCGGTCTTGTGGAATCGGTCGATTCGACGTCACGTACGAATTCAATGCGTTCCAGAGGACCGTTCAGCGCCAAGTGTTCCGTGACCTGTTCCAGACCGCTGGAAAAGGCAGGCACCAGGAGAGTCTGGCCTTCCTCCCACAAGGAGATCAACTCGAACAATGCCGAGGTTGGTCCGGAGTGTGTGGTGACGACGAGCAGCGGAAGTCCCGCCAGTCCCAGTTGTCGTGCCGCCGCAAACAGCCGCGGATCGCTGCCCGCAATCAGGACGGCATCACAGTCCTGGGGAACGTCGATATCCTCCGGTCGGGAAAAATGGCGAGCAACAATCGCGGGATGGCTCTGCGAAGGTGCGCTTAAGGGGACCGAGTCGAGCGCATAGACTGCGATCAACGCATCTCCACGCTGGGCGATTGCCTCGCACCAGAGCAGGGGGGCAGGCTCACCCGTGAGAAGCAGATACCGCAGCATTCGTTCGCGGGTGGCAGGAGGTTTCAATTTCAAGCGTGGCGGGCCACGACGTTTCAAACGGTGCGAGGGGCCTCAGAAGGCGTCCTTGTCGCCACTGAGCTGCTTTTCCATTTCGTCGGCGGCTTCTACAGTGAAAATGAGGGCGCTGTTCAGTGTGTCGGCTTTCACCTGTGCTGCGAGGTGTGTGACGAAGATCGCCGCATTTCCATCTTTCTGCCAACCGCCAAACTTCTTGCTGCGATTGTCGTCGAGCAATTGCAGGGCCACGGTTCCCGGGAAGTCGCCCCCTTTGGCTTCGTAGCCGGGGGAAATGATTTCGCGAATTTCCAGATCCCGGTATTTCTCGGTTCGCGACCTGATCCAGGCGATTTGTGTTCGTCCCTCGTCGCCAACTTCAAAGACAAGTTTGAAGTCTCCATCTTCGTCGATTTCGTACTTCAT
>JAGQPW010000102.1:0-11577 GCA_020426515.1 Planctomycetaceae bacterium | reverse complement strand
GCCTCCTCGCCCAGTTGAGCGAATGCAGTTCCGGTACAGAGACTGGCTGTTAAAAGTGCGGCGAAACAACACTGGCGACACATCATCAGGCTCCTGGCGAGTGGGCAATTGTCACAACCGGGACAATCGCATTCGTGACCGGCCCGGATGTTATCACAGCAGCCCGTGGATTGCGAAAGTAGCAGCGGTGCTGGTTTGGACGGCGGGCGTGCCGTAGCTGGTCCCGTGGTGAGTCCTTCGCGGGCTGTGGCGATTCTCCATGGGGATCTGTCACAGCTGTGTCGATTCTCCGGCCACTGGTGCCGGAAATGTTTTGCCAGCTGCCCCAGACTCTGACTTCGGCGAACTCGCATACAATCGTTGCATTCGGTTCGACCTTGCCCGATTCTAGAGGTCGAGGCGGATTCATTGAAGATTGCCGCTTGAGGCCTTTTGCCCCACCGCGCATCGTGACCTAAGTTCGAGGGTCAGGTGCTGCAAAAAGGCAGCATCGATGTTTCGACTCAACACAGCTGATGACAAAACTCCCCACCCCAGCCTCATCAGCAGGGCGAGTCGGCAATCTGCAATAAGGCCGACCCCGAGAAAGGGACCTGTATGAACGTTGTTATTCGTAACCGCTCGGGCTTCGCGGATCGATCGCACCGGCGAAATTGGCTGGGAGCGGCGCTCTGTTTAAGCTTGTTCATCCTGATCGCTCCAAGCCTGCTTGCTCAGGAGTCTCGATCAGATGCCCAAACCATGGCCAAGCTGGGCACGGAGATGGAATCCCGCCAGAACTGGCGAGAAGCTGTCCGGCACTACAAGGACTCCCTGAAGAAGTTTCCGGATGATCCGCTGCTGACCCGCAATCTGCGTCGTGCTCAGGCACAGTACGCGATTGAGCGACGCTACAGCGATGACACGTTTCGGCAGCAGTTGAAGCCACTGTCTCGCGATGCGGCCCTGCAGCTCTTTGATGATGTGCTCGCGAACACGCAGACATACTTTGTCGAGCCAATTAACACCTCGTCACTCCTGGCTCACGGAACAGAAAGTCTGTGGCTGGCACTGGAGAATCGGAAGTTTGTCGATGAAAACCTGTTTGGGGCCTCGTCTCAGAAGCTTCAGGCACTGCAGCGAAAGCTCTATGAGCGGTACTGGAACCACAATCTGACCTACTCCGGCCAGCATCGTCAGATGCTCAACGAAGTGTGCGATCTCTGTTTCCGGGAAGTCGGTCTGGAGCCAGGCCCGGTTGTGATGGAGTACGTCTTTGGCCTGACCAATTGTCTGGACGACTACAGCAATGTGCTCACACCTGGCAAACGCCAGGACCTGTATGGAAACATTAAGGGTGAGTTTGTGGGCATCGGGATTGTGATGGAAGCCGAAGGCGGACGCGGCATGAAGCTCCTCCAGGTGCTGCCCAGCAGCCCGGCTTCGGAACAGGGACTTCGCGGTGGCGATTACATCGTTCGAGTGGATGATCACGATGTTCGCGACATGAGTACGGAAGAAGCTGCCAATCTGCTGACCGGAAATTCAGGAAGCCTCGTGACTCTGGAGATTTCGCGGGATGGCCGCAATCAGTTCAAGGCCACCTGCATGCGTCGTGCAGTGCAGGTAAAGAGTATCCCGGTTGCGAAGATCATCGATGCGACCAATGGAATTGCCTATCTGCAGATGACCGGTTTCCAGCAGGACACCGTGGCTGAACTGGACGCCGCATTGCGGAGTCTGGAACAGCAGGGAATGAAGTCTTTGATCTGGGATTTGCGTGGCAATCCCGGTGGGCTGCTGACCGCAGCTGTGGAAGTGCTCGATCGATTCATTGCTGAAGGCATCATCGTGGAGACCCGTGGCCGCGTTGCTGATCAGAATGTGGCCTACAATGCTCATCGCCCCGGAACCCGTGACGTTCCCATCATTCTGTTGATCGATGGCATGAGTGCGAGTGCGAGTGAAATCGTGGCCGGAGCCATTCGCGATCACAAGCGAGGCACCATTGTTGGACGGACTTCCTACGGGAAATGGTCTGTGCAGAGCATCTACGATCTGCGACTGGGGACGGCCTACCGAATGACAACAGCTAAGTTCTACTCGCCGAAAGGGACGACTTGGGGTAAGATCGGTCTGAAGCCAGATGTGCTGGTGAAGGACGGTCCGGAACGCATCCAGGTGGGTGAAGTGGACCTGCAAAACGATCCCGACCTGCGTGAAGCATTCCGTCAACTTCGAACAACAGAATTCACCCAGCGATGACCTCATCTCGGAAGTCCGGCTCTGTCTATCAACCGCCATGGCTGAAAGGACAAGGGCTGGGGCCGAAGGTGAGTTGGAGCGTGGGAACCGACGGAGCGCTGACAGCGTCCGCTCTGGCCCGCGAAACAGGTGAATTGATCATTGCGGATGAGTCGTCGACGATTTCGCGAATTGATCGAGACGGACAGATTCAAGCCATGACCCGCATCGGTGCTCCGGTGCGGGTTCTTGTCTGGAGTGACGATGGCTCCGCCGGAGCGGTCATAACCGGCGATGACACGGTGATGCGGCTCAATCGTGATCTGCAACCGGAATGGTCATTGAACACCCCGGATACTTGCCTGACGCTGGCGATTGCGCCCTTTGGGAATCATCTGGTGGTCTGTCTCGCCAACGGTGTGAACCTGATCTACAACGAACGCAAGCGGCGGCTGGCGCAGTTTCAGACCATGCGTCCACTGGCGTTCGCCCGCTTCTGTGCTACGGAGCCGCTTCTGTTTGCCTCGGCCGAGCATGGACTGTTGTGCTGCCACGATCTGCAGGGAGGCGAGGTCTGGCAGGAGCGATTGTGGAGCAACGTCGGGGAACTGGAAATCACCGGAGACGCAGACCTGCTCTATCTCGCCGGATTCGCTCACGGAATTCAGGCCTTCGATGGCGATGGAGGGCCGGTTGGTTCGTACATCGTCGAAGGAACGGTGAATCGGCTCTCCGTCAGTTTCGAGCCCAATCGACTCCTGGCCGGAACCATTGAACGCTCGCTGTACTGGCTCGATTCAGACGGCGAAATGCTGTGGGCGACTTCGCTCCCCGACGACTTGCTGAATGTGCACTGCGGCCCTCTGGGGGAATGGGCCGTTGTCGCTTTTCACAATGACGGCGTCTATCGTTTGGACTGGGCCGGATAGCAGTGTCCGCGTTCGCATTCCGGGGCGGGTTGCGATGTCGCGAATGTCCATGTAATTCCACGACAGCCCGACTACATCCCGGCGCGAAGTGCATCGAGATGCCGACAGAAGTGATCGGTCAAGACGTCGGCATATGTCGCCGGATATGATTCCAGCACACTGCGAATCGCGGGGCCGAACTCCGGGTGGGTTAAGGTGGAACCAAAGGTGCAGTGCAGAATCTGTCGTCCCGGTTCAGTAAAGCCGATGCCGTGCGGGACTTCGCTCCAGAGCTCCAGATACCGTTCCTCCAGTTCAATGGCACGAAGTTCTGTCGAAGGGGGAACTGCGGCGACGGTAGCAGAGACGTGGTAGGTGGCTTTGTCGATGTCATAACGCTCGCGGGCGAAGTCGACCAGGCGGCGGAACAGGGGCTCATCGTGTCGAGCCACCACGCGGAGTGCTTCGAGGTAACTTGTCCCGGCGGTCTTGACATGAAACCGTCCCTTCGTGGCGCGGGCCAGCGCGGGATACATCGACAATTTGTCGGAACCCGAATGCAGGCTCAGCTTGTACGGTCCGAGCAGTTCGGCGATGGCGGCGTGGTCATTGAGAGACGCTTCGAGTGCGTCGACATCTCCCTTGTAGTCGACCCCCTTTTCCAGTTCTCCGATGAAGCGCGGCGCGAGACTGACCAGTTTCACGCCTCCTTTCAGGCACTGATCGGCAATGATGTAGTGTTCCGCCAGCGTGGTGGGTTGATCGGTTTCATCGACCGAGAGCTCAATTTCGAAGTCACGACCGGCAGCGGTCTGCACTCCGGCAATGTAATCCGCCATCTGCAGGGTGCGGGCAATGGCCGCTCCGTACTTCACTGCCGCCCGCATGCAGGCTTCTTCGGTCAACTCAATGCGGGTGCCTCCAGGCAGCGTGATCGATTTGCCCAGGTAGCCTTCGTACCAGGGGGCTGCGGCATGTGCCGAGACGAACTTCTCTCGCAGCTGTGATTCGTTGTAGTCATCGGCCCGCTGGTCGACATCGCCCGAAGGATCGATCGTGAAGAACGTGAAGCCGACCGCAGCTGTGATGTCGACATCGGCGGGGGTCTTGAGATGGTCGGCATCCGCGCCGATCGGACCGGTCCAGCCGGCTTCACGGGCGCCGCGGAGGGCATCATCCATGACCTGCTGCGCGGTGCGATTCGTGCGGGTCATTTCGCGGATGGACTGTTGCGGAAAGATGGGAGCGATACCATCTCCCGATTTGAGCATTGCGGCAACGTGTCCCGGCGTCGCGAGGCCGATGCGGTCACCGAAACCGAAGCTGGGGGTGAGTCCGAGAGCGATGCACGGATGGGCGTTTTCCTGAGGCATGGTTAACGTTTCCGTAGTGAGTCATGCTGATGGCGAAGCGATCCAGGTGTTCGCGGTACTTCTGAGTCCGCGACCGATTCTCCGGAGCTGATACAGAGTCTGACAGAGTTTGGGAACGGTGTCTTGTCTCTTTCGGTCATGAATTGGGATGAATCGGACACGTTGCTTCCATCGAGCAGTGCGATTCGAGTGAAAAAATGGCTGGAAATGCGGTCTGGTTTCGGTTTCATTGAGACGCGGAGGGGCTCATGATGAGACACGTTCGGGCATTCGACAACGTGTTCACTTGCCGGAAGTCGGCCATGTGGGAGTGGGAAGTATGCGTCAGTCTCCGACCGTTCGTTCGGGCCTGCAGTTGCGGGACGAATTCTTCCAGCAACTCGGGAGCCCTCAACAGTTTCAGCAGCTGTTTGAGCATTTGCCGGGGGTCTCCTTCTTTCTGAAGGATGCGCAGAGCCGGATGATGGCTGCCAGCCAGTCGATTCTTTCCCGGTTCGGATTGACGGGTGAGGACGAGGTCATTGGCCGGACTGATTACGATTTCTTTCCACCACATCTTGCAGACCGCTTTGTCGCCGACGATCAGCAGGTCATGGCGACTGGTCGAGCACTCATCAATCGCGTTGAGATCTGGTACACCGAGCAACGGCTGCTGGACTGGTTCCTCACCAGCAAACTGCCCGTTGTCGACAGAGTCGGCCGTGTGATCGGCGTGATGGGGACGGTTCGCAGCTACGAAGGGGCGCGTCGTTCAAGGCAGAGCTATACGCCGATTGATGTGGTGGTGGAGGCGATCCGCAGTCATCTTCGAGAGCGGATCAAGGTGGCGGACCTTGCTCAGCGGGCCGGGTTGTCACCACGTCAGCTACACCGCAAGTTCATGGAAGTGTTTGGAATGAGTGTCCAGGACTTTCTGGTGCGGACACGTATTCAGGCGGCGAGCGATGTGTTGTTGAGTACGAACAAGTCAGTCGCGGAAATTGCACTGGAGTTTGGATTCTGTGACCAGAGTGCGTTCACGCGGCAGTTTCGAAAGCAATTGGGGATTACTCCGCTGAACTTCCGACGACAGCATCGGAAGGAGCTTGTCGATCGGGGATCGACGCTGTGATTTCGGTTACCTTTGCTGAAGGTATTCCTCCAGCCGCTCGGCCTTTCTCTGCAGGTACGGAATGTGTCGATTGTTGGCTTCGACAAAGTGGGCCAGCAGACGGAGGTGCTCTTTGAACTCTTCCGAGAACTTAAGATTCTCCTGGTCACGCCACGTCGCCCCCAGCGTGTCCAGTTGACTGACCAGCATGGAGGCCTGCTCACTGAGAGTGTGATTGAACTGCTTCAGCTTCAGGGCAAAGGCCCGCAAGTCTTCGGGATTGGCAATGGCTTGAGGCATGGCAGACACTCTCCTGGAGAAATTTTGGCCAGAGGCCACGTGAGCCCCTGTTGACATTAAACGCGCCCGGTTCGCCCACGTCAACTGGTTCTCTCCCAGGTGTCGATACGGATCCCTTTGTGGGGCTGGATGTTGCTCCCGTTCGAGCCTGTGGGCAATGACCTGCTCATGCCATGGGAGGTGTACTGTATTGATACAGTTGTCGGTTGGCAGCCAATATTTTGCCGCCGGTTTTGCAAACAGGACCTTTCGCTGAATTTCATGCCGTCTAGAATCAGGTCGTTGTCAGTTTCTAGCCCGCACTGACAACCTTCTCTGCAGCCGTTGGACTGGCCCGTCCGACGGCTGCTTTTTTTGTTGCGCATGATGCAGCGCGCGGCAGGTGGCGGCGCGGCGGGAGCCTTCTTAAGAGTGGAGGCTGATTCTCTCGGGGGCTAGTCGATGTTTCGACTTGGCTGATCAACCATGCGTCGTTGAAGTGGTCCGAGTCGACCACCGATCGGGCGTCCCAGCGGAATGCGAACGCGGACAAACCCGAACACCTGTTCGTTGCGAACTTCGTCCCAGGTGAACTCGGCTCCACCTTCGACACGCGCCTGTTGTCCGAGGAAATCCAGGTCGTAGAGTCGCATCTCAACCCGAGTCTTTGGACCGACCATGGTATCGTAGTTGGGACCGCTGGCGTCGTAGACGAATCCACCCAGGAACCAGCGAAGCTCCACGTTGTCGTTCTCTCCCCAATGTCCGACACGGTAGCCGGTTTCAAAATCAAAACCGCCATAGCTCTTCTCAACAAAGTCGCGGGTCACAACGTTGCCGTTGGAAATTGCGAATGTTGCGGGAGCGTATCCCTGGCCATCGGTCGGGATGTAACCGTTCAGGCGAAAGTCCCAGTTGAGTGTGAGAAACTCAACGCCGAGCGTGCCTTGCCCAAAATTGTTGCCGTGCGATGAGTGCAGCAAGTCGTAATAACCATACAGACCGAGGATCCAACTCGAATCAAACAATCGTCGGTAGCCGATTCCCCAGTTGGCTTCGACCGCATCGCGGTCATCAAATTCGACGCGCATGTCAAAGAACACCAGGTGTTCGTTGGTTTGCCACAGCGGAACAAACACATCGCCTTTGCCGATGGTGCGGTGATTGCCACCGTAGACCTGCAGGTCGAGGAAGGGCATCAACCAGCCACAATCATTGCAGCCGAACAGCTGGTTGCTGTTTCCTGGAGCATAATCACAGCCCATGGAATCGCAGTGCAACTCACCAAAATGGAGCGGTGGCGGTGCGAGTGCTGGATCCGAATACATGGCCGTCTGCGTTGCATTTCCCGGAAACGGTGAAGGGAAGCTGGGCGGTGCGTAGACGGGAGCCGCAGTGTCGATCTGCATGACCGGGGCCGCCTGTCGCTCGCCAATGGACGGCGACAACATGTTACCGGTCTGATTCCACGCAGGTGGCGGAGTCAGGTGCTGGTTCGGGATGGACGGTTGCGTTTCCGGAGGAGGCACCGCGATCAATTGTTGCCGTTGTGGTGCCGGAAACGAGAAATTTCCGAAATTGGGTTCCGGAGCCTGCACTGGTGTGCCTGATTGACCTGGTGCCTGCAGGAGGGGTTCGGCCGGGATTCCGGGGACGAGTTGCTGGTGAGTGACCTGCTGTATGGACGATGAACTGACGGCCTTTTGATCACCCCACCAGTCCGTCGGTTCTGCGCTGCGTGGAGCTTCAGTGACGATTGCCCCGACGTACGGAGAGGCCGTGGTCTGGTTCTTCGGGATGGGACGAGGCATTGCCCCCCCCGTGGGATACCATTGATCCGCATCGGAGTTGGTCACTGCCGGTGCTGCTGACACTTTCCGCGGAGGAGGAAAGTCGCGCACGGATTGTGCCCAGGCGGTGGGGCCGGCAAGTAGTATCAGGATTAGAGATGCCTGGAGTCGCATCTGACAAACTCCAATTTGCGCTGCAGTCCATTGAGTTGTTCGGAGATCCAATCGATCAATCGAAGCAACCGGGCTTGTACGCGGAAGGAGCTCATCAGAACAATTGAAAGGCCGCCAGAACGGGGCTTTGCCTGCCACAATCGGCTGATCGTGCCGATTTCTTAGTGTTTTACCTGATTGGCGGGGTGTCGTGACCCGCATCGGACAGTTGCGGAAGAGCCGCCGCCGTCAGAACAACCAGGCCTTCGGATCTTAGAAATCCGGGCAGGTGGTGCACTGTGTAGTCTGCCTGTGGCAGCATATTGCGGACCTCATCCAGGTGGGCCGCTGTGGTCACGAGGCGTACAGCTCGCCCTGTTTTTCGGCTTGCGGTCCAACTCCGGGCAGCATCGATCGGCGCGTAGTGCTCTTCGATCGTTCGTCCAGCGTAGAAGACCCAGCTTGGCTCCATGCGCCCCAGGCTCAGCACATCGACGGTGTCGGGGTCCGCCTGCAGGTGTTGCGTCAGATGCGTCAACTCTCGATGACGATCGATCCGAATTGCTGCGAACCCGGACATCAGGATAAGAAAAGTCGCGGCTGACAGTCCTGTGAGCTGGATGGCAAGACCGATGCGGCCTCGTTGCGAAAGTATGAGTGCAGCAATGCCCGCGAGTGCCAGAGGCAAGCCAAGAAGCCCGAGCAGCGCTTCTCCCGGAACCAGATGCTGGCTGAGAATGGGCACCACGATCAGCATGCCGATACCGACAGTTGCCAGTGAGCCAAATGCCAAGCGCGGCCACAATGGGGAGAGCACCAACTCTCCGGAGGACCAGCGTGTCAGGAAGGCACCTGTCAGCAGAGCCAGACCGGGATAGCAGGGGACTATGTAGTGCGGCAGTTTGGTTCGCGCAATGCTGAACAAGGCCACGTAAACTCCCAGCCAGCAGGCTGCCAGCAGGTATCCATCGCGGCCGCGGTCGGTTCGGGATGTTCCCGCCCCTGTGTTCCAGAGGACTGGCATCCAAAAGATGGACCATGGGAAGAACCCGACGATCAGCATGAGCGGGTAGTACAGCGGGCCGCCATCGTGGCCTTCCATGGCGCTGGTTGCACGGTCCAGGTTGTGCTCGAAGAAGAAGCCGTGTGTCCAGGCTCCATCGGTACGAAAGTGGACCTGCAGATACCATGGCAGGGCGACGAGTAGAACCATGGCCATTGCCGTGCAGGGCCTCATCAGCCAGCAGGTGGACAGGAAGTGTCGAGGCTCGAAGCTGCGGGCAATGTCCCAAACGGGTCTCCACCAGCGACCAGTACCGAAATCGGATTCCGGGAGTCGTTTGAGCAACAGGTACATTCCGATCACAGCTGTTGGCAGCACCAGTCCCACGGGACCTTTGGCCAGAACGGCTAACCCCATGCAGGCGTACATCGCGGCTGCGACCGGCCAGTCGGGAAACAGCCTGGGAGACTTGCCGAACGTTCCGATCACAAAAATGGCGGTTGCCAACGTCGTGCAAAAGATGAACACGCCATCGTGGGTGGCGGCTCGGGACTCAATACTGAACATTACTGTCGTTGCCAGGGCAACCGCAGCCCAGCAGCCGGCCTGACGGGAGTACAGCCGGCAGCCGATCAGGTAAGTCAGCAGCACGGTCCCCCCGCCACAGATGGCTGAAGGGAGTCGGGCAGCGAATTCGCTAACTCCAAGCACGGAGTAGACCAGCATCATGGCCCAGTATGTCAGCACGGGTTTGTGGGCTCGCAGTTCCCCATTGAACGTGGGGACCACCCAGTCGCCTCGCTGAAGCATCTCCGCAGCGCAGCCAGCATTGCGAGGTTCGTCTCGGTCCCACAGCCTCGAACTCCCAAGCTGGGTCAGAAAGACGCAGCTTGCCAGCATGGCAATCAGGAGCAGGTCGCGCAGCGAGTGCGGCATTGCGATCCCTCGCGCTTTGGGATCCAGAACATCGAAGGCCCTCCGTGGACTTCTCTTCGGGTAATTATCGCAATTCCCGGTGAACGCGCAACACCATTTTGGAAATGACCCGTGGAAATTACCTAAAGTTCACAGTTTGTAGTGGCCACGATCATCATTTCTTTGCTGACAGGGAAAGACTCAGACGACGCAACAAGGCGGGTTCCCTGTTGGGAACCCGCCTTGTTGTGAATTGGTGAAGTTGAGTGCCAGACGCGGCAGACTATGGCAGCTGTGAAACTCCCATCAGATAGCGATCACACTCGCGAGCCGCTTCACGGCCTTCATTGATCGCCCAGACGACGAGACTCTGGCCACGTCGGCAGTCGCCGCAGGCGAACAGACCGTCGACGTTTGTGGTGTACTTGCCGTAGTCGGCCTTGAAGTTGGAACGCTGATCGGTGTCGATCGCCAGTTGTTCGGCAATCAGCTGTTCTGGTCCGCGGAAGCCGAGAGCCAGGAAGCACAGGTCAGCTGGCCACTCCTTTTCGGTGCCGGGGATTGGCGAGAACGGGGCGCCGTTTTCGCCCTTCTTGCTCCAGTCGAGGTTCACAGTTCGAACGGCTTTCAGGTTGCCCTGTTCATCGCCAACGAACTCCACCGTCTGGATGGCGTATTCGCGAGGATCATCCTTGAGAGTCTTTTGTGCGTCAGTGGCATAGGTTTCGTGGAACACGGCACCTGCTTCCGCGTGACCGTAGTCGACACGATGAATCTTTGGCCATTGTGGCCAGGGGTTGTTGGCCGCACGTTCTTCCGGAGACTGCGGAACGACCTCGAAGTTGACCAGACTCTTACATCCATGACGCATCGATGTTCCGAGGCAGTCGTTCCCGGTATCGCCCCCGCCAATCACGACGACGTGCTTGTCCTTGGCGGAGATGTATTTGCCATCGGCCAGTTGCGAGTCCAGCAGGCTCTTCGTGTTCAGTGTGAGGAACTCCATCGCGAAATGGATCCCCTTGAGCTGTCGGCCGGGGGTCTTGGCGAAGAAGTCGTTGGGAACGGTGGCTCCAGTTGCCAGCATTACGGCGTCGAACTGTTCCATCAAATCGCGAGGATGGATGTCCTTGCCGATTTCCGTATTCGTGACAAACTTGATGCCTTCTTCGGCCAACAGCTTGATGCGACGCTCGACCTGCTTCTTCTTGTCGAGCTTCATGTTGGGAATGCCGTACATCAGCAGGCCACCAATGCGGTCGGCCCGTTCGTACACGGTGACTTCGTGTCCCGCCGAGTTCAGCTGGGCGGCAGCTGCCAGCCCGGCAGGTCCGGAACCGACAACGGCGACCTTTTTTCCGGTGCGGGAACGCGGTGGTTTCGCGGTGACCCATCCATGTTCGAAACCGCGATCGATGATGTTCTTCTCGATCGTTTTAATGGCCACGGGGGGCTCGTGGATGCCCAGTGTGCAGGATCCTTCGCATGGAGCAGGGCAGACTCGACCGGTGAACTCCGGGAAGTTGTTCGTTTTGTGCAGCCGGTCGAGCGCTTCACGCCAGTCATCGTGATAGACGAGGTCGTTCCACTCCGGAATGAGGTTGTGCAACGGACAACCCGCAGCCATTCCGGCCAACAGATCGCCGGTGTGACAGAATGGAATCCCGCAATCCATGCAACGGGCCCCCTGTTCTTTGAGAACAGGGAGTTCCAGTTTGGTGGAGAACTCGTTCCAGTCCTGAATCCGCTCGAGCGACGGGCGCTCGGCGGCGGTCTGGCGGGCGTATTCTTTGAATCCGGTTGGCTTACCCATGGTCGTATTTTTTCACTAGGCAGTGGTTGG
>JAGQPW010000101.1:14795-18783 GCA_020426515.1 Planctomycetaceae bacterium | reverse complement strand
CACTCACCTCCAACGTCGCCTGCATGGTCAACCCGGACCTCGACTACGTGAAGCTGCGTGCGAAGAAGGATGATGCGGTCTACTACTTCGCCAAGGACAATCTCGAATACAAGCGCCTTGAAAAGGAATTCAAGGAAGGCTTTGGCCGACCCGAATGGCAGTGGCCCGAGGGAGTCGGCAAGCTCAAGACCATCGCCCAGATCTTCAAGGAACAGGGCGGGTACGAAGTTGAAGGCGAACTCAAAGGAGCCGAGATGGTCGGCTGGCGGTATGCCGGACCGTTCGATGAGCTGCCTGCTCAAATCACAGCCGAACCGGCGAGCCCCGGACGTCAGTCCGAGGACAAAGCGAACAGGCCGGAGGCTCACGCCACCGGCTCACCTGAGCATCTCGTCATCGACGGTGGTCGCGACTTCAAAGGCAATGCCAACGTCGTTGCTGGAGAAGGTACTGGCATTGTGCACTCGGCTCCTGGTTGCGGCGACATCGACCACAAGATTGGCGTCGACCAAGGCCTGCCCATCATTGCCCCGCTGGGTGAAGACGGTCGTTACCTGGACGGCTTTGGCCCGTTCACCGGCAAGGAAGCCATCGCTCCCGAAACAGCGGAGATGGTGTTCGATTCGCTGAAGGAAAAAGGGCTGCTCGTTTACGTCGAGACCTATCCGCACATCTACCCGCACTGCTGGCGGACCGGTGATGAACTGGTGTTCCGCCTCGTGGACGAGTGGTTCATCAACATGGACTGGCGGGAGGAAATCAAGGAAGTCACCAAGTGCATCAACTGGCTGCCCGAATCCGTACAGGGGCAGCAGCGCGAGCTGGAATGGCTCGACACGATGCGTGACTGGATGATCTCCAAGAAGCGGTTCTGGGGACTGGCTCTGCCGATCTGGGTGAACCCGGACGATCCTTCCGACTTCGAAGTGATGGGGTCGCTGGCCGAACTCAAGGCACGCGCTGTCGAAGGCTGGGACGAGTTCGAAGGGCACACGCCTCACCGTCCCTGGATCGACAAGGTCAAGATCAAGAGCGAGAAGACCGGCGCCATCCTTGAACGCATCGAGGACGTCGGCAATCCGTGGCTGGATGCGGGCATCGTCCCCTTCTCCACCATGCACTACAACCACGACAAGGACTCGTGGAAGCAGTGGTTCCCAGCCGACCTCGTCACCGAGTGTTTCCCCGGCCAGTTCCGCAACTGGTTCTATTCCATGCTCTCGCTCGCCACGATGATGCGGTACGACGAGACCGACGATCCGGAGCAGAAGAAGCCCTTCAAGAATCTGCTCGGCCACCGACTGGTGATGAACGAACAGGGCAAGCCGATGCACAAGAGCGACGGCACCGCCATCTGGTTCGAAGAAGCAGCTGAGCAACTGGGAGTTGATACGCTGCGATGGTTGTACCTCGCCCAGAACCCGGCGTCCGATCTGCGATTCGGTACGCGGCATCCCGACCAGCCTGTCACGCTGCAAACGGTGGATGGGCCGATCAGCGAAACTCTGGAAGGAGTTCCCACCTGCAAGATCACCAGCACCCCGGCCGACGACATCCGCCGTATGGTGCTCATCCCGCTGTGGAACAGCTACGCATTCTTTGTGAACTACGCCGCACTGGATGGCTTCGATCCATCGCAGCCTGAGGTGCCGCTGGAGGAACGTCCGGAGATTGATCGCTGGATTATCTCCCGCGTCCGCGAAGTCGCACAGATCGGACAGCAGAGCTTTGAGTCCTTCAACGTCGCCCGCTTCATGGAAGCGGCGAAGGAATTCATTGACGACCTGTCCAACTGGTACATCCGCCGCAACCGTCGACGCTTCTGGAGTGCGAGCAGCACCTGGGAGCCGAACAAGCTTGCGGCGTATCAAACGCTGTACGAAGTGCTCGTCACATTCACCAAACTCCTGGCCCCGTGCATTCCGTTCATGGCCGAGCGGATGTACCAGAACCTCGTCGTGAGTGTTGACCCTTCGGCGCCCCAGTCCGTACATCTGTGCAAGTACCCGAAGTTTGAGGCCGCCGAGATCGATCTGGCTTTGAACGGACGCACTGCGCTCGTGCAGACACTTGTTCGGCTGGGACACCGGTTGCGTGAGACGGCAGAGCAGCGTGTGCGTCAGCCTCTGGCGGAACTTCGCTTCTCCTGTCGCAACGCAGCAGAAGCAGAGGCGCTCGAGCAGTACCGCGATGTGATCGCTGACGAACTCAACGTAAAGTCCGTCGTGCGGGCAGAGAACCTCGATGACCTTGTGAGCTATGCCTACAAGCCCAACCTCAAGACGCTGGGGCCGAAGTACGGCAAGATCCTGAAGGTCATCAGCACCGCATTGCCCCAGCTGGACGGAGCCATTCTCGCTCCGCTGCGGAGTGGAGAGTCGGTTACCCTCACGCTCGAAGGAAATGAGGTCACCCTCGGTCCAGACGATGTGATGGTCAACGTGCAGCAGGCCAGCGACTGGGCCAGTGCCGATGCCGAGGGCATTCAGGTCGCGCTCTCCACGAAGCTGACGCCCGAACTGATCCGCGAAGGAATGGCCCGCGACTTTGTGCGGCACGTGCAGCAGGCCCGCAAGGATGCTAACCTCGAAGAGAACGAACGCATCAACATTCTGTGGTACACCGATCAGTCCGAGGAACTCACGGCGATGCTCGAGGAATGGAAGGCGATGATCCTCGGCGAGACTCGCGGCGACGACATCCAGTCCATCAGCAATTGCGAAGAAGGCAAGGCGGTCAGTGTCGGACCGGTCCGGCTGGAACTGGTGATTCAACGGTCAGGTTCCTGAACCCTCAATTCAAACACATCAAGGAATTCGTCCCATGCTGGGTCTTCTGTGGATGCTGATGATCGGAGCCATTGCCGGCTGGCTGGCTGGAAAGCTGGCTCATGGCAGAGGGTTTGGCCTGGTGAAAAACATCATCATCGGCATCATCGGTGCTGTACTGGGCGGGTTCGTGTTCCGACTGCTGGGCTTTGCCGCAGTCGGCACATTGGGCGAACTCATCTCCGCCACTGTCGGCTCGCTGCTTCTGCTGTGGATCCTGCAACAGTTGGGTAAGAAGCCGTAACGGCTGGCCCTTTTGCGCAATGATAATTCCGAGGCCTGACGACCCCGGCTCGCCTCATCTACTCAACAGATAACGACTCTGCCATGCCTATCCTGTCCCGCCCAACGCTCCCCCCCGTCGCTTTACTGCTCTGTCTGATCACGGTTGGCTGTGAAAAGCCTGCCCCCAGACCGGAAACGCCACAGCCCGAAACCGAGATCACGATTGGAGCCAGCGATCCTGATGAAGCAGTTGCAGCCATCAAGGATGCGGGGCTGGACGTCAAGAAGGATGCCAGCGGCCTGATCACCGAAGTCAGTTTTCGCGGGCATGACGTTACCGATGAAGCACTGGCCGCACTGCCTCAACTCTCACAGCTGCAGTCGCTGCTGTTCAACGAAACCTCGATCACCGACGATCAGCTCAAGCATCTCTCCGGGTTGCAGTCACTCCGCAATCTCGATCTGCGCGAGTGCGGCATCTCCAACGCCGGGCTCGATCATCTCAAGGGACTCACCAGCCTGAAGGCCCTGCGTTTCTCCGGCAAGAACGGGGCGTGCACCGTGGACGATGGCGGCATGGCAACCATTGCGGGACTCACTGGACTGAAAGCACTCGCTCTCGACTTCCTGTGGATCAGCGAAGATGGGCTGGGCGAGCTGAAGGGCTGCACGAACCTGGAAGAACTCTATCTGGCCAAAACGCTGATGGGAGACGATTCGCTCGCGGTGCTGCAGCAGTTCCCAAAACTCAAGAAGGTGCGACTCTCGCAAACACAGGTCAGCAGCACCGGTCTGGAACACCTGACCAAAGTCCCCACACTGGAAGATCTCGACCTCAGCGAAAACTCGCAGATTGACGACAGCGGCATGGCTTTCGTCGGGCAATTGACCGCGCTCAAGCGACTGAACCTGTGGCGGGTCCCTCTGACTGATAC
>JAGQPW010000101.1:0-14698 GCA_020426515.1 Planctomycetaceae bacterium | reverse complement strand
ACCGGGGTCGCTCACCTCGCTCCGCTTGTCAATCTGGAATGGCTGAACCTCGACAACACGCAGCTCAGCGATAACGGACTCGATGCATTGCAGGGCATGACCAAACTGAGTTTCCTGCATCTCGGCTCGACGTCCGTCTCTGATGCAGGGCTGCCCAAGCTGCATCCGCTCAAGGCTCTCAAGGATCTCAAGGTCACCCGCACCGCTGTTTCGCAGGCCGGTGTCGATGAACTGAAGAAGGCCCTGCCCAACACCGACATTCAGTTGGAATATATCGTCGCGGAGTGAAAACGACCGAAGAAAACGGCAAGCGGGGCGGCGTCAGCTCTCCGCCCCAGTGAGACCAAGTGAAAGGGTTGGCATGCTGTACCTGGGCGACACGTCACTCTCTACGGCAGCGTGCTACCTGGCCGGGATACTGCACCGGGCGGGATACACCTTTGAGTACCGCCCCAGTGACCACCAGCTCAATTCCGCCGACCTCGCAGCGGCCAACGATCTGCTGATCCTCAGTGACTACCCTGCCACCCGCATCAGCACCGAGTTGCAGCAGCAACTCGTCGAGCGACATCAGCAGGGAATGAGCCTGCTGATGATTGGAGGCTGGGAATCGTTTCAGGGTTGCGATGGACACTGGCGCGGCACACCACTGGGCTCGGCCCTGCCCGTCATCATCGCGACTGAGGACGACCGTCAAAACGTCGACAGCCCGGCCTTCGTTCACTGCGAGCAGCAGCATCCCATCACCGCAAATCTTCCGTGGACCGAGCGTCCGCCACTGATTGGAGGCTACAACAAAGTGCAGGCGGCGGCCGATACCGATGTGCTGCTCAGCATTCACCGTCACACGGCCGAGTGGAATGGAACGAGTTACAGCCTCACTCCGACAACGCAAGACCCGCTGCTCGTGGTGAGGGAGACCCGCCACAGCCGCTCCGCGGCCCTCACCACCGACCTCGCCCCTCACTGGGTCGGTCCGCTCGTTGACTGGGGCTCTGAACGCGTGACCGCGCAACATCCTCCGGCCGAGGGAATCGAAGTCGGCAGCCTCTATGTGCAATTCATTGAACAGCTCGTGGGCTGGCTCTGCGAACCACGAGGCTGAGAACCTCACCGGTGACCGATGAGCAAGTGGATTTCAATCGTTCAACAACATCGCGAAGACTTCAACCTCGGCGCATGGGGAGACATTCCCGAATCGCACTACACTCTCATCGCACAGCAATGCGGTGAACAGGAACTGGCCGAAATTCGCCAGCGGCTTCAGGCCCTGGAGCAACAAGCCCAAGACATCCCCGACTGGGACGGAGATTCTCAGGACGATATCTGGCGTGCGAGGCGACTGTTTGCGGCCATTATTTCGTTTCACGCAGACCGAAGTTAGGATCAGTCACAGGAGCAGTCACAGGAGCAGTCACACTGTCCGCTGGCTCCCAAGAGGCGGCGCAAGTTGCTGCACGTACAACATCGCGAACATGGTTGCGATGGCCTCGCGATGCCGACAATGCTATTCACCACAGGCTGCCAAACTTCCGACTGACGGAGCCGCAACTGCCGCCGCCATGACTGATGAAGCCGCTCAATTACAACTCAGAATCGAATGGACCAATGAAGTACGCCTTGTTCGCTGTGATTGCCTTGATTCTTTTTCAGCAGATTGGGCACACCGAAGAAAACAGCACATCGAAAGACGTCTCCCCCGAATGCGTCGCCGCTGCGGTGGAGAAGGTCCATGACCGAATGTGGACTGAATACATCGGTGAGGATGGGCTGATCCTCGACTTCATTGCCGAACTGCCAACACCTGAAGACTGTCAGCGCGGCCTCCCCAACGCCATTGGCTGGTGGAGCCCCATTGAAAACGGACCGATGTTCACCGGCACGTATCTGGTGGCCATGTGCGAACGCGCCCGCCGAAGTGGCGCCCCGGCAGATCGCGAGAAGGCAAAACGACTCGCTGCGGGGCTGATCAAGTGCGCGTCGGTGTCCGATGTCCCTGGCTTCATTGCCCGAGGAATGGGGACCGATGGCCAATGCCATTATGCCATGGGATCGCAGGACCAGACGCACCCCTGGTTCTACGGACTGCATGCCTACGCCACGAGTGGAATTCCTACCGATGCCGAGCGAGCCGCGATCGTTACTAAGATGACGGAAGTCGCTGAGGCGCTCGAAGCGGTGGACTGGAAGTGCCCGTGCGATGGGGCCTTCAAGGGGCAGTTCCGCGGGGAATTTAAGATCGTCCGGCATCACGGAGCAGTCGCGTATTTGCACATCCTGAAGGCCATGCACGAAGTCACCGGCGACTCGGTCTGGCTGGAGCGCTACCGGCACGCACGCGATGAGCGGTCCGAGAATTCCGAACTGACGAGGCTGGATGTCTGTGCCAAAGGTTATCCATTCGACCACGATCAAATTCGGAACATCGACCGGGGGCAACTGTGGATTTACGTCAGTTCGCAAGGGGGACTGGCCAGCCTCGCCGAGTGGGAGACGGATGAAACAGCCCGCGAGAAGTACCGGGCTGGTCTCGCCATCAATGCCCGGGGCGCGCACGCTGTGATTGATGACTACAAGAAGTTCAACAACAACGACACAAAACTCTTTGGCGAAGCCCGCTGGCGTGAAGGCTACTCACGCTGGTTTCCGCAAAAAACGCAAGGCGATGCTGGACGCATGGCGTCGCTACGCGATGTTGAGGTGCTGGGCGACCGCAAATGGTACGAAGCTTCCCTCGTCCGCAATCCACTGGCCGCCGCTACGTTTATCGCCCTGGCTGGTCACAAGGAAGGCTACGACCAAGCCCGCGCCGCGATCTGCCACTACGAGTACGACAAGCTCAACATGGCGGAATTCTTCCTGGCCGAATGTGCGTACTACGCGCTGCCGCTGGACGATACCAAGTGAGTGCGAAACGCGGAGGCCAACGCTGATCGTGAGCCCTCCGGCACTCAGCCGCTCAATCTCCTGCCTTCGGCAAATCCACCGTCACCCTGGCAGCGCGAAGTTTGTCCTGCAATTCATTCACGGGAAGATCGTGGACTTTTCCGCTGTACTGCGATGCCATCGCGGCAGCAATGCCAGAGGCCTGGCCGGTTAACATCCAGGTCGGTTCGACGCGAAGCGAATTAAATGCCACGCGAGACGAACTCATGCAGACCGAGGACAGCAGATTCGTACATTCTTCCTTCTTGGGCAGCAGGGCTGAGTATGGAATCTGGTAGAGCGGCGGCTCGACGAGGTACCCCCCTTCGTTGACCACCGCAGTTCCATCCGGTGTTGCCAGTCGCTGCACAACGTGGGAGTCAACAGGGAACGAGCCCAATGCAATGGCATCTGGCTTCGCGATCTGCTCGAACAGATCCCGCTGGGTCATCACGCGATCCCCCACCAATCGGCGTCCTTCACGGATGTAAACATCCCAGGGCCAGTGCCCGTTCTCTACGAACTCGTCACGGGGCAGTCCCCACTTCAAGAACCCCTCACGCTGCTTCTCGGGCACCGCTGGATCGTGTTGCAGAAACCAAAGCAGCCGGTGCGTGTAGTCCCGGTGTCGTTCCCAGATGGCCCGGCGCTGTTCTGGCGATGCTTCCGAGTACCCATCGCCACCGCCGACCAGCCCCCAGTGCAGCAGCAGCGGCACACCATCATTAATCTTGGTTTTCTGATTCGGAACACTGTTGCCCAGCCCGAATTTAACGCGGCCCAGCCGCTGTATCTCCCGACGCAGCAACTCAAACTCAGCCGGGTCGTATCCTTCAGGCTCGGTCAGTTCGACACGGTTGTCCAGATCGCTGGACAGGCAGGCATAGAAATTGAAGCACTGCAAATGCTCATCGCCTGCCCCGGCGGTCACATCGGTCGTGAGTCCCGAAACATGCGGCAGCAGTGTGACCCCGTCCTTTGTGAATCCACTCACCGGGCTACGATGAATGTCTTCCACAATCTTGCCAGGCGGGTTCTCCAGCTTCAGCATCACGCCCGCGAGCGATTCATCGTACTGGGATCGCGACTCTCGTCCGATGGTCCAGGAGAGACCAGCCTTGGCGATGAGATCCCCAGTGTACGTGGCATCGATGAAGACGGTCGCTACCACGCAGCGCCCATCGTCCGCCGTCACTTGGGTCACTCGGCGTTCCTGCTGTGTGACCTTCGCCACCCGGAATTTCTTCAGGACCGTCACGCCGGCAGAAGCCAGCCAGTCGTCAATCACCTGCTCAATGACGTGCGGCTCCGGCGTCGAGACTTTCTTCCCATACCGCTCCGCAACCCGCGATTCCAGCTCCATCCACAATCCGCCCAGAGACTCTGGCTTCATCCGGTCCTGCTCACCAAACCCGAGCGTCTCCGACATCCGCCCGCCCACATGGGCCAGTTCTTCAACCAAGACGACCTTCTCGGCCCCCGCCCGCCGAGCCGAAATCGCCGCCGCGACTCCGGACGTCGATCCTCCGACCACACAGACATCCGCAACCAGATTCTCCGCCCCAACTCCGATCGACGGAGAGAACGAGATGATGAGTCCACACAAAAGCAGGAACAAACGGTTCATGGGCACGAGAGATGTGAGGTTTTGTGTTGCGAGGTGACCGGATCATTAGAACCAGTCGCCGCGTTCCCGTGAACCCAGCCACCCTGAAGTGCGTTGCCGTCGCACTGTGATGCCTATTGGCTTCCGCGACAGTCAGCGCCAGCAGACTTTAATCGGACACGCGAAGCAAGAAACGTCTTGGCACGCGCTGCGTCGACTTCGTTCTTCAGAGCATACCGCTCGGTCCGAGTCGCAAACGGTTTCGAGGTCGCAATTGAACTCAATTTGAGTCTCGTTTCGGCGGTGGAACTTCTGCTGGTTCCGTCATCAGACCGGCGACGTCCCAGAGTTTCACGGACTTGTCGAAACCGCCGGAGGCAATGGTCTTGCCATCTGCAGAGACCGCTACCCCCATGATCATGTCGGTATGCCCCTTGAGCGCTTTGAGTTGATTGCCGGAGTCGACATCCCAGATTTTCACGAGGTTGTCATCTCCTCCAGTCACCAGCCATTTGCCGTCGGGCGAAAATCCGAGACAGCGGCAGTAGCCGCGGTGGCCAGCCAGCATGTGTCGCAGCTTGTGTCCCACCACGTCCCACACGATAACAGCGTTGTCGTTCCCAGCGGCCAGTAAGGTGTCGTCAGGAGAAAAGGCTACGGCGTGATACGTCATGTGCGTGCCCGGCAGTCTCGGTAATGTGTCGACGAGTTTCCCCGTCGCTGCTTCCCAGATCCGTGCAGTTTCATCGTGACTCCCGGACGCCACCAAGGTTCCATCCTGTGTAATGTCGACACCGGAGATCGCTGCCGTATGCGCTGGGAATCTTCGGATCGTTTCACCGGTCACGCCGTCGGCAATAAGGATTTCACCTCGCACGCTTCCGATGGCCAATTTGTGATCTGGACCACGCGAAATCCCGAATTCGCCATCGGTGTCGTGGATGTCCAGCCGGCGCATTTCTTTTTTCCGCCCCGCCTCCCAGACAACCATTTCGCCATTACTGTGCTGATACAACAGTTTGCTGTCACGTCGAAAATGCGCATCATGCAGGACCGGCGCCCCAGCAGGAATCTTGGCATGAAGCTCCAGAGTTTCTGCATTCCAGACATAGACGTGGGCCACAGGATCACTGTCCACTGCAGCTGCCAGCCAGCGACCATTTCTGGACAGGGAGACGTGCTGCACCGGGAAGTTGTCCGTCGACAAGGAGGCTCGTTCCTCACCGGACTGCTGATAGGCTTTGGAGTCGTTGGTCGCAGCCCCCATTTTCCAGACCAGAACCGACGTCCCGCCTCCGGTGATCAGAAGAGAGCCGTCGTTTGAGAACTGGATCGCGTCCACCCAGTTGTCATGCCCCTGCAGCTTACGCAGCGGCTTGCCTTGCGCACCCCATAGCTGCACATCATTTTCGTGGTTGCCGACAATCGTCTTCCCTTCTGGCGATACGGCGATGACTTTGGCGTACGCAGCCCCGGGGAACTCGCGAACTTTGCGTCCGAGCTTGAGGTTCCATTCAGAAATCAATTCCCCATCAGAAAGGACATACAAGGATTTCTCGTCTGGACCAAATGTGAAATACGTCACCTCGTGCCGAGCCACAGAGATGCTTCCCAGCGGCAATTTGCGGACTGCGTCCCAGGAACGTATCTCAACTTCGTTGTACCCACCCGCCGAAAAGAGTCTGGTCCCGTCGTTGCTCCAGGCCAGGCAATTGGGCTGTGACTTATGCCCCGTCAGGGTGGCGATGGTTTCCTCTTGAGCGACATCAATCAGCAGGATGTCCCCGTTGCCCTGACCGGCGGCAATCAGCTTCTGATCGGGTGAAATGACGGCCCGCCGAACCGAATCGGGCGTGGCAATGACTGTCTTGAGGATGAGCTTGCTGGCATCCCAGATATGAATCCCCTCGCCCGCCGTCACGATTTGCTTCCCGTTCGCAAACCAGCAGAGGTCGACGATGAGGGGCGTGTTCCGATCGTTTTCCAGCGTGATCTTGCCCGTGTGCGGATCGCCGATCCTGAACACCCCTGAGCCAATCAGGGCCAGTTGCTTCCCGTCCGGGGACAAGGCAAAACGCTCATGCCCATACTCGCTGTTGAAGGCAACGGGCGCTCCATCCGCCAGAAGACTCAGTGGCAGACACAGCACAACCACCAGACAGCGGCCAATGTGTATTGCAGTCACCAGTTACTCCCGTAGTCACCGTAACATGCATCGCGACGCAGCCCTGCGTCAGCTTCGATGGGAGCCCGCTATGCCGTCACTGCCTTCACCGCATCCTCCACCTGAATCACCCCTTCGTACAGCGCGCGACCGATAATCGCTCCCACGAGGTTCGGGGTCGATTTGTGGACTTCGGCGAGGCGTTCGATGTCGGCCAGAGTGGTCACGCCGCCGGAGGCGATGACGGGGAGGCCGAGGTTGGCGAGGGCGATCATGTCCTGAATGGTTCCTTCGTCCACACCCTGCATCATGCCATCGTTGGCAATGTTCGTGTAGATCACGGCTGCGAGCGGCAGTCCAACGTAACGCTGGGCGAGTTCGATGGCGGAGGTCTTCGAGACATCCAGCCAGCCTTCTGTGGCAACCATGGAATCGCGGGCATCGAGGCCGAGGGCCACGCGGTTGGGGTAACGCTCCACGATCGTCGCAAACCACTCGGGCTGCTTGAGCGCCTGAGTGCCGATGATCACGCGATCGACTCCCGCCTCCTCCAACAGGAGTTGAACCGTTTCTTCGGTCCTCACGCCGCCGCCGAGTTGGACAGGAGCATCGATCGAGGCGGCGATGCGACGGATGATGTCGATGTTGACCGGTTTGCCTGCCTTGGCCCCATCGAGATCGACAACGTGAATGCTGTGCCCACCTGCGGCGGCCCAGCGCTGGGCCATCTGCACAGGGTCATCGCCAAACACCGTTTCCTGACCGTAATCGCCTTGCCGCAGCCTCACGCACTGGCCGCCTCGAATGTCAATCGCCGGGAGAATCTGCAACATCTGGAGGGCTCTTCAGGGGTCGAACGGTTGTGTGGGGACGCAGGCTAGCGATTGGCCCCCACCTTCGGCAACCTGCCATTCTGACCGTTTCCCTTTGGGGAACAAGACTGTAAATTTAGCAGTCCAGCCATTTTTCCTCTGAATCAACTGCGAATGTCTGACGAACCGGTCAACGATTCCGACTTGAGCCACATCGCGATCAGCGTGCTGATCGTGGATGACGATGAGCCGCACGCCCAGGCGGTGGCGGAGAGCCTTCGTCGCGTGAACTGCGACTGCACCATTGCCAACAGCGGCAAGAAGGGGGCAGCAGCAATCGAGGAAGACAACTTCGACATCATCATTACCGACCTGAAAATGGACGAGGTCGACGGGCTGGACATTCTGCGGAAGGCGAAGGAAGAGCTTCCCGATGCGGAAGTCATTGTCCTCACCGCACACAGCTCCATTCCTTCCGTCGTGACCGCGATGCAGGGGGGAGCGTACACGTACCTCACCAAGCCGCTGGACATTCTGGAACTGCGAAACGCGGTTGAGAAGGCCTCCACGCGGGTGAGGCTGCTGCGTCGAAATGCGGCCCTCAGCCGTCGGCTGGACGAGAAGTTCGGCTTTGAGGGAGTGATTGGCAACAGCCCGGCGATGCACCGCGTCATCGACCAGTTGAAGAACCTCGCCCCTACCGACACGACCGTTTTGATTCTTGGCGAGAGCGGGACCGGTAAAGAGCTGGTGGCCCGGGCCCTGCATCAGAACAGCCCTCGCAAGAGCAAACCGTTCGTCCCGCTGAACATCTCAGCCTTGCCGGAAAGCATTCTCGAAAGCGAACTGTTCGGGCATGAACAGGGAGCCTTTACCGGGGCCGCAGCCAAGCGAATTGGCAAGTTCGAGTATGCCAACGGCGGCACGCTGTTCCTCGATGAAGTGGGGGAAATGCCCACCGACACGCAAATCAAACTGCTGCGTGTGCTGGAAGACCGCAAGATCACCCGTGTTGGCTCCAATGAAGAAAAGTCGATCAATGTCAGACTGGTCGCGGCGACCAATGCCGATCTGAAACAGTCGATGGAGGATGGCAGTTTCCGCCGCGATTTGTACTACCGCATCAGCGTGGTCACCATTTTCCTGCCGCCGCTGCGCGACCGCCGCGAAGACATTCCGCTGCTGCTGGAACACTTTCTCAAGGAGTTCAGCAAGCTGCATCGCAAAGAAGCGCAGGGATTTTCGAGATCCGCCCGGCAGGTGTTGATGTCCTTCGACTGGCCCGGCAATATTCGACAGCTGCGGAACGTGGTTGAAGGGATGCTGGCGCTCGATACCGATGGCCTCCTTGATGTCGATGACCTGCCGATGGAACTGGCCGAACTGGCCGGGCAAACGGTCGACAGCATGGACGGCAGTTCCGGTTCCGACCTGTTGATTGGTCGTCCGCTGACGGAAGTTGAGAAGTACTACATTTCACGGTCCCTCGAACTGACCGGCGGTCGGCGGGAAGAGGCGGCCAAGATGCTGGGCATCGGCGAACGGACGCTGTACCGCAAGATCAAGGAATACGACCTGAAGTAGCCGGATAACCGGCCTGCGTCCCATCAGCGGCCGCAAATTTCGACCGCCGGTGGACTTGCCCGCATCCCGGCACAAGAGTATCCTTCGCGACCCCGCAAGGGACTGAGAAGAAGACGACCGGTCAGGTAGCTCAGTTGGTAGAGCACAGGACTGAAAATCCTGGTGTCGGCGGTTCGACCCCGCCCCTGACCACTTGTACACCCCGCAGCACTTATAGTGCTGCGGGGTGTTTTCGTTTTGGGTGCATGCAATTACGGCCCCAATCAGAGCCGTGAATGGTGTTTGTCCGGCCAGCGACAGATTCTGCAGTTCCCCTGCGACTCTCCACCGATTGCGCAAACGCTCCGGTCCCCCATCGATGCTCGCCCCAGGCTCCTGCCAGCCGGGGCTTGCCCATCTTGCGCAACCAGCAGAATCGGCATTTTCGCTAAACTCAACCTCTCGGTTTCCCGATGAGACTCCTGAGGGGCCGTTCTGCGCCGAAAGTTCAATAGACGCGTTCCTCGCAAGGCGAGACGTCCTGCCATACGACCGCCCCTCCCATTCGCTGCGGAACCCAGGCCTGCCCCGCGTGTCTCGTATGACGTGTCCAGCCTTCAACTCGACGAACTGCGTGGCCATTGCCGTAGTGGCGTGCCTCTGCCTGTCGACAGTCGCTGGCGCTCAAACCCCCACCATTCCGCCGGACCTCTTCGCTCCTCCTGCCATAGGGCACTCGCTCTTTGCGTCTGGTGAATCTGACAGTCTGAGTGACGAGGTGTCTTCCTCAATTCAGTTAACTCAACTCGAAAGGCTGGTGAACGCCCAGGAATTTCAGATTGCGGACCCCGCGCCAGTTCACCTGCCCAACAACTTCACCGATGCCCCGATGTTCTCCGGAGGGTTGATCGTCGTCAGTCCGGATGCAGCGCTCAAGATTGGTGGCTATGTCAAAGCGGATCTCATTCACGACTTCAACGCCATCGATTCGCCAGATTCATTCGTTACTACGGCCATTCCAACGTCCGGGCCGAACCGCCAAAACTCGCGGTTTCATGCCCGGCAATCGCGTCTCAGTTTCGACACCCGCTGGCGCGTAGAGGATCGCCTGATCCGGGCATTTGTTGAGGCCGACTTTTTCGGCGGAGAGTCAAACGGTAACTCCAATCTGCGACTTCGACACGCCTACGGAAAACTGGACCGGTTCACGGCTGGTCAGACATGGACCACATTTACCGATCCCTCAGCAGTGCCGCAGACACTGGACTTTGAAGGAGCGGTCTCCAATGTGAATCGTCGCCAGGGACTTGTCCGCTGGGACCAGCCAATTCTGGTCGATGGCCTCTCGCTTGCCCTGGCAGTCGAGAACTCTGAAGTGGTGATTGAGGCTCCTTCGCTGGTGACGGGCGTTGGACGTTCGGAAACCCCAGACTTTATCTCCCGATTGCGATACGAGAATGATTGGGGAGAGTTTCAGGGGGCATTCGTACTCAGGGAGCTCGGCTTCCAGCCGACGGGCGATCCGGTCCTCAAGACAAGGGCCTGGGGGTTTAACTTCACCGGCTCGTTTTATGCTTCCGAGCAGACCAAAGGCTACTACCAGATCACATTTGGCGAAGGTATCGGCAGCTATCGTGGTTCCCCGGACATCGTCGCGACAGGCCCCGACACGGCAATGGTGCTGCCGATGTTCGGTTGGATGGTCGGCGTGCATCATGAATGGACGGACTCCCTCACGTCGAATGTCACGTTCAGTCAACTCGTGCTCGATGATCTTCCCGGCCAAGACCCCAACAATCTGCGCAACACCACGTACTTTGCCGCGAACCTCATTGCCAATCCTTATGAACGCGTATTCGTTGGCGTCGAATATCTCTACGGCGTTCGAGAAGATGTGAGTGGCGCACAGGGAGTCGCCCACCGACTGCAAATGTCTTTCGGTTTCTTCCTGCCTTAGGTCTCCCAAGCCAAAAACGGCTGCAATCGTCCAGTGGCCGGTGCGGTGGGAGAACCTGACGAACAAGGCACCAGCAACCGCGAGTGTTGCGAATAGAGAGAGTGCAACGCTCTCAGCCCCAGAAGTCCTCTCACAGGAGCTTTGAACGGGTTTTCAAAGTCCCTCGAGGTTTCTGAGGGCACGCGTCTAGCGGGCGGTCGTCGGTCCCTGGGCCATCCATCCGGACGCAAGACCAGTGTCGTGCTGTTCTTCGGGAAGCAAGACCTGTCGCCGATCGGCTTCAGCGCGAACCTGAGCCAGCAGTTCCAGCGTGCGATGCCCCAGCGGTGCTCCCGGACCGTACTTTTTGACTTCGAGCTGATAGCCGTCGATTTCGTAACTGGCATCACTGACGCGGCCGCCTGCTTCGATATTCACATCGGCCACGAGCTGGCCATTCTCCCAGTGGACCCAATGCTGAGCCCCATCGGGACGGATGATCACTTCCCACCCATGCCGGACATCGCCGCGCATCATGGAGCGAACCGCGCTGCCCTCGACCAACTCAAACGACTCGACACTCGCCTGCTGACAACCTGCCAGCATGACCAGCACCACACTCGACAATGCGATCCCGTAAGCTGTGTGATTCATGGCCCTGCCCCTAAAAGAATGCCCTGACAAATCCGTCAAATGCGGGAGCATGACGAGAGTTTCCGTGAATTTCAAGAACAAATGCAGATCGCCGCATGCGTCGCACCTGCGCAGACTCCACTGCCATGCCCCGCGTATCCCCCGCAAAGGGTCCACCAGCTGGCCCCTGCTTGCACATTTTCTGCCAATCCGGGAACCTGATCGAATCGGGCTGATGTGTGGATTGTCCTTGCCTGAACCTGTTGTTGAGAAGTGATCCTATGAATTTGATGCGTTCGCTGTCTGCCACCTGTGGTCTGCTGATCACTCTGGTCTGTGTGTCGTCTGTATTGGCTCAGGGTCCGCGATATGGTGATCCGAAGCCTCAGCGGTATGACCTCACGAAGCGAGCGAGTGAGATTGATGCGAGAGCCCGGGAGTACCCCGAAATCAACTTTGTGTTTGCCGACAAGGATGGCAAAGTCAAAGACCTGCAGCATGCGGTCGTCGACACGCGGGTAAAGCCCGAAGGGAGGCTGGTTATCTGGCTGATGGGACACAACCAGGGATTGTTTGAACGCATTTCCAGCTATGGACTGCATGGCATTCAGGTCCACTACGCGAACGGCTGGTTTGGAACGCTCAAACCCGAAGTGCGGGACGATGGCACCACTCTGGGGAAAATTCGGCTGGAAGCAGCGACCGGCGAAGACTTCAGCCCACTGGTCTCCATCGCCAGACCGGATGGAATGATGGAGCGGTCTCTGCTGTTCGTGAAGTGGCTGGCGAAGGAGCACCCGCAAGGCAAGTGGGAACAGTTCCTCACACGCGACGGCAGCGACCTGCGCTGGGATAAGGTCATCATGAGCGGAATCTCGCATGGCTCCACCACAGCGGCCCGGTTCGCGGTGCATCAGCCGGTCAATCGCGTGGTCATGTTCTCTGGCCCGCGCGATCAAACGGAGACCTGGCAGGGCTTCCCCTCAGCCACGCCTCCGGAACGCTACTTCGGATTTACGCATGTGCTCGATGGAGGCTGGACCGGCGACCACTACTGCCGCTCGTGGGAGATGCTGGGGCTGCACAACTTCGGTCCGATTGTGAACGTCGACGACTCACCCGCCCCGTACGGCAACTCGCGCCGGCTGGTCACCAATGCTGATGTGCAGAACAACGCAGGCCGGGCCCACAGTGCTGTTGTTCCTGGCGGCGCCTCGGTGAAGGATGCGCAAGGGAACTACATTTACGAGCCGGTCTGGAAGTATCTGTTCACGCATCCGGTCGAGAAAACGGGCTCGGCAGTCGCCCCCGATCCGAACTGCCGCAAAGATCTCAAGTAGTCGCCCCACCCCAATTGGCGACGGTGAACGTGATGTCGAACTGCGCTCGCAGTGTGTCCTCACACTGGTGAATCGCGTCCTCCCGGCGACAACACTCAGATAGTCCCCCACGGGGGGCGGCCTGCTGCGTACAATCTGCCAGCGGCCATAAGAGCCAGCAATCAAGGAAGTTATTCACTCACTTGTCGATTCCTGCCGATTCGGAGCCGGTTTTGCAGTGTGCATGAATGGCGACAGACGTCGCCGCTGGCTTAACGCAAGGAGTCCCCCATGAACCGTACCCAGCCATTCGGCAAGTCTGCACTGCCCCTCAGTGCCATGCTTGCTGTCCTGACCTGCTTTAGCTCACCTGCACTATTGCAGGCGCAAGTTCCTGCTCCCCCGGCCCTGCCAACACCTGTTCCTACTTCGGAGGTGTCTAATGGTCTGCCCATGCCCTTTGCCGCCAATGCGGACGATACGGAAGCACTCGACGCCGGACCAGTCCACGAAGCGTTCGCTGAGCTGGTCACACTGGACCAGAACAACGGAATGGTTGCTCCCACGGCTCCCCCTGAACCGATCAACGAAATTCCGCCCGAAGTAAGGCCGGAAGGAACCAACGTGGAATGGTTCCCGGGCTACTGGTCCTGGTCCGAGGACATCAACGATTTCATCTGGATCTCCGGCGTCTGGCGTGATGTGCCTCCTGGACAGCAGTTCGTCCCCGGCTACTGGAATGAAACACCTGAGGGCTGGACCTGGGTTTCCGGTTTCTGGACCAACGACACTCAGGATGAACTGGCTTACCTGCCACAACCTCCGGCAACGCTGGAGACAGCCCCCACCTATCCACAACCTGCCGATGACTACTTCTGGGTTCCGGGCTGCTGGCAATATCGAAACTCAAACTACGCCTGGCAGGCCGGATTCTGGACGCGTGGATACAGCAACTGGGTCTGGGTCCCCAACAGGTACCGGTACACGCCTCGTGGCTATGTGTATCTGGGCGGCTACTGGGACTACCCGCTGGCTCGTCGCGGCTACCTGTTTTCCCCGGTCCGCTATCGTCGACCGATCTACCGCAATGTCGGCTACCGGTACACCCCGTACCGTTGGGTGAACACCTCACTTCTACTGAGCCGACTGTTTATCGCCCCCAACCGCGGGCACTACTACTACGGAAACTACGCCAGCCCGCGATACGCCGCTGCCGGATACCGTCCATGGATTCAGATCGATCAGGTGCGAGGTGGATACGACCCGTTCTACACCCATGCCTCATGGAATGCCCGGCAGAGCCGAAATTCGAACTGGCTGAACAACTACCGCAATGACTTTTCCCGACTGGCTCAAGCCTCGCATTCCGGACCATCGCACAATGCGATGTCCCGGCACGATGCCCCCCGAGATTTCACCCGCGATATCCGAAACGCACAGGACCTGAAGCAGATTGGCGATCGGTTTGTGCGATTGAATGATGACCAGAGAATCTCGGCCAGCCGGTCCCGTGTCTCCGCCTTTGATTCGGTTCGCACACAGCGTGCGATGAACGAACGCAGCCATCGTGGTGGAGGATTCCATCCTGGATCAGACGGTGACGGCTCACCACGCAACAATGGCTCCTCGGCGAACAATCCGCCTCAGCGACATGGCAATGCCGATCGCGGCCCAAGTAACGATCGTGCCTCCAGGGAGCACAACGCGATCGAGCGAGGAACTTTCAAGTTGCCTGCCGAG
>JAGQPW010000100.1:15624-18840 GCA_020426515.1 Planctomycetaceae bacterium | reverse complement strand
AGGGCAATCTTCAGGAGGGGGTGCATCAGGCAGTGGTTGTTGGAGCCGGATTCATCGGCCTGGAACTGGTCGAAAATCTGCTGGAACTGGGAGTCGAAACGACGCTCGTCGAGTTGCAGAACCAGATCCTGCCCCCATTGGATCGTGAATTAACCAGCCCGCTGCTGCAGGAACTGCGGCGTCGTGGAGTGAAGGTGATTCTGGGGGATGCCGTCAGTGCGTTTGAGTCCTCCCCGGATGGCTTGAGCGTGCAGTTGAAGTCGGGAGGAAGTCTGCCGGCGCAGATGGCAATTCTCGGCATCGGCGTGCGTTCAGAGAATCAACTGGCTGTCGCGGCGGGACTGAGTGTCGGTCCCCGTGGCGGCATTCAGGTGGACGAGTTTTTGAGGACCAGCGATCCCGATGTTTTTGCCGTCGGCGACGCCATCGAAACACGTGAAGTCGTCTTCGGCCAGCCCACGCAGGTTCCATTGGCTGGACCGGCAAATCGTCAGGGACGCATCGCCGCTGAGAACGCATTGGGGGGCACGCAGAAATTCCGCGGAGTGCAATGTACGGCCATTCTGGGGTGTTGCGGCATTACCGCCGCGGTCACCGGAATGGGTGAGAAATTGTTGCAGCAGCGAGGGGTGGATTACCGCACTGTCACCATCCATCCTCAGCACCATGCCGGATACTACCCCGGCGCGGAACAGATGACATTGAAGGCCCTGTTTGAGCCGCAGTCCGGTCGACTGCTGGGAGCGCAGGGGACCGGAGGAGCCGGAGTTGATAAACGAATTGACGTCCTTGCCGTGGCCATTCAGGCGGGGATGACGATTTATGACCTCGAACAAATGGAACTGGCCTACGCACCGCAATTCGGATCGGCCAAAGACCCGGTGAACATGCTGGGGTTTGTTGCTGCCGGACTGTTGTGCGGCGACCACCCTCAAATTCGTGCGCAGGAGTTGAGTGAATACCTGAGCGCGAACCAGTCCGTGGTGCTCGATGTCCGTACTCCCCACGAGTTCGATCAGGCACACGTGCCAAACGCGATCAACATTCCCGTCGACGAACTGCGGGATCGACTGTCGGAACTTTCCAGAGGCACGTCATTCGTGACCTATTGTCAGGTTGGAATGCGTGGCTATCTGGCAACGCGAATACTGCTGCAAGCGGGTTTTGACGTCCGCAACCTGAGCGGCGGTTTTCGGTCCTGGCAGCAATATACCTACCAGGAATCCACCTGAACCGAAGGAGAACTGTCATGTCCCAGGTAACCCATGTCACGACAAGCAACTTTGACCAGGAAGTTTTGAAATCGCCGACGCCTGTTCTCGTCGATTTCTACGCTACCTGGTGCCCGCCATGTAAAATGCTGGCTCCGCACCTCGACCGACTGGCGCAGGAATTCAACGGCCGTGCGCGAATCGTGAAGGTCAACGTCGACGAAGAACCACAGCTGGCCATGCAGTACAAGATTCAGCATGTCCCCACACTGATCCTCTTCGATGAAGGCAAGCAGCTCGATCACGTCGAGCCGAATCCGCCCACCATCCACTATCGCCTGGCAGGTCTGTGCATGGCCTGATCCTCTCCAGGTGTGAAGTGTGGTCTCTCCGCAGCCATTCGATGTCCTGATCCGCTTTGTGCGGGCAGGGGAGCGGATGGCTGTTTTTGTTGGGGCCAACGTTTAGCGCCTGCGCGGCCGAGCTGACGTAGTCTGAGGCAGGTGCCACCCTGGAGCATCTGTATTTCTGGGGTGTCCACTACGTGCTCGCCCCCCGTCAATCGGTCGAATCGATACAACGCGAACGCTTTCGCGGACCGGTGATTCAGGACCCACTCCGGTCAAATTGGGCGCTGACGTGTTGACTTTTTTCAACATTCGGGCTGCAGAGTGATAGGGTTGGTGCGTGGGCCTCCCGGTTTGGCCTGTTCTCGTTCGACCGACTCACGCATTCCATCGATCTGGTTTCCCGTGCTCGATTACCAACGCCTCAAAGCCGATCTGCTCGCGCTAGCCCTGCTGGCGGTGGTCGTCTTTACGGCATTGGCTCTCGTCAGTTACAACCCGGCCGATCCCCCCTCACCGCTGGTTTATCCCGGTCAGGTTCAGCCGACGAATCTGTGTGGGCCGTCAGGCGCGTACATTGCCCATCTCCTGCTGACCGGGTTTGGATTGGGCGCCTGGTTCCTGCTGGGGGCGCTGATCTTTGCCGACCTCGCATTCTTCTCCCGCAATCCCATTAAGGACCCGTTCCTGCGGTTGGCTGGAATTGGCGTGCTGCTTGTCGGGACATGTGTCATTCTGCAGATCGTCATTCCGCATGTGCCCGTTGCTCCCGTGGTTGGCAGCGGTGGCTACATCGGGGCCTGGGGGAGCGTGATGCTGACTGAGCAGTTCTCCACCGTGGGCTCAGTCATCATTGTTGCGACCATCCTTTGCATCGGGTTGCTGCTTACTTCGGATGGCTTCGTTTTCAACCTTGTCTACAAGATGGTTGCCTTCCCGGCCCGCATCTTGTTGATGCCGGTCCTGATGGTCCTTTATGGAGGGCAGAGCAAGACTGGACAAGGCCCTCAGGATCCTCCGCCGGATGGAGATGATCCCGACGAAGAGGGTGCGGAATCTGAGCAGCGCGCGGCGAATCGAGACGATTCGCTTCCTGTCGTTTCCAAAGCGCCGTTGGCGGCATCGGCCAAAGAGAGTGCGACCGCCGTTGAGTTTCGCGTCAATCCACCAGTGAAGATCAACGTTCAGCAGAAATCGTGGTTTGCCTCGTCTGATGGACGGATGCCACACGTCGATCTTCCGCCCCATGACATTCTCGACGATGCCGAAGAGTTCCCGTTCGAACTTCTCGCCGCCAAGGCGCAGCAGTCCGCGGCGATTCTGGAAAAGACCTTTGAAGACTTTGGACTCAACGTCAAAGTGACGGAAGTCGATACCGGCCCCGTTGTGACTCAGTTTGAGTTGAATCTTGAGGCGGGGCTGCGGGTTTCCAAAATCTACAACCTGCAGGACGATCTAGCGATTGCGCTGCGGGTACCTGCTGTACGTGTGGTCTCTCCCATCCCCGGCAAGAATACTGTGGGGGTCGAAGTTCCCAATGACAAGCGAGTCATGGTGCGGCTCAAGGAACTGCTCGATGCCACCTCGGCTGAAGCGGACGCCATGCGCATTCCGATCTTCCTGGGCAAGGATGTGAGCGGTCGACCGTTGGTTGTCGA
>JAGQPW010000100.1:13575-15524 GCA_020426515.1 Planctomycetaceae bacterium | reverse complement strand
CAGGCCATTCCCGAGCGGATGCCTTACATCGTGATTATCGCCGACGAAATGGCCGACATGATTATGACCTCCGGCAAGGATGTCGAAGGCTACATCATTCGCCTCGCGCAGAAGTCGCGTGCGGTGGGCATTCACCTTGTGCTCGCCACGCAGAAGCCAACGGTCGATGTCATCACGGGCCTCATCAAATCCAACCTGCCGGCCCGGATTTCGTTCCAGGTTTCCAGCCGCACTGACAGCCGCGTCGTGCTCGATGAGTCCGGAGCAGAACGTCTGCTGGGGAACGGAGACATGCTCTATCTCGCCCCCGGAACGAGTACGTTGTCCCGGGCCCAGGGGGCCTATGTCAGCGACGAAGAAGTCAACACGGTAATTGACTTCTTCAGTGATTGCGAACCGCAGTACAGCGAAGAAATTGCCAAGGCAACCGCCGCTGCCGCAAACGCTGCTGCAGCAAGTGCGGCTGGTGGAGAAGGTGGTGCACGCGAACGCGATGCCATGTACGTGCAAGCCGTCGAAATTGTGCTGCGTGAGGGCCGGGGAAGTTGCTCGCTGCTGCAGCGGGCACTGGGCGTGGGCTATGGCCGTGCAGCCCGCATGGTTGACCATATGGCCGAGGACGGCATCGTTGGTGACTACAACGGGTCCAAGTCGCGCGAAGTCATCTGCAGCTTTGAAGAATGGGAAGCCATGCAGGAGCGATTCTGCGCGGGTGTGTAGTTGATTCGCATGTGGGCGAATCCCAACAGGCTTGCCGACCGCTCGGCCGCCAGTCACCATTCCTGTGCAGTTTGCAAGGTTCTGTCGCGCATGAACTCCGGTGAGATGTGCACCTTGAAACAACCTCTAAGTGACTGCTGCATCTGAGACGAACAACTTTTCGGAGATGGAAAAACATGTCATTACAGGGAAAGAATGTACTGATCATCGGCGGTGGAACCGGAATTGGCTCGGGCTGTGCACTCGCCTTTGCCGAAGCCGGCTGTCATGTCGTGATTGCTGGTCGTCGTGAAGACAAACTCCGGCAGGTCGCCGATTCATTTGCTGGAGAACCTGCCATTTTGTGCCGCGCTGCTGATGTGGCGGATCGTCTGGGGGTGCGTGATCTGATTGACTGGACCACGCAGCAACTGGGCCAGATTGACATCATGGTGAACTGCGCCGGCGTCAACATTCCCAAACGCAAGATGGAAGAACTCGATCCTGCCGACTGGGACAAGCTGATCCAGATCAACACGACCGGCGCGTTCAACGCCATGCATGCCGTTCTCCCGCAAATGCGCGCACGAAAAGAGGGCCTGATTGTCAATGTCTCGTCCATTGCCGGCCTGCGGGCCAGTTTGCTGGGAGGCGTTGCCTACAGTGCCTCCAAGTTCGCCATGACCGCGCTGGGAACATGTGTCGGCCTGGAAGAACGCAACAATGGCATTCGCGTGACGAACGTCTATCCAGGGGAGGTGGAAACCCCCATTCTCGATGCCCGTCCTGTTCCGGTGAGTGCCGAACACCGCGCACGCATTCTGCAGCCTGCCGATATCGCTTCCATGGTCGTTGCCGTTGCAGCCCTGCCGCCACGAGCCCACGTTCCGGACATCGTGATTAAGCCCACCACGCAGGAGTTCTGCTGATCAGGTGAAATTCACAATTTGCCGAAATTGTGGATACTGAATGGATCATTCCGCACGAGCCGCTGCACGGTGGGATGAGCGTTCTGGTGTGTGTTTTTTGGTAAGTCTTTGGCCAACCGTTGATTATGGCGAATCGGTCGGAATTGCGTGGTCCCCGAAACCCGGCCGAAATTGCCCGTCGGGTGACTTGCGAATTTTCCACAAGGCAACTTACAATCCCCGACTTGAAAAATTCTTGGCCCCAACATCTGTTCAGCGATAGATGTTCGACGCTCGCGGCGTCTCTGGGGGTCATCTCAGCAATCAGCCTTAATTGAGTGT
>JAGQPW010000100.1:0-13475 GCA_020426515.1 Planctomycetaceae bacterium | reverse complement strand
ACATCTGTTCAGCGATAGATGTTCGACGCTCGCGGCGTCTCTGGGGGTCATCTCAGCAATCAGCCTTAATTGAGTGTGGTCATGAAAGTTCGCTCCAGCGTCAAGCAGATCTGCGAGCACTGCAAGCAGGTGCGTCGTAAGGGACGTATTTACATCATTTGCTCCGCAGACGCCCGCCATAAGCAGCGGCAGGGCTAGAACGGCGACCAGGACGCAACTCGTTTCATCACCGGTCCTTCCCGAAGGACCACCACGACTGGCAGGAGAACGTCAATGCCCCGTGTCTTGGGTGTAGACATCCCGAACGACAAACCGACTTACATCTCGCTTCAGTACCTTCACGGTCTGGGGCAGGTGAGGTCCATCGAAGTGTGCCGCAAGCTGGGGTTGGATCCTCAGCGTCGGGCACGCGAATTGTCCGACGATGACATTCAGCGTCTGAACAGCACGCTGGATAGCCAATACACTGTCGAAGGTCAGCTGCGTCGGCAGACAGCAGACCACATCAGCCGCTTGAAGAGCATTCAGTGCTACCGCGGTATTCGACACCGTCGCAGTCTGCCAGTGCGTGGACAGCGCACCCAGACCAACGCTCGTACCCGCAAGGGTGTGCGTCGGACCGTTGCCGGTAAGAAGGGCGTTAAGGATATGCGTCACTAGGCGACAGCCATGTTGGTTGTTGTTCGAGTGTCCGCATGAATTCCTGACCCCAAATTGGAACACAAGGTTTCCCAAGGAGAGACGCTGTGGCCAAGGCCAAGCAAGTTAAGAAGAAGATTCGCCGTAACGTGAATCGTGCCATTGCGCACATCAAGGCGACGTTCAACAACACCCTCGTGACCATCACAGACACCAACGGGGATGTGCTGTGCTGGGCTTCGGCCGGGACTGTTGGATTCAAAGGCTCACGCAAAAGCACTCCGTTTGCCGCTCAGCGTGCAGCGGAAACCTGTGCCGACCGTGCCCGCAAGTTTGGCGTCCGGGAAATGGACGTTCGCGTGAAGGGGCCAGGTTCAGGACGTGAAAGCGCCATTACCGGATTGCAGGGTGGTGGGATCTCGATCAAGCTGATCGAAGATGTCACTCCATTGCCACACAACGGATGTCGGCCTCGCAAGCGTCGTCGCGTCTAGTTTGAAGACCATTGGAGCATGGTGTCCCGGAGGTTTACCCTTCGCTGCCGTGCTCAGTCTTTCGTTCACATCAACGTCCGGTCAGTGATGACTGGAGCTGTGTACTTTCCGATTTCGGAAAACTGCCTGCAAAATCAAGGGGGAGTGCAAGGTGCGTATCCGCTGGAGAAATCTGGAACTGCCCAGTCGAGTCAATCTCGACCGGTCGACATCTTCCGAAACATACGGCATGTTTGTTGCCGAACCATTCGAGCGCGGCTTCGGCCACACGCTCGCGAACAGCTTGCGTCGCATTTTGCTGTCCAGCCTGGAAGGGGCAGCCATTACGCGGGTCAAAATCGCCGGTTCGCAACACGAATTCACCACCATTCCCGGTGTGGTCGAGGACGTGACCGAAATTTGCCTGAATCTGAAGTCACTGGTTGTCAAGAATCACGCGGCATCAAACAAGACGCTGCGGATTGAACGTCACCAGCGCGGCGTAGTGACCGGAGCCGATGTGATCACCGACGATCAGGTCGACGTGGTCAACAAGGATCTGATCATCGCCACGATGACGGATGATGTCCCGCTCAGCATGGAGCTTTCGGTCGAAAACGGTCGCGGCTACATGCCAGCTGTGGAAACACACGACAAGAACCCAGAGCTTGGCACCATTCCTTTGGACGCCGCGTTCTCGCCAGTCACTCGTGTTCGGTATCGCGTGGAAGACACGCGTGTCGGACAGCGGACGAACTACGACAAGCTGACGCTGGAAATCTGGACCAACGGCACCATTCGCCCAGAAATGGCGCTGGTCGAAGCTTCCAAGATCTTGCGTAAGCACCTGAATCCGTTCATCAACTACCAGGAGCCTGGTCCAGAACTTCCACCGGAAGCTGGCCTGAAGGGAATGCTGGAAGCGACCGGCTATTCCCCAATCGACCTGGAGTTGGAAGAAAAGCTTGGACAGAGCCTGGCGGAATTGAACCTCTCGGTTCGCGCCACCAACTGTCTGGAATCGGAAGGGATCAATTCGGTCCGCGACCTCGTCGTTCGTACCGAAGACAACCTCCTGCAAGTTCGGAATTTTGGGGAAACGACACTTGTCGAAGTGCGTGATGCACTTGGAGCCCTCGGATTGCGACTGGGAATGCGTTTGCCATCGCGTTCCGGTCGGTAGTTTCGGGTTTGACCGTTCGATTTCTCCGTATCCCAGTACAACAAATTTGCCCCACATTCGGGGCCTGAATGTGAGTCGTGAGCTATGCGTCACCGTAACCGAGGCCGGAAGCTTGGCCGTAACAGCAGCCACCGTAAGGCCATGTTCCGCAACATGGCCGCCAGTCTGATCAAGACGGCGGTGATTCCGGAAGATGCGCCCGTCGGCAGCCCCAAGGTTGCTGGTCGTATCGTGACCACTGTCCCCAAGGCGAAGGAACTCCGTCCGATCATCGAACGGCTGATTACTCTTGCCCGCAAGGCCATTGCACATGAAACAGCGGCCAGCGAATTCGCGACGGATGCCGCTCGACAGTCGGAAGAGTGGAAGCAGTGGCGGGCTTCGGAAACCTGGCAAAAGTGGGCGCAGGCCATGGCTCCAGCCGTGGACTATCGCCGTCGGGCCTTTGCTGCGTTGCGTGATCAGGAAGCCGTGTCGATTCTGTTCGGCGAACTCGGTCCCCGATTTGCTGAACGTGACGGTGGTTACACCCGAATCGTCCGTTTGCCACAGCGTCGTCTCGGCGATGCCGGTGAGCAGGCGTTGATTGAATTCGTTGGTGAACGTGATCGCGTCAAGCGAACGGTTCGCACTGCACCAACCGTTGTTGCCAATGCGGAAGCAGCAGCTCCGGCAGCAGTGGCGACTGAGGAAGCTGCCAGCGAAGAATAGTCTTTACAGACGGCGGGATTCCCAGCAGAATCCCGCTCTGACCTCTCAGGGTCACCGCGGTCGGAATCGCGTCCTGATTGATTGCCGCGAAGCCAGGGACATTCCCTGGCTTTTCGCACAGAGAAGGGAAGCTCTCATGCCTGCTCCTGGCAAGCGTACGGATGTGGCTTCGTTTGATTTCACGGGCCACATGGCGCGCCTGTGTGACGATGTCACGATGCGTCACGAGGCTTTTCAGCATATCGACATGTCCCGTGTGGCCGTCTGCTTTGCACAGGCACGGTCCAGAGCATTGCATGGGCTGCAGGCCAAGCTCACCCCGATGCGGTTCGAAAAGGGGGCGCTTTACACTGTGCGGAACGGTCAACGCTATACGGTGCAGCGGGTCCATCTCTCGGGCCGCGAAATGCTGTATCTGTTGACGTTCTATCTGCCGCGGTTCCTGCAGCAGTCATTCAAAGAAAAGTTCGTCACTGTACTGCATGAGCTCTATCACATCAGTGCCGAATTCGATGGAGATATCCGTCGGTTTGGTGGACGATGTCACGTGCATACGCACAGTCAGAAGGAATACGACCTGCAGATGGAATTGTATGCTCGGGAATATCTGGGGATGAATCCGCCGCGCGAGCTGTACGAGTTCCTGACGTTCGACTACTCCGGACTGCAGAATCGCTACGGATCGATCATGGGGCTGCAGGTCCCGATTCCCAAGTTGATTCCCGTTCGGGACTCCCGCACAGCATAAGCCGGGCAGGGAGCCGTTCGGGGCGTACGTCAGCTGATTGTGTCAACGGTAAACCGTTCGATCTGCAGCGTGTGTGACCAGTGGGAGGCAGGCAGGCCAGCCTTCTGCTTCAGACGCTGCAGGAATTCTTCGGGAGCTGGCAATTGCTCCCACACCGCAGGCAGGAATACCGACTGTCGACCGGCATCACGCAGGATCAGTCCGTCGACATGAGGCTTGAGCTGGCGGATCAGATCCGCTTCGTTGGCGAAGGTCAGCGGCCTGGAGGGAGAGAGAATGGAGATCGACAGATCGAGCTCTGGTAGCTCCGCCAGCGTGACCGGGTTGAAACGACGATCGCGGAATGCCGCATTGGCAGCGGACTTTGCCACGCTGACGATCAGCGGATCTTGCGCGACGACGGTTCCGATGCAGCCTCGAAGTTGTCCCTTGTTCTTGAGTGTCACGAAGGTGGCCCGAACAGCTTGCAGGGCCGCCGGAGCAGTCCCCGGGTCCACGGTCAGTTCACCTAGGCCACTCAGGGGATGTCGAATGGCCATCCAGGCCGTGCGCAGCAGCAGGTTTCGCAGTTCCGGGGTGTATTCGGAACGGGGAGGGCGTGTGGCTGCGGATTGGCTCTGTGGATTGCAGCCGACAGTTGGGGCCCCGTCGTTCGCTGTGTCTGAATGAACTGGAGTTGCGAGAGGACGGTCGCCAGGATCGAGCACCGCATCTCCATGGGCCAGCGGACGAACCTGCCAGCATCCATATCCGACGACGCGGTCGGTGCTTCCAGAGGTGTGGGACGAGTTGCGAAGGTCAAGACGCTCAAGTCCCAGTCGAGCCTCGGGATGCCGGGAATTCTGCCGTTCCACTTCGGCGAGCAGTCCGGCGATTGGCAGGAAACCACATGCCTGCTGGCTCTTGAGTTCGGAGATGCGGCCGGATTCGATTCTGCGGGCCGTTTCGAGGTCGAGTTTTTCTGCGACGGCAGCCGAGTGGAAGTGGCTGAGATCGCTGCTGATCACAATGAGCGTTTCCGGACGTCCCCAGAGCCGGGCAAGTACCTGTCGAACGTGCTCGGGAGTTGTCATGCCGACGATGAGCGGAACGACCGAGAAGTCGGATAAAATTCGTTGCAGGAACGGGAGGTGAACTTCGAGGCTGTGTTCACGGGCGTACGCTGTGTCGATGACCTTCACACCGGGCACAGCGAGAGCATCGGACATTCCCTGCGGATCGACCGGAATGCTTCCGAGTGGTGTTTCAAAGGCTGCGGCGTGGCAGGCGGCAATGCCCTGAAAGCCGTGTCGATGCGCCGGTCCAAGCACGACGACACGTCGAATCTGTGATGAGTCGGTGCGCTGCAACCGCAGATAGCCGCTGGCGGCAATCGGGCCCGAGTAGATGTAGCCAGCGTGAGGCACAATCAGTGCCTTGGGCGTTGGAGATGGTGTCGGCGAGGCTGGAATCCGCTTGGCAGCGCCAGCCAGCAGTTCGTCGATCATCTGGCCGAGATCCTGAGGATCGTCAGGATAAAACAATCCCGCGACTTGCGGAGCATGTACGCCATGCAGTTGAGCCATCACGGTCCGGGCCTCCCTCGACTGTTGAATTATACGGGTTGGTCCCTTGTGAGTGGAGTCGTCGGCCGTGGCAAGGGCCAGGGACTTGTGAGGCGCTGGTGAGGTGGGCATTAGTGAGCGGTCTCTTCAAATGGTCGGCGTTGAATGGCAAAGAGCCTGGGCGGATGCTGTCGCTCGGGCTGCGGATCGATTTCCGTGATCAGAAATTCCGGATGCGGCTCACCCAGGAAGGGGAGCAGGACTGCGAGTTCGCTTTTGCCGGTGGCGTGTCCGGAGTAGATCAACATTGTGATCAGGCCCCCGGGACGCAGCCACGTCATTGCGGTCTGCAGTGCGATCAGTGTGGTGTTTGGTTGTGTGGTGATTGACTTCTCGCCGCCGGGCAAATATCCGAGATTGAACATTGCGGCTGCCAGCTTCCCGCGGAGTGCCGCTGGCAGCGAGGTAGCCATCTGGCAGTGATCCGCCTGCAGGAGAGTGACGTGACCAAGCCCGAAGGAACGCAGCCTCCGGGCTGTCGACTCGAGGGCGGCCTGCTGCACATCAAAGGCGAAGACGTGACCGTCCGGCCCGACCTGCTTTGCAAGAAACAACGTGTCATGCCCGTTTCCGGCAGTGGCATCCACAACGGTGTCTCCTGATTGGACTGCGGCGGCAACGAGTTCCTGGGCCACTTCGGTCAATGGTCGGAAAGGTGACCTCATGTGGACCGCCTACTTCACCAATTGCACGGCGGTGATGCGTCGCACACGGATGAGATCGGCGTTGTATTGAGGTGCGAATTGCCGCTGTCCGATGATTCCGGCTTCCTTCCCAATCCAGTCATGCAATTGACGGTCATCGGTCGGCTCCAGATAGGCCAGAAAACGACCATCCGGGGCGACCAGTGCATAGGGCGGCATACCGACGATACCAATCGGCTTTACGATTCCGGCTCCGTTCAGACGTGGCTGCACATCATCGAGTTCCGGCACCGGACCGGCAGCGGCGGTTTGTGGGTGTGCATCGGCCAGGGTGGGGCCAGATGCATCGGCGGTCCAGTGACCGTAAGCGACATTGCCTCTGGACTGCATGGAGGCCAGTTGCGCATCCCGCATCGAGGCCTGTGACGTGATCTGCTGAAACCGCTGATACTGCTCGTGAACGCTGCGGCGACTGTCGAGCACACGCAGTCGCTGCTCAATCTTCTCTTCCGTGATCGGATCGGCGTCCGCAAGCATGTCCGCGTACTCCTGATGCATCGCATCCAGGTTCCATTCCTGCGGGCTGCGCGACATCATTTCTTCATAGCGTTGATCAGCCCGGGCCAGTCGAGCTTCCAGTTCGGAAGTCTTCTTGGCTTTGGGGCTTGGCTCGGCAGCGACGATCAGATCGGAGGACATGCGAGGCCGATGCTGCGGGGGAATCTGAAATGGATCATTGGCCTGCTGCTGGCGAACTGTGGCATCAACGGGCACGACATAGTCGCCCTTAATCCAGCGAAACTCCTGGGCTGGTGGCTGAATCTGCAGCATTTCACGGGCCCCGCGTTCCGTCTGAAGCATCTTGCGACTCAGGATACGGACGGTATCTCCGTCGGAGAGTTCGCGGCCATAAAACGCATGGTCATCGCTCAGTTCGCTGCCAATCCGCACAATCGCACGAGCGGGGAGTCCTTCGGGCGTTGGTTCGAGTCGAACGGTTCCACGATCTCCCTGCACATCCACGTGTTCAGCGGCAATCCAGCTGAAACTGCCCGGCGGCGGGGCAATCATAAACCACCCGCCGTGGTCGTGCCGGTGGACGGTGATCCGCGTTCCTGCCTGCAGTTTGGATGTCACGTAATAGCGCTGGCCGGGGCCGCATCGTACGTCAACATCGTCCACGGCGACGGTCGCCGGATACGGGAAAGTCTGTTGTTGTTGCTGTGCCGAAACCTGCAGCGTACACGTCAGCAACAGTGCTGGCAGGATCAAATGGCGAACTGTCCGCATGACGAACCTCCATGTTCGACAGACACAGGACGAGCGGGACCGACAATTTGGCGGCCGCTGGACGAAATGTGAGTCAACAGGGGATGGGAGCGAGAAACTCGCGAGGAGGGATTTCAGTGAAATGGGGGGGGCAGCGAATTTTAACTCAAGAATTGAGTCGGAAACGCCGCTGGACTCGTTTTCTAGTCGACATCCGCCGATCGAGGCAAGAGCGATCGTACGGCTTGCTGTGCTGATTTCGCTACAATTCCCGCATCCTTCTGTTCTCGCTCAATGATTTGCCGCCGTGCCTACGTCTGAACCACCACGCAAGATTCCATCACCGCTGGTTGTGGCTGCCGTTCTGCTGCTCAGCCTGCTGGGGTTGTTGCTCCACGTGGTGACGATGCTGGAGTCCGCTCAACTGGCACAAACGTGGTTCAGTGTTCCGGCATGGGAAACCGCTCTCAACGCTCTGGGTGGCGAACTGCTGCTTCAGGAGGGGGAGTTCAGGGGACTTGTTCCTATGGAATCTGTGGGTGGACTGCTGACGCTGCTGTTGGGCTGCCTCGTGGCTCTGGGGACCTGGCGGTCCCGTTGGGGAGGAATGAGTCGACAGGACCGCGTACTCAGCATGGGCAATTGGATTGGCTGCTGGGGCCTCATTGCCTTTGGCTGGTCGGCTGGCTGGCTGGTGGCCTCCATTCAGGGCTGGTCGGGATTGTTGTCGCTGCTGATGATCACCGCGCCACTCGTACTCCCCGTCGTTCTGGCCGGGATGGGGCATGCGGTCTGGATGGCGGGGCGCGTTTCCGACGACTCGGCATCCTCAAAGTCCTGGAATTCGAATGTTGTGCTTGCCGCGATGATTCTTGGTTATCTGCTGGTTTTCGTCAGCATGAACTGGGGGTTGTGGTTCAACTTGCAGATTCCGCATGGCGACTCAGCAATGTACGAGGAGCATCTCTGGAACTTCGAGCACGGCAAGGGATTCCGCAGCTATCTCGATCAGGGACTTTTTCTGGGAGAACACATTCAGTTCGTGCATTTGTTTCTGGTTCCACTGCATGCGCTGTGGCCGTCGCATCTGCTGCTGGAACTTTGCGAGTCGCTGGCACTCGCTTCGGCCATCCTGCCGATCTATCGACTCACGTTGCGTCATTCGGGGTCCCGCCTGGCGGGTTATCTGCTGTCGGCGGCATACTTGTGCTGGTTTGGAGTGCATTACCTCGACATCGCCATCGACCTGAAGACCTTCCGACCCATCGCATTCGGCGTCCCCTTGATGCTGTGGTGGCTCGATGCTCTGGAGACCGGGCGATGGAAAACATCGCTGGTGCTGTTGTTCTTCCTACTCTCCTGCAAAGAAGACTTTGCCATCGTCACGGCTCCAGTGGGGTTGTGGCTGGCGGTTGATGCGTGGCGGCGGACCGACCTCGGGCGGCGCGAAAAGCGTTTTCGTATGTTTTGGGGATTGGCTCATGCAGCCTTGCTGACCGCGTACCTGCTGCTCGTAGTGAAGGTGCTGATTCCCTGGTTTCGCAACTGGGAGAACGTCCACTACGCCGCCTACTTTCAGGCGCTCGGTGCAACGCCGACCGAGATTGTGCAGACGATGCTGTTTCATCCTTTGCGGACGTTTTCGCTGTTCGTGACGCTGGGGTCGACGTTGTATGCGTTGTACCTGCTCGTTCCACTGATGGGATTGCCGTTGCGATCACCTGGCCGTCTACTCACTGCACTGCCGTTGTTTCTGACGCTCTGCCTGAACGAACTGGTGAAGACCACGCCGGGGCCGTTCCATCACTTCCATGCTCCGTTGATTCCGATTCTTTTCTGGGCCGCTGCCGCCGGTTCCGGGAGACGCTGGCAGGACCTGTGTCCCAGTTGGTTCACAAAGCAGGAACTGAGTTCGGTCCCCGATCGCCCGGCATTGGCCGTTCAGCAAACGGGACTCGCGTTCGCCTGCTGCGTGACGACGGCGGTGGTGTTCAGCATGGCTCCGTGCAGTTTGCAGTTCTGGGACGCAGAACGCCCGTTCTATTGGCGGACGCTCTACGTGCCGGGAGAGCGGGCCAGAATGTTCGCTCCGGTCGCCGACGCCATTCCGCATTCGGCTCGCGTAGCATCCACCGACTTTGTGCATCCGCGGTTTACCCATTGCGAACGCTCTTACGACTACAGCAAGTATCCGCGCAAGGTGGCGAACTACGAGGATCGAGTTCCGACAGATACCGACTACATCGTGATCGATACCGGGCATCGCTATAGCGAATTGCGGCGGGAGGAAATCCTTCGAGATCCGGGTTTGCTTCAGTCGATCCGTGAATTGCGCGAGTCGCCAGACGAATGGGAACTGCTGCCGCTGGAGACCGGGCAGTACTTCATTGTGCTCAAACGGATTCGCCAGGAGTCTCCGGTTACTCCTGGGACAGCAAACTCTCCAGCCTCTTGATGGCCCGCATCCACAACATTTGTACTGCGGGACGCGTACGACCCATCCGCACGGCGACCTCGTCGAAGGGCAGCCTCTGCAGGCTGCGCAGGTGAATGACTTCCTGATGATCAGGAATGAGTTGGGCGATGGCATTTGCCAGGGCAAGATCCTCTTCCTGCCGCATCATGATGCGGCTGGGGGTTGGCAGATCGAGTTCAGGTTCCGGTGAGCGGACATCGCTGTCGCTCGAAGATGTCGAAGCGCTGGAGCGTTCCCGTCCGGCATCACGTTTGCTTGTCCGGAAATGCCGGATCGCATCTTGTGTATTGTGGGTCAGAATGCGTTTCAGCCACACCAGCCACTCTTCCTCAGTCTGCCCTTCAAACTGATCAAACGCCTGATAGGCTTCGAGCATGGTCTGCTGAACGAGATCGGACCCATCAAATTTGGCCCGCATCCATGTTTCGACCTTGGTGCGGGCGATGATCGCGATGTAATTGCGACAGCACTCAAACAGCCGCTCCCGCGCTGCCGGATCGCCACTTCTTGCCCGTGCGATCAATTCGGGAATCGACCGTTGACCCGGAGTCTGTTCCATCAGTTGAACTTTCGGATGAGACATCGATCGGCAAGACCTGCTGACATTGATCGGACAGTGGAAGTCGGGAACCGGCGACTGGACTCGAAGATCAGTGAGTTTCCGTGGTTTTGCACAGACCGGCCAAGATTTCATGTATCAGCTGTCGTACAACGGACGATCGTCACAATGCAACTTGTCATGTACGTGTCCGGTGTTCCACGCGTCTGGTCACTGAACAATTCGGGATACCATTTGGGGATTGATTCTGACTGGGGGACGCGCCCACGGCACACGCATCAATGGCATGTTATGCCTTGCGGTCATCGTGAGGAAGCCAGGTTTGCCCGCAGGCGTCGGATCAACACAAGAAGGACGCGTCCGCGCTGAGAGTCATTGCGGGAGATCACGTTCGGGCGCCGGGGGGAGCGCGAACGGATCTCCCGCTTCTTTTTGTTGGACGTGGTTATTCACGTCGCCAGAGAAACAGGATCAGAATAGTGGCCACACTCGACCTCCGTGTCCTGGGAGACTGAATGCAGCTCGGCAGGGGGCATGTTCATCCGAGAATGGACGGCCACCTTGTGGATTGGAAGCCCGCACTCAGGGCCGAGGCACGCCGGAGTCATCGGCAAGTGGAGCCTCTTCGAGCTCGACTTCATGATCCTTGGCGTCCTCAATCTGCTTCAGGCTGATGCCCGACAGGTTGAACAGAATCAGCCCCAGCAGCGTGACCGGGATGAAGTTGGCCAGGTGGTAATAGATCGAGGCGGCCAGCACGGCGTGCATGTTCGTGACCAGTCCCGCCAGCGTGGTGCTGAAGGCCGCCTGAACGACGCCAAAGTAGCCGGGCACCGTGGGCAGTGACACACTCAGAGCCACAGCTCCCAGCAGCGTGAGTGCCACAATGGGGGTCAGTTCGATGTGAAATGCCCGGAGCGACAACAGAATGATCGCGCCGTTAAGCAGCCACTTTACAAAGGAAATGATGAGCAATCCCAGGACGAGACGCACGCTCTTTAGACAGGCCAGTCCTTCAGCGCCACTCTCCAGCATGCGGCAGATGCGGTTTCGCAAGCTTTCCGGGATGAACACCATCCGGGCCAGAATCCATTCCGTAATGGCCACCATGGGCTTCGTCCAGATCAGGTAGGCAACACCTCCCAGGGCCAGCACTCCCATCACGCCGCCAAAGCTCCATGCAGCCACGCGAATCATTGGTTCCCGCGGTGGGACAAAGGACAGGCCAACGGCCAGGTAAATGAGAATGGCAATCGAATCGAAAACTCTCTCCAGGAAGACCGTGGAAATGGTCATCGTCATTGATTGATTCTGCTGCTTGCCGAACACGTAGCAGCGCACAAACTCGCCCATTCGCAGCGGCAGCACGTTGTTGAAGGCGAAGCCAATCATGATGGGAGAGAACAGGTCCCGCATCGGCTTGTAGTCGGCGACGGGGGCCAGCAGAAGTCGCCAGCGCCAGGCCTTCAACCAGTAGAAGATAAACAGCAGCAGCAGAATCAGCGGGATACCGGTGTAGTCGGCCTGACTGAATTCCTTGCCAAACTGGGACCAGGTATCCTGTTCGCCCAGGATGGGGCGAATGGCCAGCCAGATGCAAAAAGCGGTGACGACAACGCCCAGCAGGATTTTTGGCAACCGGGACAGGAAGAATTTCATAGTAATGCGGTTGCTGAGACCGAAGGGAAATATCTACGCCTTCACTCCGGCGAGTTTGTGAACCGCTTGCCATTCCTCGACGGTGACGGGTTGAATCGACAGCCGTGATCCTTTGCGCAACAGCATCATGTCCTGAAGTGCTTCGCATTCCTTCAGGACTTCGCGTGTCACAGGTTGCTTGAACTTCTTGAGCAACTTGACGTCGACCATGAACCAGGTGGGTTTGTCAGGATTGCTCTTGGCGTCGTAGTGGTCGCTTGCAGGATCAAAGGCGGTGTGGTCGGGATAGCCCGGTTTCACAACTTCGCACGTGCCGGCAATGGCCATTGGATCGGCATTGCTGTGGTAGAACAGTACGCGGTCGCCCGGCTGAATTTCATCCCGCAGCATGTTGCGGGCCTGATAGTTCCGCACACCGTCCCAAAACGTCGTGCCATCACGCTCCAGATCGTCGATGGAGTAGCACGAGGGTTCAGACTTGAAGAGCCAGTACTTCCGCGTCGCGGCAGACTTCCGCTTGGCCATGTCAGCTTTGGGAATGCGAGGAATGTTGACACTGATCAGACGACATCGCCGATGTGTTCACCAGCAATCCGCCACGAAACTGCTAAGTAGCAGAATTGGCAAGTCTGATGCAACGACGGTTCACTCAAGCCGCATCACGCAAGCCGGTTCCAATGCGATGGATGTCGCGGGGAGCGATCTTGGCGGCAATCCGGCGGGTCAGATTCGGCTGACCGTCTTGCGAGGCGTAGCGTCCTTTGTGGACATGTTCGATACGGAAAATTCCGGGAACATCAATGGGCACGCCTTGTGTGCCCAGCAGCCACCGCAAAGCGCGATCCTCGTAGCACTTGTGCCAGCGCTGAACCGGTTGCTGGTAGAATTTGATGGCATCGCAATATCCGACCTGACGAGCCACATCGCCGTGCAAGACCTGCAGGGCGCCAATGGCCCGTGAATGCGTCTGTGGTTCGAACTGGTTGGGATCGATATCCACCACAGCTGGCTTGCTGGTCGCGGTAAGCACTTGATCGTCATCCTCAAGGAGTCGCGTGCAGCTGACCGTAGTGGGAAACACCAGCAGATCATTCCGCCCCTGCAATTCTCGATTGAGAGCATCGAGGCAGCCCTGGTGGAACAGTTGATCGCAATCGGTGAACCAGATCCAGTCGGCCTGTGTGGCCTTTGCCGCAAGGTTGCGACCGATGCCGCGTCGGAAGAGCTGTTCCTTCGGAAGCGATTGCCAGTTCCACGTGACATTGGCAGGTGTCTGCTGGTCAAAGAACTCCAGTAGCGTGCTGGTCTTTGGGTCTTCCGGGCAATAGAAGACCGTCATGGTGACGTCGCAGTCCTGCGGCGGATACAACACCAGCGAACTGAGCTGGTAGTCCTGCAAATGCGCGTACTTCCAACAGTGGCTGACGATCTCGATCTTCAGCCGCCCCGATCGCGCAGCCAGCCGCGCAGGCTGAGGCACCGCCGGCAGAAACCACCGTGGGGAGACCCA